>NZ_JBEOYI010000027.1:0-109055 GCF_040297005.1 Streptomyces sp. NPDC001904 | reverse complement strand
GCGGCAGACCGTCCACCAGGGGAGGCGACACCAGCAGCTCTGCCGAGAAGGTGCCGGCCGACGGATCGAGTTCCACCCGGGATGAAGCGAGCTCCGCTCGCTCAGGGGCGCGGGGAACTGCGCGACCAGCCACGACGCGAGCCGCGCTCTACAGCCAACCCTGCTGACGCGCGGAGCGCATGGCCTCCATACGGTTGCGGGTGCCCGTCTTGCCGATCGCCGAAGAGAGGTAGTTCCGCACCGTCGACTCCGAGAGATGCAGCTTCCCGGCGATGTCGGAGACCGTCGCCCCGTCGGCCGATGCACGCAGGGCATCGGCCTCCCGCGCCGTCAGAGGACTCGGCCCCGCCGAGAGCGCCGCGGCGGCCAGCGCCGGATCGACCACCGTCTCCCCGCGCAGCACCTTGCGGATGGACTCGGCGAGATCCTCGACGGGCCCGTCCTTGACGAGGAACCCCGCGGCCCCGGCCTCCATGGCCCGCCGCAGATACCCGGGCCGCCCGAACGTGGTCAGGATCAGCACCCGGCAGTCCGGCACCTGATCGCGCAGCTCGGCGGCGGCGTCGAGCCCGCTGCGCCCCGGCAGCTCGATGTCGAGGAGAGCGACGTCGGGCCGGCACGTCAGCGCCGTGTCGACGATGGTGTCACCGGCCGAGACCTGCGCGACGACCTCCATGTCCTCCTCCAGGCCGAGCAGCAGCGCCAGCGCGCCCCGCATCATCCCCTGGTCCTCCGCGAGCAGCACGCGCACACTCTTCGCGGGCCGATGGTCCTGCGGCATCTCTGTCGTCACGGGGTGACCTTACGTGCTGGCTTCCGTCAGTTCGGCGTCCCGCGCCGACTCACCCTCACCGACGGGGAGTTCGGCCGTCACGGTGAATCCGCCGCGCGGCCCCGGCCCGGCCGTCAGTGACCCGCCCGCCGTGGCGAGCCGTTCGGTGAGCCCCTTCAGGCCGGTGCCGCCGACCCCGGAACCGGCCGTGCCGGACGGCGGCCCCGAGCCGTCGTCGACGACCCGCAGCCGCACCCGCTCCGCCGTCCCCTCGACGGTGACGGTGCAGGTGCCGGCCGCGCTGTAGCGGACGGCGTTGGTGACCGCCTCGCGCACCACCCAGCCCAGCAGCGCCTCCGTCTGCGCGGACAGCGGCGGCCCCGACTGCCGGACGACGGGCTCGATCCCGGCGGCGGTGAGCGCCGAGCGCGCGTTGTCCAGCTCGGTGGCGAGGCTGCCCTCGCGGTACCCGGTGACCGCCTCGCGGATCTCGGTGAGCGCCTGCCGGCCGACCGCCTCGATGTCGGTGATCTGCTCCAGGGCCGCGTCCATGCTGCGCGGCGCGAGCCGCCGCGCCGCCTCCGACTTCACCACGATCACCGACAGGGTGTGCCCGAGCAGGTCGTGCAGGTCGCGGGAGAAGCGCAGCCGCTCCTTCTCCACGGCCTGCCGGGCCAACTCCTCGCGGGCCGAGCGCAGTTCACGTACGGTCTCGGCGAGCGAGAGGATCGCCGCCGTCACCATCGTGGACAGGAACGTCCCGTAGAAGACGCTGATCGCGTCCCAGCCCTCGCGCAGCGCGCCGACGACACCGCCGAGAACGCTCAGCCCCAGGCCGATCCGGCCGATGTTGTGGCCCCGGGCGAGCGCGCCGACCGCGAGGCCGAGCAGCGGGAAGAACGTCAGCCAGCTGCCGCCGTAACCGCCGGCGAGCGCACACGTCAGCACGGTCATCAGGCCGACCGCGACGTGCGTGGACGTCGCCTCCCGCGTCTCCTTGTGGAAGGCCCTGAACACCACATAGATGTAGAGGGAGTTGAAGGTCAGCAGGGCGATGCCGCCGATCCACGGGTTGGGTGTCTTCCCCTGCATCAGGTTGGAGAAGGCGCCCAGGCCCATCAGCAGCCACGGCAGCATCGTGAACCCGTTGAGCGACGGGCCCAGCTGCTCGACCGGACGGCCCTCCTTGCGGCAGGCGCGCTGCTCGGCCTTGACCCGCGCGTTCTCCGCCTTCCACTCGTCGCGCGCGATCTGCCACGCCCGCCACTGTTCCTTCAGCGCCATGATCAGAACTCCCCGTTCCCGTTCCGTCTCAGATGGTCCGAGCGGCCCTGCGGTACGAGACCACAGCGTACGAACCGAAGGCCAGCAGCCAGCCGACCAGAATCGCCAGGGCGGCGAGCGAGGGCGCGTGCCCGTCGGCGACGGCCGTGCCGAGCTGTGCGAACCGGTTCGTCGGCGTGAACGACGACACCTGCCGCAGCCAGCCGGGGAACAGTGCCACCGGGAACCACAGGCCGCCGAGCACCGCGAGCCCCAGATAGCAGAGCATGTTCAGCCCGCCCAGCGCCTGCGACGTCAGCCGGTAGCCGTTGCCGAGGCCGAGCAGCGTGAAGGGCAGCGAGCCCAGCCACAGCAGGACGACGATGACCGGCCACTTCCACAGGTCGAGCCGCACGCCGTTCACCGCCGCGCCCGCCACCAGCACCGCCGCGACGGCGGGCAGCACGGTCACCGCGCCCGTCAGGGCCCGGCCCACGACGCCCTGGTACGGCGCCATCGGCGTGATCCGCAGCTGCCGCAGCCAGCCGATCGCCCGGTCCTCGGCGACTCCGCCCGCCGTGTTCATCGCCGCGCCGAGCGCCCCGTACGCGGCCATCCCGACCATCGACGTCGTCTTCCAACTTCCGTCGTCAGAGCCGAGGTTGGTGAAGAGCAGATACATCATCACGGGCATCGCGACCGTGCCGATCACATACCGGCCGTCGCGCAGCGTGCGCCGCACTTCGAGCCGCAGGTAGTCCCACATCACACACGCTCCAGCTGCTCGTCGAGGTCGTCGGTGCCGGTCAGCGCCAGGAAGGCGTCGTCCAGGGAGGCCGGTGCCACCTCCAGATTCCGTACGGCGTCCAGCGCGGCCAGCGCCATCACCGTGGCGTCCGGGTCCTCGGTGCGCAGCCGTGCCCGGTCGCCGCGGATCTCCACCGAGACCACCCCCGGCAGCAGCGCGAGCCCCTCCGTGCCGCGCCCGGCGAGGTCGAAGGCGACCAGGCTGCCGCCGCCGGCCCGGCGCAGCTCGTCCCCGCTGCCGTCGGCGACGAGGCGGCCGTGGTCGACGACGACGATCCGGTCGGCGTGCGCGTCGGCCTCCTCCAGGTAGTGCGTGGAGAACAGCACCGTGTGGCCGCGCCGCGCGTACGCCCGCATCGACGCCCAGAACGCGTGCCGGGCCTCCACGTCGAGCGCCGCTGTCGGCTCGTCCAGGACGATCAGCGCGGGGTTCCCGGCCAGCGCCACCGCGAACCGCACCCGCTGCGTCTGGCCGCCCGACAGCTTGTCGACGCGGCGGTCCGCCAGCTCCCCGACCCCCGCGAGCCGCAGCGCCTCCGGCACGTCCATCGGCGCCGGGTAGCGGCGGGCCACGAAGCCGACCAGTTCGGCGACGGTGACCCGGGGCACGGCCCGGCCCTCCTGGAGCATCGCCCCGACCCGCCCGGCGCGCACCGCGGTCTGCGGCGACGTGCCGAACAGCTCCACGCGCCCTTCGTCGGGCTCGTCCAGACCGAGCAGCAGGGAGATGGCGGTGGACTTGCCCGCGCCGTTGCGGCCGAGCAGCGCGACCGTCTCGCCCGCGTCGATCCGCAGCGTCAGGCCGTCGACCGCGCGGACGTCCCCGAATGTCTTGACGGCCCCCGTGAAGGACACCGCCGGTGTCGTTGTCGTCATGACACCGACGGTACGGAGCGGCGGCGGGCCCGCGGCAGACACGACTGTCCACGGTCCGCCGGTACAAATGTCACACCCGGCCCATCTGACGCCCAGTCAGAAAGGTGTGGCCGCACCCTTCCCAACCCACCGCCTCTTGGCTATACATGAGGTCGCCGGGTGGATGAGAACACGTTCTACCGGATGCGTTCTACCGAATGCGTTCTGCCGGACACGTTCTGCCCGGCCCGTGACGACCTCGGTGCGGCCGACGGTGCGGACGGCCGCACCGAGGTCTTGATCCGTACGACCCGTCAGTCTGAGGAGCGCCTGTCTGATGCCCATCGACGCAGCGAAGGCCGTGGCCGCCGAGCCCAGGTCCGCCGAGATCACCTGGGACCACAAGGACATCCAGCTCTACCACCTGGGCCTCGGCGCCGGTGTCCCCGCCACCGACCCCGACGAGCTGCGCTACACCCTGGAGTCGGCGCTGCACGTCCTGCCCAGCTTCGCCACCGTCGCGGGCGCCGGCATGGGAGTCGTCGGCGGGCTCGGCGCCCCGGGCGTCGACGTGAACCTCGCGCACGTGCTGCACGGCGGGCAGACGATCGAGATGCACCGCCCGATCCCGGTGCGGGGCGCGGCGACGACCACGTCCAGGGTCGCCGCCGTCTACGACAAGACCAAGGCGGCCGTCCTCGTCCTGCGCACCGAAGTCGCCGACGCCGACGGGCCGTTGTGGACCGCCGACTCCCAGATCTTCGTCCGCGGCGAAGGCGGGTTCGGCGGCGAGCGCGGCCCCTCCGAGCGCCTGGAGGTCCCGGACCGCGCGCCCGACCGCACCGTCGACCGCCCGATCCGCGAGGAGCAGGCCCTGCTCTACCGCCTCTCCGGCGACTGGAACCCGCTGCACGCGGACCCCGAGTTCGCCAAGCTGGCCGGCTTCGACAAGCCGATCCTGCACGGCCTGTGCAGCTACGGCATGACCCTCAAGGCCGTCGTCGACACGGCCCTCGACGGCGACGTCTCCCGCGTCACCCGCTACAGCACCCGCTTCGCCGGTGTCGTCTTCCCGGGCGAGACGCTGCGCGTGCGCATGTGGCAGCAGCCGAACCGGGTGCAGGTGACGGTGACGGCCGTGGAGCGCGACGAGGCCCCGGTCCTGGCGGACACGCTCATCGACCACACCTGAACGACGTACACGCAGGGACGTACACGCAGCAGAGACGCGAAGGAGCCGCACCCCATGCGAGCAGCCGTACTGCACGAGATAGGCCAGGACAAACTCGAAGTACTGGACGACGTCGAGGCGGTCGGCTTCGGTCCGGGAAAGGTGAGGATCCGGGTCCGGGCGACGGGCCTGTGCCACTCCGACATCTCCGCGATGAACGGCGTCCTGCCGCAGCCGGCGCCGTTCGTCCCCGGGCACGAGGGCGCCGGTGAGATCGTCGACGTCGGCGACGGGGTCACCGGGCTGAGCGTCGGCCAGCGGGTGCTCGTCTGCTGGCTGCCCGCCTGCGGCGCCTGTCCGGCCTGCAAGCGCGGCCAGACCCAGCTCTGCCTCGCCGGGTTCATGAACGCCGGCACCCCCAACTTCAAGCGTCCCGGCGGGGACGTCTTCGGCTTCGCGGGCACCGGTACGTTCACCGAGGAGGTCGTGGTGGACGCGGGGTGCGCGGTCCCGATCCCCGACGACGTCCCGTTCGACATCGCCGCGCTCATCGGCTGCGGCGTCACCACCGGGCTCGGCTCGGCCATCAACACCGCCGATGTGGCGGCCGGTTCGTCGGTGGCGGTCATCGGCTGCGGCGGCGTCGGCATCTCCGCGATCCAGGGCGCCCGGCTCAAGGGCGCGGCGCAGATCGTGGCCGTCGACCCGGTGGAGTCGCGGCGCGAGGCGGCGCTGCGGTTCGGAGCGACCGAGGCCGTCGCCCCGGACGCGCTCGGCGACGCCAAGCAGCGGCTGACGGCCGGTGAGGGGTTCGACTACGTCTTCGAGGTCGTCGGCAAGTCGGCCACCGCCCGCACCGCGTACGAGACGACCCGGCGCGGCGGCACGCTCGTCGTGGTCGGCGCCGGTGCCATGGACGACGTCCTCCAGCTCAACATGTTCGAGCTGTTCTTCGACGAGAAGCGCATCCTGCCGTCCATGTACGGCGGCGGCGACGTCCTCGCGTCCTACGAGCGGGCCATCGCTCTGTGGCGCGCGGGCCGCATCGACCTGGAATCCCTGATCACCCACCGGGTGCCTCTGGCGGACATCAACGAGGCCATCAACCAGATGCGCACCGGCTCCGCCCTCCGCACCTGCATCGAGATCTAGCCCTGCCGGGTGCGCTCGGCGCCTCAGGGGCGCGGGGAACTGCGCGACCGCCCACGACGAGAGCCGCACCCGACGACCGAGAGGAAACGCCCACCATGTCAACGCCGCTCAAGGGCCGCACGGCGATCGTCACCGGCGCAGGCCGCGGCCTCGGCCGGGCCGAAGCCCTGGAACTGGCCCGCCTCGGCGCGAACGTCGTCGTCAACGACTTCGGGCAGCCCGGCAGGGACGGCTCGGGGGCGGCGGACGCCACCCCGGCCGAACAGGTGGCCCAGGAGATCCGGGCGTCGGGCGGCACGGCCACCGCCCACACCGGCGATGTCACCGATCACCAACAGGCGGCGGAACTGGTCCAGTCGGCCGTCGACACCTACGGACAGCTCGACATCCTGGTCAACAACGCCGGCATCCTGCGCGACCGCATGATCTTCTCGATGACCGAGGACGAGTGGGACTCGGTCATCCACGTCCACCTCAAGGGCCACTACAACACCACCCACTTCGCGGCCCGCCACTGGCGCGACCGCTCCAAGACGAGCGGAGCCCCGGTCTACGGCCGCATCGTGAACACCTCCTCGGAGGCGTTCCTCGCGGGCAGCGCGGGCCAGCCCAACTACGCGGCGGCGAAGGGCGGCATCGTCGGCCTGACCACCTCCACCGCCCTGGCCCTCGCCAAGTACGGCGTCACGGCGAACGTCATCTGCCCCCGCGCCCGCACCCGGATGACGGAGGACGTCTTCGCCGGGTTCGCCCAGCCCGCCGACGGCCTCGACCCGCTCGCCCCCGAACACGTGGCCCCGCTGGTCGGCTACCTCTCGGGACCGTCCGCGTCGCATGTCAACGGCCAGCTCCTCGTCGTGCACGGCGGCATGGTGGCCATCGTCGAACGGCCGCAGGTGCGGGCGAAGTTCGACACGGAGAAGGACGCGTTCACCTACGACGAGCTCGACGCACTGCTCACCCCGCACTACCAGGACCGCCCGCCGAACGAGACCTTCGCGGCGGCGGAGGTGCTCGGCCTCAAGCACGGCTGACCCGGAAGGCTTCCCGCACGACAGGAGGGGCCCGGTGACTGGTCGGTCACCGGGCCCCTCCGTACCGTTCTGAACGGAACCTATGCCTCGTCGGCCCGCGCCCCGCGATGCCGCCCGCGCGGCTCGGACTGCTCACTCGGAGCCGCCGCCGACGCGGCGACCGTGCCGCGGTGCCGCCCGGAACCACCGGAGGCCGAGGCCTCCACGCGCTCGTGGCGCTCCATGGTCTCCGTGCCGCCGTTCCTGCCGTTGCTTCCCGTCATCGGAAAACTCACCCCGTAAACCCTTACAAGATCCTTTACTTACAGCCCGGCGAGTCTAACCACCCGCCGTGCGCCCACCGAGCGGCGCCTGCCCCAGGGGGACCGGACGCGGTGCCGACGGTGCCTCGGGGACGGCCGGTGCGGGCTGTCCGTCCGCGGCCGCAACCGATGGCTCAGGGGCTGGTACCCGAGCGAGCCCGCACGACACCTCCTGCGTCACACAGGGAAGAGAAAGCACTCCTTCGCGTGACCAGAAGCCGCTTCCCGCCAACCAGCCCGCCGGTGCCGCCAGTTGATGCAACGGCGCGTCGGACGGCCGCCACAGCCCGAGCCACGGTCCACCGTCGGCACCGCCCGCGGGGCCGTCGATCCGCAGCGCCACCGCGCAGCTCTCCGGCAGCAGCGTCTGCCCGGGCTGCACCGCGAACGGCGTCACCGTGCACTCCGCGACCCGCAGCGCCTGCGGGAAGCGGATCGGCAGCGTCGAGCCCAGCACGCCCCAGCCGAGCCGGGGCACACCCGGCGTCGCCGCGTCCGAGCGGACCAGGATGAGCCCGCTGTCGAGATCGGCGATGAGCAGCCGGTCGTCGCTCTCCTCGGTGATCTGGAGCAGCGGCGTCACCTCACCGCCCCGCTCCAGATCGACCGCGACCGTCTTGACGGGCCCGCCGTCCGCCGGCTCCCGGTCGAGGGCGAGCAGCCGCCCCGTACGGTCCAGCCACACCCCGCCCGAACACCGCCCCGGCACCTCGGCCACATGCTCGGGACCGAACGCGCCGCCCGCCACCAGCCACACATGGGTGGACTTCTCGCCCGGCTCCAGGGCGTACGCGCTGCGCCCGTCCGGCGACGGCGGCAGCAGGTCGAGCTCGTCGCACTCGACGGCGCCGAGCGGCACCTCGCCCGTGTCCGGTCCCGTCGGGTACAGCAGGGCGAACAGGTGGCGCCGCCCGTCGGCCCGGCGCCGGATCAGCACCCGGCCGTCGGTCAGCGGCAGGACGTCGGTGCCCGGCTCCTCGGGCTGGTGTCCGGGCAGCGGCACCGCGTACGGCTCAGGGCCGTCCAGCGTCCACCGCTGCGGGAACCACGAGGTGCCGTCGTACGCGAGCCGTGCCGCGTACGACGCGTCCGCCGTGATCACGCAGCCGGTGCGCGGCGGCCGCGGCCGCATCTCCGGCGCGGTCTCCAGGGCCAGGGCCGTCATGGGGATCTGTCACCTCCGCTCGTCCCCCCTCGGGTGTTCTGCACGGCCGAAGCTAGTTTTCGTACGTACCTCCAGGGCATCCACGACCGCCCGCTTCACACCAAAGGGTGGCCGTGCCCGCAATCTGCTGAGAGGCGCGCGCCGGATGTGCTGGGGAGGGGTGAACGGCCCCCGACGTGCCTGATGTTAGGTTTACCTAACTAATTGCTGTGCACATCTTGTGCACCCGGAACTGGAGCACACCCATGCTCATACGCCCCCGTACGCGCGTCGCGGCCCTGGCCGCCACGGCGGCCGCCGCCCTCGCCCTCACCGCCTGCGGTTCCGGTGACGACGGCTCCGGCAAGGCGGGCGGTGACAACGGCTCCGGCTCCAAGGCCGTGGCCCAGGGCGGCGACGACTTCTCCAAGGCCGCCGAGCAGACGGCGAGGATGGGCACGACGGCGAAGGCCGGCGAGTTCCCGCGCACCCTCACCCACGCGCTCGGCAAGACCGAGATCAAGAAGAAGCCGCAGCGCGTCGTCGTCCTCGACGTCGGCGAGCTCGACAACGTCGTCTCCCTCGGCATCAAGCCCGTCGGCTACGCCCCCACCGAGGGCGACGACGGCATCCCGTCCTACCTGGAGAAGGACGCGGGCAGCCCCAAGAACGTGGGCACCATCAACGCCCTCAACATGGAGGCCATCGCGAACCTCCACCCCGACCTGATCCTCGGCAGCGAGCTGCGCGCCGCCAAGCTCTACCCGCAGCTCGCCAAGATCGCCCCGACCGTCTTCTCCATCCGCCCCGGCTTCACGTGGAAGGAGAACTACCTCCTCAACGCCTCCGCCCTCGACGAGAAGGCCAGGGCCGAGGCGAACCTCGCCGCGTACGACAAGAACGTGAAGCAGCTCGGCGCCGACGTGAAGAAGGCCAACGGCGGCACGGCCCCGACCGTGACCATGCTCCGCTACATGCCGGACCGCATCCGCCTCTACGCCAAGGCCTCCTTCATCGGCACGATCCTCGACGACGCCGGCATCCCGCGGCCGAAGAACCAGCAGATCGACGACCTGGCGACGGAGATCAGCCCGGAGAAGATCGACTCCGCGGACGCCGACTGGATCTTCACCGGCGTCTACGGCGACGCGAAGAAGACCCAGCGCGCGAGCGCCGAGGACAACCCGCTCTGGAAGAAGCTCGGCGCGGTGAAGAAGGGGCAGGCCAAGGACGTCCCGGACGAGACCTGGTACCTCGGACTCGGCGTCACGGCGGCCGAGGAGGTCCTGAAGGACCTGCGCGCCGACCTGATCGGCTGACCGGGGACGAGAGCCCGGAGAACCTGTCTTAGGGGTGGGGCACGCAGCGCAGGTAACCTGTCTGCGTGCCCCGCCTGTCTGAAGCAACCGCCGCGCTCGCCACCCTCTGGCCCGCCTCCCTCGCCGAGGGATGGGACGCGGTCGGCACGGTCGTCGGCGACCCGGACGCCCAGGTCACCCGGGTGCTGTTCGCCGTCGACCCGGTCCAGGAGATCGTCGACGAGGCCGTCGAGCTGGGCGCTGACCTGCTGATCACGCACCACCCGCTCTATCTGCGCGGTACGACGACGGTCGCGGCGTCCACCTTCAAGGGCCGGGTCGTGCACACCCTGATCAAGAACGACATCGCGCTGCACGTCGCCCACACCAACGCCGACAAGGCCGACCCCGGCGTCAGCGACGCCCTCGCGGGCGCCCTCGGCGTCCGGGTCGTGCGCCCCCTGGTGCCCGACCCGACGGACCCCTCGGGCCGCCGCGGCCTCGGCCGGGTCTGTGAGCTCGACCACCCGGTGACCCTGCGCGAGCTCGCGGGCACCGCCGCCGACCGCCTCCCCGCCACGGCCCAGGGCATCCGGGTCGCGGGCGACCTGGATGCGGTCATCCGTACCGTCGCGGTCTCCGGCGGCTCCGGCGACAGCCTCTTCGACGACGTACGCGCCGCCGGAGTCGACGCCTTCCTCACCGCCGACCTGCGCCACCACCCGGCGAGCGAGGCCCGTGAGCACTCCCCGCTCGCGCTGCTCGACGCCGCGCACTGGGCCACCGAGTCCCCCTGGTGCGAACTGGCCGCGAGCCAGCTCGAGGAGATCTCCGACCGCGAAGGCTGGGGCCTGCGCGTCCACGTCTCGCGCACACCCACCGACCCCTGGACCGCCCACGCGGCGTCCAACAACCCCGTTTCGACCTTTGGAGCCCCCAACTGAACGCCGCGCCCGCCGACCAGATCCGTCTCCTGGACGTCCAGGACCTGGACGTCCGCCTCCAGCAGCTCGCGCACAAGAAGAAGTCGCTGCCCGAGCACGCCGAACTGGAGTCGCTCGGCAAGGACCTCACGCAGCTGCGTGACCTGCACGTCGCCGCGACCACCGAGGAGAGCGACTGCGCCCGCGAGCAGACCAAGGCCGAGCAGGACGTCGACCAGGTCCGCCAGCGTGCCGCCCGCGACCAGAAGCGCCTCGACTCCGGCACCGTCAGCTCGCCCAAGGACCTGGAGAACCTCCAGCGCGAGATCGCCTCGCTCGCCAAGCGCCAGGGCGACCTGGAGGACGTCGTCCTCGAGGTCATGGAGCGCCGTGAGTCCGCGCAGGAGCGGGTGAGCGAGCTGACCGACCGCCTCGCCTCCGTCCAGGCGAAGACCGACGACGCGACGGCCCGCCGCGACCAGGCCGCCGGCGAGCTGGACACCGAGGCGGCGTCGGTCGCCAAGGAGCGCGAGGTCGTCGCCGCCTCGATCCCGGCGGACCTCCTCAAGCTCTACGACAAGCTCCGCGAGAAGGAGGGCGGCGTCGGCGCCGCCAAGCTCTTCCAGCGCCGCTGCGAGGGCTGCCGCCTTGAGCTGAACATCACGGAGCTGAACGAGGTCCGCGCCGCGGCCCCCGACGCCGTGGTGCGCTGCGAGAACTGCCGCCGCATCCTGGTCCGCACCTCGGAGTCGGGCCTCTAGTGCGCCGGCCCTCTGACGGGGCCCCGGTGGGCCCCGCCAGAGGTGCGGGCCCGGACCTCGGCACCCCCGCCACCTTCGTCCTGCTCCGCCACGGCGAAACCGCCCTGACCCCGGAGAAACGCTTCAGCGGCAGCGGCGGCACCGACCCGGTGCTCTCCGAGACGGGCCGGGACCAGGCGGCCCGGGCGGCGGCAGCGCTGCACCGACGAGGCACGATCGAGGCGATCGTGGCATCCCCGCTGAAGCGCTGCCAGGAAACGGCCCAGGCGGTGGCGGCCCGCCTGGATCTCGGCATCACGACCGAGGACGGGCTGCGCGAGACGGACTTCGGCGCGTGGGAGGGCCTGACCTTCAAGGAGGTACGGGACCGCCACCCGGCCGATATGAACGCCTGGCTGGCATCCCAGGACGCGCCCCCCACCGGCGGCGGCGAGAGCTTCGCGGCGGTGGCGGCCCGCGTGGCCGCGGCACGCGACCGTCTCACCGAGACGTACCGGGGCCGCACGGTCCTCCTGGTCACCCACGTGACACCGATCAAGACCCTGGTGCGGCTCGCCCTCGGCGCCCCGCCCGAGACCCTGTTCAGGATGGACCTCGCGGCGGCTTCCCTCAGCGCGGTCGCGTACTACGCCGACGGCAACGCGAGCGTGCGTCTGCTCAACGAGACAGCTCACCTGCGATAGCGCACGCCTCGCGGGCCAGCGACTCGACGCGGCCCCAGTCCTTCGCGGCGATCGCGTCGCCCGGCAGCATCCAGCTGCCGCCGACGCAGCCGACGTTCTTGAGCGCCAGGTATGTGCCCGCGTTGGCCGGGGAGACACCGCCGGTCGGGCAGAACCGGGCCTGCGGCAGCGGACTGGCGAGGGACTTCAGGTAGGGGGCGCCGCCGGCTGCCTCGGCGGGGAAGAACTTCATCTCGCTCACGCCGCGCTCCAGCAGCGCCACGACCTCCGACGTCGTGGAGACGCCCGGCAGGAACGGCACCCCGGACCCGCGCATCGCGACCAGCAGCGCGTCCGTCCACCCCGGGCTGACCAGGAAACGGGCCCCGGCGGCGACGGAGTCGGCGACGTTCGCGGGCGAGATGATCGTGCCCGCGCCGACGACCGCCTCCGGCACCTCGTCCGCGATCGCGCGGATCGCGTCGAGCGCGGCGGGGGTGCGCAGGGTCACCTCGATCGCGGGCAGCCCGCCCGCGACCAGGGCCCGTGCGAGCGGCACCGCGTCGGCGGCGTCCTCCACGACGACGACGGGAATGACGGGGGCGAGATCGAGCACGGAGGCAGCGGCAGGCGAGGTCATGGCCTCATCCTGCCTCGCGCGACGCAGCATGCGCAAAGGTCGTTGCACATGCTGCAATCACTGGGTCTGCCGTGGCTCAGTGGATCTCGTCCACCAGCACGTCCAGGCTCCACGCCCGCCCCGGCTTCGCGGGCTCCTCGACCTCGACCGTGTAGCCCAACCGGCGCAGCACGTCCACGAGTTCGGCCGGGCCCGCCGGTGCGGCGCCGGACTGGAGCAGGGCGCGCACGATCCGGCCCTTGGTCGCCTTGTTGAAGTGGCTGACGACCTTGCGGGTCGGCGCGTGCAGCACCCGCACCCCGGCCGTCCGCTCCGCCAGCTCGCCCTTGGGCTTCCAGGCCGCCGCGTACGCGGCCGAGCGCAGATCGAGCACCAGCCCGTCCCCGGCCGCCTCGGGCAGCACCTCGGCCATCGGCGCCTTCCAGTACGGGCCGAGCGCGCCGATCCCGGGCAGCTTCACGCCCATCGAGCAGCGGTACGACGGAATGCGGTCCGTCACCCGCACCGCGCCCCACAGCCCCGAGAAGACGAGCAGCGAGCGCGCGGCCCGCTTCTTCGCGGCGGCGTCCAGCGAGGCCAGGCCGAGCGCGTCGTAGAGCACCCCGGTGTAGATCTCCCCGGCGGGCCGGGCCCCGGCCGTGCGCAGCTCCGCGTTCTTCGCGATCTCGCCGCGCAGCCCCTCGCTCAGGCCGAGCACGTCGCGCGCCTTCTCCTCGTCGGCCGTGCACAGCTCGACCAGCTCGTCCAGGACGGTGGCCCGCGCCCCGGCGAGCCCCGGCAGCGACAGACCCTCCGGCTTCAGCGGTGCCCCGCGTCCGGAAGCGGCCTTACCCTCCGACGGCGGCAACAGCACAAGCACGGGCTCTCCTCATACACGTACGGAACACGGAACAACGGTCGACCGACAGCCCAGCGTACGGCGTGCTGACCCCGCCACCTCGTCCTACGCTCGGTGCATGCCCCTCCGCCACCTCCGTGTGACCGGCGCCGCGCGGGAGCCGCTCGGCGCCGTGCTGAGCGACCTGCGTACGCGGCTCGACGTGCCCGAGGAGTTCCCGGCCGACGTGCTCGCCGAGGCCGAGGCGGCCGCCGCCGCGCCGCGACTGCCCGAGCGCGACGAGACGGACATCCCCTTCTTCACCGTCGACCCTCCGTCCTCCACCGACCTCGACCAGGCCATGCACCTGTCGCGGCGGCCCGGGGGCGGCTACCGGGTGCGGTACGCGATCGCCGACGTGGCCGCCTTCGTCGTTCCCGGCGGGGCGCTCGACGCCGAGGCCCACCGGCGCGTGACGACCCTGTACTTCCCCGACGGGAGGACGCCGCTGCACCCGACCGTGCTGAGCGAGGGCGCGGCCAGCCTGCTGCCGGACCAGACCTGCCCCGCCGTGCTGTGGACGATCGACCTGGACGCGGACGGGCGGAGCGTGGCCACCGACGTCGTCCGCGCCCTGGTGCGCAGCCGCGCGAAACTCGACTACGCGGGAGTCCAGCGGTCCATCGACGACGGCACCGCCGAGGAACCCGTCGCCCTGCTCCGCGACATCGGCACCCTGCGCGAACGCCTGGAGCGGGAGCGCGGCGGCATCTCCCTCGACGTCCCCGAGCAGGAGATCGTCACCACCGACGGCGCCTACGAGCTGACCTTCCGCGCCCCGCTGCCCGCCGACTCCTGGAACGCCCAGATCTCCCTGCTCACCGGCATGGCCGCCGCCGATCTGATGCTCACCGCGGGCGACGGAGTGCTGCGCACCCTGCCCGCCGCCCCCGACGGCGCCGTGGGCCGCCTGCACCACACCGCGAAGGCCCTGCACATCGACTGGCCGCACCACGTCCCGTACTCCGCGCTCGTCCGCTCCCTCGACCCGGAGAACCCGCACCACGCGGCCTTCCTCCAGGAGTGCACGACGCTGCTGCGCGGCGCGGGCTACACCGCGTTCACCGGCGGCGACCTGCCCGCTCTCACCACGCACGCCGCCGTCGCCGCCCCCTACACGCACTGCACGGCGCCGCTGCGCCGCCTCGTCGACCGCTACGCGTCCGAGCTGTGCCTGGCCGCGGCCGCCGGGCAGGCGCCGCCGGAGTGGGTGCTCGCGGCGCTGCCCGCCCTGCCCAAGGAGATGGCCGACGGCACCCGGCGCGCCAACACCGTGGAGCGCGAGTGCGTCGACATCGTCGAGGCGGCACTGCTGCGCAACCGGGTCGGGGAACTGTTCGACGCCGTGGTCGTCGACGTGAAGGACCACGAACCGGCGGTCGGCACCGTCCAACTGACCGACCCGGCCGTGGTCGCCCGGATCGAGGGCGGCTCCGCCGGGCTGCCGCTGGGGGAGCCGCTGCGGGTACGGCTCACGCAGGCGGATCCGGGACGGGCGAAGGTGCTGTTCGCGCCCGCGTGAGCGCGGCGGCGAGCGCCCGGTCCAGCGCGTCGGTGTCCTCCGCGTACAGCCGCACGACGCGTACGTCCCGCGCCCGCCCGAAGAAGCTGAAGTGCTCGACGGGCCCGTCGAGTTCGAGGGTCAGGGTGGTCTGCGCGCCGACGTCCAGGTTCAGTTCGCCGTCGGCGGGGGTGTGCGTGAACCGGTTCTCCCGCCGCACCCGTGCGATCCGCTCGAACGGTATCCGCAGGTCCACCTGGGCGCCGCGGCGCACCCGCAGCGCGTCGGCCGTGACCACGTGCGGCCGGGTGACGGCGGCCGCGTGCAGCCCGAGCACCATCAGCACGGTGTAGACGTCGAGGACCAGGACGACGGCGTGCAGGACCGGCAGGCCGCGCAGCAGCACCCACATCCCGCACGACTCGACGACGCAGACGAACACGAACGCGTACATCATCACGGCCTGCCCCCGCGCGTACGAGAAGGCGCCGGCCCCCGCGGGAACGCCGTGCCGCCGCCGCGCCACCCACATCCCGAGGCTCGCCAGCACGCGCAGCTCGTGCCGGAGCACGCGCTTCACCGCTCCTCCTCCGCCATCCGCATCGCGAGCCGCACGGCCTCCGCCTGCGCGGGGGAGAAGTCGGCGAGGAACGCGTCGAGGAGCGCGTGCTGCTCGATGTCCCGCGGTGTCGGCAGGTCCGCCGGGAGGCAGGCGAGCAGCGCGCGGGCCGCCCCGGCCACCCGCGGATCGTCGCGCCCGGCATCGGCGAGCGCGTCGAGCCGGGCGTACACCTCGCGCACGGTGTCCAGCGCGCCCGGCGCGGTGAGCGCGGGCACCAGGACGGCCATCAGCTCCGCCCGCGCCTCGGGCGGCGCCGTCGCGTCGACGAGGGCCAGTACCTCGCGGTCCTTCGCGGCCATCGGCGAATCCAGGCCGACGTCCCCCAGATCGGCGAAGAACGCGGCGAGTTCGGGGGAGAGGGGGCTGCCCGCGGGCAGCCCGCCCTGCCGCTCCGCGTCGTCGAGCAGCGCCCGCAGCCGGAGCCGCCGCTCGCGCAGCCCGGCCTCCTGCCGCGCAAGATCGTCGTCCAGCTCGGCGAGCACCTCCACGAGATCCCGCCCGGCGTCCTCGGCGAGCACGTCCCGCACCTCGGCGAGGCCGAGCCCCAGCTCGGTCAGCCGCCGGATCCGGGCCAGCTCCACGGCGTGCCGCAGCCCGTACTCCCGGTATCCGTTCCCCAGCCGCCCGGGCTCGGGCAGCAGCCCGAGGTGGTGGTAGTGCCTGATGGCCCGTGTGGTGACGCCGACGACCCGGGCCAGCTCTCCGATCCGCATGCCTTCAGTAGAAACGTTGACGTTGCGGCAAGGTCAAGCGGAGGCTTGACGGCTAACGGTGTTAGCCGTACGGTTTCTTCATGCACCGGCTAACGTCGTTAGCCGGGGGAACGTCCGACTCCCCGGGAGGCCCCGATGTGCACCACCGCACCCGTCACCGTCACCCGTAAGTCCTTCCTGCGCAGGCCCGTCGCGCGCCGCACCGCCTGGCTCGCGCTCGGGCTCTTCTGGTCGGCCTTCGCCGTCCTGGAGGGTGTGAACCACGGTCGGCTCGCGGCGGTGCTCGCGCTCGCCTTCTTCGTCGCGCCCGACCTGACGTTCCTGGTGGCGGCCGGCGACGCGCGGCACGTCCGGAAAGGGCAGCTCCCGGCCCGCGCTGTGCCGTACTGCAACGCGGCCCACCGCGCCCTGGTCCCGCTGGCGCTGATGGTCGCGTACACGGTGCTGCCCGTCGCCTGGGCCCCGATCTTCGCGGGCCTGTGCGGCTGGCTCGCCCACATCTCGTACGATCGCGCCTTCGGCTACGGACTGCGGACCAAGGAGGGTTTCCAGCGTGCTTGAGGCCGGTACCGGACGGCGGCTCACGCCCCGCGCCACCGAGATCGCGGCGGAGGCCAGGGTCCTGCTGGAGGAGTCGGGCCCCGACGCCCTCACCATGCGGGCCCTGGCCGACCGCCTCGGCATCAAGGCCCCGTCCCTCTACAAGCACTTCCCCGACAAGTACGCGGTGGAGGCCGAACTCGTCGCGCAGATGCTCACCGAGTCGGCCGAGGCCTGCGAGGAGGCGGACCGCACGGCCCCCGGCTCGCTGCCCGCACTGATGGCGGCCTACCGCACCTGGGCCCTCGCCCACCCCCACCTCTACTGCCTCGCCACCGAACGCCCCCTGCCCCGCCAAGCCCTTCCCGAGGGCCTGGAGGACCGGGCGGCGGCCCCCCTGATGCGCGTCTGCGCCGGCGACCAGGACCGGGCCCGCGCGGCGTGGGCGTTCGCGCACGGCATGGTGATCCTGGAGATCCACGGACGGTTTCCCGACGGCGTGGATCTGGACGGGGCGTGGCGGACGGGCGCGGAGGCCTTGCGCGGCTGAGGCCGGCAACGGCCGGGTAGGATGGCCGCACGGCAGACGAGCCGGGCGGGCGGCCGCGTGGGGTTCTCCGGAACCTCCCGAGGAACGTCCGGGCTCCACAGGGCAAGGTGGTGGCTAACGGCCACCCGGGGTGACCCGCGGGACAGTGCCACAGAAAACAGACCGCCCAGCTTGCTGGGTAAGGGTGAAACGGTGGTGTAAGAGACCACCAGCGCCTGAGGTGACTCAGGCGGCTAGGTAAACCCCACCTGGAGCAAGGTCAAGAGGGAGCACCCCGGTGCTCCTGCGCGGACGATCGAGGGCTGCCCGCCCGAGTTCGCGGGTAGACCGCACGAGGCCGGTGGCAACGCCGGCCCTAGATGGATGGCCGTCACCCCGACGACCGCGAGGTCCCGGGGTACAGAACCCGGCGTACAGCCCGACTCGTCTGCCCCACCCTCCCACCTGGGCTTCCACCAGGTGAAACACCCCTTACATATGCGTGTCATATGCAGCTAACGTCGGGCGCCATGAGTGCACAGGGCATGGCGGCGGCGGAGCGGCTCGACCGGTTGAAGGTCGGGGGGTGGCACAAACGGCTCACCGCGGTCGTCGGGATCGGGGCCTTCTTCGATCTGTACGAGGTGTTCCTCGGGGGCGTCCTCGCCGCCGCGCTAGCCGAGCCCTGGCAGCTGTCGGGCGATCAGAAGTCATGGCTGATCGCCTCCGGGTTCCTCGGGATGTTCGTCGGCGCCAATGTGCTCTCGGTGCTCGCCGACCGGTTCGGGCGGCGGCGGATGTTCCTCGTCAACCTCGGGCTCTACTCACTCTTCTCGCTCGCCTGCGCCTTCGCCCAGGACGCCACCCAGCTGTCCGTGCTCAGGTTCCTCGCCGGGCTCGGGCTCGGTGCCGAACTCGTGCTCGTGGACACGTACTTGGCGGAGTTCCTGCCCCGTGCCGTACGCGGCCGGTACATCGCCTGGGCCTACACCTTCGGCTTCGTCGGAGTGCCGGTCGCCGCGCTGCTCGGGGCCCGGCTCGTCGCCGAGCACGAACTGCTCGGGATCGACGGGTGGCGCTGGCTGCTGGTGGCGGGGGCGTTCGGCGCCGCGTTCATCCAGCTCCTGCGGACCCGGCTGCCCGAGTCGCCGCGCTGGCTCGTCTCGCGCGGGCGGCACACCGAGGCCGAGGCGATCGTCCGGGACATCGAGGCGCGGACCGGTGTCGACCCCGGCGCCGACGCGGCCCCGCGCGCCGCCGCCACCGAGGAAAGGGTGCCGCTCAAGCGCATGTTCAAGGCGCCGTACGCGCGCCGCACCGTCATGTGGTGGATCTTCCAGGTCCTCCAGACCGTCGGCTACTACGGCTTCGGCTCCCTCGCCCCGGTCGTGCTCCAGGCCAAGGGCCACACCGTCACCGAGTCCCTGACCTACGCGGCCCTCAGCTATCTCGGCTACCCCGTCGGCTCGGCGCTGTCCGTGCCGCTGATCGACCGCGTCGAACGCCGGTCGCTGATCATCGCCTCGGCGCTCGGCATCGCCGGCCTCGGCCTTGTCTTCGGGTTCGCGTCCGCTTCCTGGCTGATCGTCGGAGCCGGGTTCGCGCTCACCGTCTGCAGCAACGTCTTCTCCAACGCCTTCCACGTCTACCAGACGGAGATCTTCCCGACCGGCCTGCGCTCCAGCGCCATCGGCATCGCCTACTCACTGTCCCGGCTCACCTCGGTGGTCCTGCCGTTCGTCGCGCTCGACGTGCTCGACGACCTGGGCGCCACGGCGGTGTTCGCCGGGTCCGGGGTGCTGATGGTCCTGCTGTGCGTGAACGTGCGGCTGTTCGGGCCGCGCACCACCGGGCGCAGCCTCGACGCCATCTGACCGGTGTTCAGGTGTTGCGTACATAGGGCCGGGACGCCGCGATGAAGTCGTAGAGCAGGTTGCGGGACGCGACCCGGGCCGCCGCCAGCTCCTCGCGGTCGTCGGTGCGGACCAGGTCGTCCACGGCGGCGAACGCGCTCCGGCCCTTGGAGACCAGGTCCGGGGCGTCGGTCAGCAGCTCCACCCGGAACATCGCCTCGATGGCCGCCGCGCGCAGCCGCTGTGCCTCGCGCCGGAGTTCATGAATGTCGGCCGGGTCGGACGACCGGTCGTCGAGGCGGCGGAACCAGCGGTCCAGCTGGCCCCTGCGGTAGTTGGCAAGGGCGCCGCCGAACGCGCAGTAGGCGTCGATCCGTTCCTGTCTGAGCTTCTCCTCGCGGGCGAACCGCTCGGAGCGCGCCGTGGCGCGGCCCTGGAGGACGGGGGTCAGGGCCGCACCGAGCAAGGTGCCGAGGACCGCTATGAGGCTCGTGACGATGACAGTCATACGGGCCAGCCAAGCAGTCAGGAGCGCACCGGCACCACCAGTGGCGCCCCGCTCCCCGGATGCGGCAGCACCTCCACTGGATGCTGGTACACCTCACTGAGCAGCGGCCCGGTGAAGACCTCGGCCGGGGCGCCCACCGCCGTGACCCGGCCGCCGTGGAGGACCGCCGCGCGGTCGGCGTGCGCCGCGGCCAGGCCCAGGTCGTGCAGGACCACGACCACCGCGTCACCGGCGGCGGCCCGCTCCCGGCAGACGTTCAGGACCAGTTCCTGGTGGCGCAGGTCGAGGGCGGCCGTCGGCTCGTCCAGGAGGAGGAGCTGCGCGGACTGGGCGAGGACGCGGGCCAGGGCCACCCGGGCGCGTTCGCCGCCGGAGAGCGCGGCGAAGGGGCGGGCCGTGAAGGCCGTCGTCTCCGTCGCCGCCAGCGCCGCCGCGATCACCGCGTCGTCCTCGTCCTCCTGCGCCGTGCCCGCCCAGGGCGCCCGCCCCATCCGCACCACGTCCGCCACCGGGAACGGGAAGGACAGCGTCGCCGCCTGGGGCAACAGGGCGCGACGCAGCGCGAGTTCGGCCGCGGACCAGGCGGCGGCCGGGCGGCCGTGGATCAGCAGATCGCCGGAGGTGGCCGCCAGGTCCGCGGCGAGCGCCGCCAACAGGGTCGATTTTCCGGCACCGTTGGGGCCGACCAGGGCCAGTACCTCGCCCGCCCGCACCGTCAGGTCGACGCCGGACAGGACGGCGCGGCCGCCCAGGCCGAGATGGAGGGCGCGGGCCTCGGCGACCGTGTCCCCGGGGGCGTACCGCTCGGGGAGCGTGCGGGAGCGGGTCCAGCTCCTCATGCCCAGCCTCCTTGCTTGCGACGGGTGCGGCGCAGCAGCCAGAAGAAGAACGGGCTGCCGGTCAGGGCGGTGAGCACCCCGATGGGAAGTTCGGCGGGCGCCGCCACCGTGCGCGCGGCGAGATCGGCCGCCACCAGGACGACCGCGCCGCCCAGCGCGCTGCCGGGGACGAGGAAACGGTGACCCGGGCCGGCCAGCATCCGCAGCAGGTGCGGGATCACCAGGCCGACGAAGCCGATGACGCCGGACACCGCCACGGCCGCCGCCGTGAGCAGGGCGATGACGAGGATGAGCGTGATCCGCAGCTTCTCCACGTCCACCCCCAGGTGCCGCGCCGGGCGTTCACCGAGGGAGAGGAGGTCCAGCTTGCGGGAGTAGAAGGGGGCGACGAGCAGGCCGATCGCCGCGCAGGGCAGCACCGCCAGCACCTTCGGCCAGGTCGCCTGCGCCAGCGAACCGAGCTGCCAGAACGTGATCTGGTTGACGGCGGCCGTGTCCGCGTAGGACAGGAACAGGCCGATCAGCGCGCCCGCGAAGGCGTTCACCGCGATGCCGGTCAGGATCAGCGTGACGACCTCGGTGCGGCCGCCCGAGCGGGACATGACGTAGACGACGAGGACCGTCGCGAGCCCCGACACGAACGCGCAGACCGTGATCGTCCACGTGCCGAGGAAGTTCAGCCCGAGCGCGATGCAGCCGACCGCGCCGACCGCCGCGCCCGACGAGATGCCGATGACACCGGGCTCGGCGAGCGGATTGCCGAACACGCCCTGCATCAGGGCGCCCGCGCAGCCGAGCGAGGCGCCGACGAGGAGGGCGAGCACGATCCGGGGCAGCCGCACGTTCCACAGGACCGATTCGCCGACCCGGTCGAGCGCCTGACCGCCGAGCCCGGCCCGGTGCTGGACCGACGACAGGATGTCGCCGGGCGCGATGTGATACGCGCCGATGCCCGCGGAGAGCAGGGCGAGCAGCAGCAGGGCCGCGGCGAGCCCGGCCGTCAGCAGCCACGCGGTGCTGCGGCGTCCTTTCGGGGCGGCGGCGGGCGTCTGCTCCCGGGCCGCCGTCGGCGGGGTCGCGGTCGCCGTCATCTCAGGAACCGTCCGTTCCGTAGAGCTGCCGCACGATCGAGCGCAGCACCTGGTCCGTGCGGGGGCCGTAGTTGAGCAGGACGCCGTCCTCGACCGAGACGACCCTGCGGTCCACGCCCGCCGGGGTCTCGGCGACGCCCGGGATCTTCACCATGCCGTCGATGCCGCCGACCGAGTCGAGTCCCTTGCTCATGACGAGGATCGCGTCCGGCGCCGCCTTCGCCAGCGCCTCGCTGGTGATCGCGGTGAAGTCCTTCTTCAGGCCCGAGGCCGCGCCCGCGTCGACCGCGCCCGCCGCTTCGAGGAGCGAAGTGGCCCCCGACTCCTTGCCGCCGAGGAGGTAGACGGAGGCCGAGCCGCGCAGGTAGAGGAAGGCGACCCGCGGCCGGTCCTTCGTGCTCTTCGGCTTCGGGATCGTCCTGCGCACGGCGTCGATCCGGTCCTCGGAGCGCCGCGTCAGCTTCTTGCCCGCGGCCGGGACGCCGAGCGTCTTCGCGACGGCCCCGATGCGGGTGCCGACGTCGGACAGGCCCTTCGCCGGGGCGATCACGACGACCGGGACGCCCGCGTCGCGGATCTGCTGCATCGCCTCGGCGGGCCCGGACGTGGCCTCGGCGAGCACCAGGTCCGGCTTCAGGGAGAGCACGCTCTCCGCGGACACGTCGTGGTTGCGGGTGACCACCGGCAACTTCTCCGCCTGCGTGAACGTGGCCGTGATGTCGCGCGCGACCACGTGCCGGCCGAGCCCGAGCGTGAACACCAGCTCGCTCAGGCTGCCGGACAGCGGCACGATCCGGTCGGCCTCGCGCACGGTGACCCGCTTGCCGTCGGCCGAGGTGACGGTGGCGGGCAGCTTCGGGGTCGGCGCCGGGCTGAGCGGCTCGACGCGGTCCGCCGTCGCGGCCGCGGCGGTGGTCTTCGGTCCGGTGGCCCCGGTGGACCCGGTGGTGGTGCCCGAGCAGGCGGTGGCGAGCAGCGCGAGTGCCAGGAGCAGTACGGAGATCAGCACCCCCGTCCGTCGGGGGGAGTGCGCGAGGGCGCCGTGCGTGGACACGCGGACACCGTCCTGTCGTGGTGAGAGGGGCTGTTGACAAAGGCGATCATAGTTTAGGTTAGCCTTACCTAAGTCGCCAGGGTCTGGTGACGGTCACCCGGAGGAAGAGCCATGCCCCGACGCGCCCGGATACGTCTCCGCGTCCTCGCCGTCACCCTGTTCACCGCGCTGCTCGGCGCCCTGCTCCCGGTCGCGGGCGCGCACGCCGCCGCCCGCACCGTGCAGGGCGGCCGGCTCGACTGGGGCGTGAAGGCGTCCTTCCAGAGCTACATCACCGGGCCCATCGCCCAAGGCACTTACTCCCTGACGGGCGGCGCGGCCACCGTCGGCGCGAGCCAGTTCCGCTTCCACTCGGCGCGCGGCTCGTACGACGGATCGACCGGCGCGTTCTCGTCCTCGTTCTCCGGCGGGGTGCACTTCGTCGGCCACAAGAAGTCCAACGGCTCGTACGAACTCGACATGACGATCAGCAACCCCACCGTCCGCATCGCGGGCGGCTCGGGCACGCTGTACGTCGATGTCGTGAGCAGGGCGAAGGGCACCGGGGCGGTCACGTCGTCCCGCCAGGTGCCCTTCGCCTCCCTCTCCCTCGGCGGGATCAATATGAGGGGCGACGGCAACGCGGTCGCCCTCAACAACCTTCCCGCCACGCTCACTTCACAAGGTGCGCAGTCCTTCGCCGGGTACTACACGGCGGGCACCGCGCTCGACCCGGTGAGCCTGTCCGCGGACGTCGCGCCGAAGAGGGCCGAGCCCTCCGCCACGGCCACGAAGAAGGCCGGGTCCAAGGAGGAGAAGGCCGAGAAGGCGAAGCAGGACGCCTCCGGGAAGGTGCGTGACGGAGCCGTCGACTGGGGCGTGCGGCGCACCTTCCGCGAGTACGTCACCGGGGACATCGCCCAGGGCGAGTGGACCCTCGGCGACGGCGCCCAGGACGGCGGCGCGCTGTTCCGCTTCCCGAAGGGCTCGGGCACGTACGACAAGAAGAAGCAGTCCCTGAAGGCCGCGTTCGACGGGTCCGTCCGCTTCACCGGCGAGCACGGCCTCGACCTGAAACTCGCGCACGTGACCGTCTCCGTCGCCGACGGCAAGGGCACCCTGCGCGCCGACACGACCAGCGACGGCAGGACCGCCGAGGGCGCCGCGCTGGTGACGTTCAAGACCGGCGGGCTCAAGACCGACGACGGGCTCGTGAAGGTGACCGAGGCCCCGGCCGTGCTCACCGCCGCCGGAGCGAAGGCGTTCGGCGGGATGTACAAGAAGGGCACCGCCATGGACCCCGTCTCCCTGGCCGTCGCCCTCGACGCGGACGCACACCTGCCCGCCCTGCCCGACCTCGGCAGCTCGGCGTCGCCGACGCCCACCCCCGCGGCGAAGGCGTCGCGCGCCGCCGAACCGGCCGCGGCCGGGACGGACGCGGGCCTGTCCGGGGGAGCGGTCGCCGGGATCGCCGCCGCCGTCGTGGTCGTCCTGGCCGCCGCCGCGGGCCTGCTGATCCGTCGGCGCCGCACCTCCCAGGACTCCTGACCCGCTCGCCACTCCCGACTTCCCTCTCCCCGGCGGCCGTCCACCCCCGACGGCCCACCTGAACCAAGATCCACACCAAGGAGGAACCACCCCCATGGCACGCATCGCCAGACACCCGATAGCCCTCGCCGCCGCCACGGCCACCGTCGTCGCGCTCGGGGCGGGCGCCCTCGCGCTGCCCGCCGTCGCCGCCGAAGGCGCCCCGTCCGGCATCGAGTTGAAGAACGGCACGCTCGACTGGGGCATCAAGGAGTCCTTCCGCAAGTACGTGACCGGAATCGCCGCGGGTTCGATCGACGCGACCGACGGCGCCACACAGGCCGCCGGCAACGGCGCGTTCACCTTCACCGACGGCACCGGCACCTACGACACGACCACGCACGGCACCGACACCGCCTTCAAGGGCGCCGTCCGCTTCTCCTCGAAGGCCCATGCCTTCGACATCAAGATCAGCGACGTGAAGGTGGTGACCTCCGGCACCACCGGGCACATCGACGCCGACGTCTCCCTCAACGGCACGGTCCAGGACGACATCGAGTTCGCCACCCTCGACCTGTCCGCGGTCAGGCCCGGCCAGGGCGCGGGCGGCGCGATGACCTTCAAGGACATCCCGGCGACGCTGACCGCCGACGGCGCCGCGGCCTTCAACGGCATGTACAAGGAGGGCACCGCGCTCGACGCGGCGACGCTGACCGTCACGGCCGCCTCCCCGTCCACCCCCTCGCCCACGCCGACGCCGACGAAGACGCCGACCCCCACCAAGACGCCCACGCCGACGAAGACGCCGACGCCGACCAGGACCGCCAGTCCCTCCGCCGAGCCCACCGAGGCCGTCTCCGGCGAGGTCGTCGACGGCAACCTGGACTGGGGCGTCAAGGAGTCCTTCCGTACGTACATCACCGGACCCATCGCGAACGGCAAGGTCGAACTGAGCGGCGGCGCCGCGAAGAACGGCTCCGTCTACCGGTTCGGCGACGCGAGCGGCAGCTACGACGCCGACGCCAAGTCCCTGGACGCGAAGTTCGCGGGCAAGGTCCGTTTCCTCGGCCACGAGGAGGACGGCGCCTACTCCCTCGACCTGCAGTTCAGCGATCTGCACGTGACGGCGAAGGGCACCGGCGGCAAGCTCGTCGCCGACGTCTCCAGCAAGGACCGGGAGACCGGCAAGGTCACCACCTACGACGACCTGACCGTCGCCACCCTGAAGCTCGGCTCCGGCGACCTGACCGCCAAGGACGACATCGTCGAGCTGGACGGCGCCGCGGCCACCCTCACCGCCGACGGCGCCAAGGCGTTCGGCGGGTTCTACGCGGCGGGCGCCGCGCTCGACCCGGTCACCGCCGCGGTCTCCCTCGACGAGGACGCGACGCTGCCGGGCGGGTCCGGTGGCTCCGACGGCGGTACGTCCGGCGGTACTTCGGGCACCGCGGGCGGGGCGGGTACCACCGGTGGCACCGGCACGACCGGGTCGACCGTCGGCGGCTCCCTCGCCTCCACCGGTGCCGATGTCCCCGCCGGGCCGCTCGCCGCGGCTGCCGGGCTGGTCGTCGCCGCCGGTGCGGGGACGGTGTTCGCCACCCGTAGGCGGCGCGCTCAGCAGGGCTGATCCGGTTGTCGGTCGGCTGACGGCCGGTGGCCGCTTCTCGCGCAGTTCCCCGCGCCCCTGAGGCAGGCGCTTCGCGCCGCCTCCCCCTGAGGCTGTGGCTCCGCCACGCCTCTCCTGATGAGATGGCGCACGCAGTGCGCAGCTCAGGGGCGCGGGGAACTGCGCGACCAGCCCCACCGGGCAGTACCCGGCCGCCGGGCCTGAGGTCAGATCAGCGGAGGGCGGCCCAGTCGGGTCATCCGCCACACTGTGCGCCACTTCATCGGCCGCCGCTCACCGGCCGGCGTGCGCACGCCCTCCACGAAACCGGCCGCCCACGCACGCAGACCGCCGAGCGAGCGGGTCCGCAGCAGCGTGATCGCCGTCCAGACGCCCAGGTACACGGGGATGAGCAGGAGCGGAAGGCGGCGCCGGGCCAGCCACACCCGGTTGCGGGCGGTCATCCGGTGGTAGACGGCGTGCCGCGCGGGGGAGGTCTTCGGGTGCTGGAGCAGCAGCGACGGCTCGTAGAGGACCTTCCAGCCGGCGTCGAGCGCCCGCCACGCCAGGTCCGTCTCCTCGTGGGTGAAGAAGAAGTCGGCGGGCCAGTCGCCCGTCTCGGCGAGCATGTCCATCGAGAAGGCGTGCCCGCCGCCGAGGAACGCGGTCACGAGGCCGCGCCGCATCGGGTCCTTGGCGCGCAGCCGCGGCACATGGCGGCGCTGCGTCTCCCCGTGCTCGTCCGCGATGCGGAAACCGACGACGCCGAGCCGTCGATCGTCCGCGTACAGCCGCTGGATGGTGGAGAAGACGTCGGCGTCCACGAGCAGCCCGTCGTCGTCCAGTTCGACGGCCACGTCCACGTCGCCGAACTCACGGAGCCGGGCGAGCGCGACGTTGCGGCCGCCCGGGCAGCCGAGGTTGTCGTCGAGTTCGACCGTCGTGACCTCGAAGGGATAGCCGGTGTACGCGGGCAGCACCGTGCCGTTGCCGATCATGACGACGCGGACCGGGGGAGCGTCCTGCATGGCCACCGAATCCAGCAGCGCGTCCACGTCCTTGGGGCGGTTCCCCATGGTGACGATGGCCACGCCCAAGCGCGGAAGTTCGGAGATTCGGTGCCTGTCTGTCATGGCGGCGATGGTAGCCGTTCACCTGCGGCCCTCTGCACCCGCCGGTCAGACCCGCTCCAGCGGCCGGTGCGGTGGCGCGGGCAGTTCGACGTGCACGGCGTCTCCGGGCCGCACCGTCCCGCCCTCCCGTACGACGCTCATGACGCCGGCCTTGCGGACGATCTCCCCGGTGCCGGGGTCCCGGCCCACGACCCGCTTGAGCAGCCCCTCCTGGAAGGCGTCGATCTGGAGGCAGGGGTTGCGCAGGCCGGTGACCTCGACGACCGCGCCGCCGTCGCCGAACCGCAGCAGGGCGCCGGTGGGCAGCGCCAGCAGGTCGATGCCGCGCGTGGTGACGTTCTCGCCGAGGTCGCCGGGGCGTACCTGGTGGCCCTGTTCGGCCAGCTCGGTGAACAACTCCTCGTGGATCAGGTGGACTTGGCGCAGGTTCGGCTGCGTGGGGTCCTGGGCGACGCGGGACCGGTGCCGGACCGTGACCCCGGCGTGCACATCGCCCTCTACGCCGAGGCCCGTGAGAAGCGTGATGCTCTCGCGGTTCGGCTTCGTGAAGGAGTACGTGCCGTTGCTGCTGACCGCCGTGACGACGCCGCCCGTGCCGGTGCCGCCCGCGCCGAGCGAACGCTCCGCCACCTTCGCCACGTGGGCGGTGAGGGCGGCGCGGGCGTCGGGGGTGAGCGTGCCGAGGGCCACCAGCGCCGTGAGGATCACGTCGCACAGCTCCGACTCGACGTCCTGCCAGGTGTGGCTGACGCCCTTGCGCGGGTTCTGGCCGACGGCCCCGATCACCGCCTCGGCGACCTCGCCGACCTCCTCCGACAGCTTCAGCAGCCGCAGCAGCAGCGCCTCCCGCGGCGGCTGCCGGTTGCTCCCGTCGAGCCAGGCGCGGAGCCGGTCGACGGTGGTCCACAGCTCGGTGTCGGGATCGGCGGCCGGCCGGCCGGTGTCGCTCGTCGTCATGGACGACGAGTCTAGAGAGAGGGCTCCGGAGAGCGGGGCGCGGGCGGTGCGGGGGCGGACTACTCCTGCGGCGCCTGCTCCTTGACCCGCTTGTTGCGCGAGCCGACCACGGCGAGCGCCGCCGCCCCCGCCCCGACGAGCGCCGCGGGCACCATCCAGTGCCTGTCGAGGGCATGGCCGAGAGCGTGGTCGAGGGAGTAGCGGCCGGGGCCGGTCACCGCGAGGCCCGCGGCGACGAAGCCGAGGAACGCCGCGTACTCGTAGCCGCCGTTCATCGCGAAGAAGCCGTTCGGGGCGTGCACGGCGGAGGCCGCCACCATGGTCCCGGCCGCGGCGGCGCCGCCCACCGGGGTCGCGAGGCCGAGCGCGAGCAGGGTGCCGCCGCCGACCTCGCCGAGCCCGGCGGCCAGCGCGCTCGCCTTCGCGGGGGTGAACCCCATGGAGTCCATCGCGGCGGTCGTGCCGGAGACCCCGCCGCCGCCGAACCAGCCGAGCAGTTTCTGCGCGCCGTGCGCCAGCAGCACGCCGCCGGTGCCCGCGCGCAGCGCGAGCAGCCCGAGGCCGGTGCGGTCGAGGCAGGAACGGCGGGAACGTATGCAGGTGGTCGTCATGGTTCCACCGTCCGCCAGGGCGGCGACCGGCACCCGGTGACCGGGCCCGTTCGGGTGGCGGCCCCCACCGCCCGGTGCCACGCTGACCGCATGCCCATCCAGACCGCGAAACTCAGCGACCCGGCGGTCCGCGCCTTCGTCACGGCGCTGAACGCCCACGACAAGGACGCCTTCCGTGCGGTGCTCGCCCCTGGCGCCACCATGGCGGACGACGGCAGCGACCGGAACCTCGACGAGTGGACCGACCGCGAGATCTTCGACTCGCACGGCCACATGGAGGTCGAGAAGGAGACGGCCCAGGGCCGCGGCCTCGTCGCCCGCTACCGCAACGACACCTGGGGCGAGATGCGCACCCGCTGGACGTTCCAGGTGGAGAACGGCAAGGTCGCCCGGTTCGAGACCGGCCAGGACTGAACAGGCTTTCTTTCCGGGCCCGTTGACCTCGCGTGCGCTCCAACTCCTAGCGTCCCCCGCATGGACACCTTCACCAGGACACTGGGCGGAAGCGGCATCGAGGTCAGCGCGCTCGGCTTCGGCTGCTGGGCGATCGGCGGCGAGTGGCAGGACCCGGACGGGCGGCCGCTCGGCTGGGGCAGGGTCGACGACGAGGAGTCGGTGCGGGCCGTGAGGCGCGCCCTCGACCTCGGCGTCACCTTCTTCGACACCGCCGACGCCTACGGCACCGGACACAGCGAGCGCGTCCTGGCGCGCGCCCTCGGCAAGCACCGCGACGACGTGGTCATCGCCACCAAGTGGGGCAACGTCTTCGAGGAGCGGACCAGGACCCTCACCGGCAGCGACGACTCCCCGGAACACGCCCGCCGCGCCCTGACGGCCTCCCTGGCCCGGCTCGGCACGGACCGCGTCGACCTGTACCAGCTGCACATCGCGGACGCCGCCCCGGAGCGCGCCGCCCGGCTCCGCGACGCCTGCGAGGAGTTCGTCCGCGAGGGTCTCGTCCGCACCTACGCCTGGAGCACCGACGACCCCGCCCGCGCCCGGGTCTTCGCCGAGGGCGCGCACTGCGCCGCCGTGCAGCACCGCTGCAACGTCCTCCAGGACGCCCCCGAACTCCTCGCCCTCTGCGACGAGTTGGGCCTGGCGAGCGTCAACCGCAGCCCGCTTGCCATGGGCCTGCTCGGCGGCGGCCACGGCCCCGGGCGCACGCTCGCCCCCGGCGACATCCGCAGCGACCCGCCCGCCTGGCTCCCCGGCTTCGGCTCGGGCGGCGCCGACCCGGACTGGACCGCCCGCGTCGACGCCCTGCGCTCGGTGCTCACCAGCGGGGGCCGCACCCCGGCCCAGGGCGCGCTGGCCTGGCTGTGGGCGCGCAGCCCGCGCACCGTGCCCATCCCCGGGTTCCGCACGGTGGCCCAGGCCGAGGAGAACGCCGGGGCGCTGGCGCACGGGCCGCTGTCGACCGGGGAGCTGGCGCAGATCGAGACCGTTCTCGGGCGTACGTGAATCGGCGCGGCCCCGCCGCGGCTACGCGATCGGCACCGCCGTCCCGCTCACCCGCACCCGCTCGTCGCCCTCCCGCAGCGTCACCGTCAGCTCGCCGGGGCGGCCCATGTCGGCGCCCTGGTGCAGGGTGAGGACGGACTCGGCCGGGACGAAGCCGAGGGCGCGCAGGTACGCGCCGAACGCCGCGGCCGCCGCGCCCGTCGCCGGGTCCTCGACGACCCCGCCCACCGGGAACGGGTCGCGGACGTGGAAGGTGGACTCGCCCTCCCGCCAGACGAGCTGGACGGTGGTCAGGTCCAGGCGCTGCATCAGCGCGGTCAGCCGGTCGAAGTCGTACGCCAGATCGGCCAGGCGCTCCCGGCTGCCCGCCGCCAGGACCAGGTGCCGGGCGCCCGCGTAGGCGATCCTCGGCGGGAACGCCGGGTCGAGCTCGGCCGCCGCCCAGTCGAGCGCGGCCAGCGCCTCCGCGAGGTCCTCGTCCCGTACGTCCTCGATGTGCGGGGCGACGCTGGTCAGGGTCGCGCGCAGGGGGCCGTCGGGGGTGCCTTCGACGGTGACCGGGACCTCGCCGGCCGGGGTGTGGAACAGGTAGTCGCCGGTGCCGTGGCGCTCCGCCAGGGCCACGGCCGTCGCCACGGTGGCGTGACCGCAGAAGGGGACCTCGGCCTTGGGGCTGAAGTAACGCAGGCGGTAGCTCCGCTCGCCTCCGCCCGGGTCCGGGGTCACGAACGCCGACTCGCTGTAGCCCAGATCGGCGGCGATCTTCAGCATGGTGTCGTCGTCCAGCGCGGAGGCGTCGAGAACGATCCCCGCCGGATTCCCTCCGGCGGGGGTGGTGGCGAAGGCCGTGTAGCGCAGCGGTGTCGTCATGGGGCCATTGTCGCCCGGCTGGGGGAGGCTGCGCGGAGCGCATGCCTCAGGAGCGCGGGGAACCCCCCGATTCAGCCCCGCCCCACGTAAGGCATGTTCGTGGCGAGCACCGTCGCGAACTGGACGTTGGCCTCCAGCGGCAACTCGGCCATGTGCCGCACGGTCCGCGCCACATCGCCGGCGTCCATGACCGGCTCGACGGCCAGCTCCCCGTTGGCCTGAAGAATTCCGCTGCGCATCCGCTCGGTCATGTCGGTGGCCGCGTTGCCGATGTCGATCTGCCCGCAGGCGATCCGGTACGGACGCCCGTCGAGGGAGAGGGACTTGGTCAGGCCCGTCACGGCGTGCTTGGTGGCGGTGTACGCGACCGAGTGCGGCCGCGGCGTGTGTGCGGAGATCGAGCCGTTGTTGATGATCCGGCCGCCCTGCGGATCCTGCTCCTTCATCAGCCGGAACGCCGCCTGCGCGCACAGGAACGCCCCGCCCAGGTTCACGTCGACGACCTGCCGCCAGTCCTCGTAGGACAGCTCCTCGACCGGGACGCCGCCGGGCCCGAACGTCCCCGCGTTGTTGAAGAGCAGGTCGAGCCGTCCGAACCGGTCGCGCACGGCGGCGAACAGGGCCGTCACGTCGTCGGGGCGGGAGACGTCGGCGGGGACGGCGAGCGCGTCCGTGCCGGGGGCGAGCCCCGCCGTCTCCTCCAGCGGGCCGGGCCGGCGGCCCGCGAGGGCCACGCGCCAGCCGGAGCGCAGCAGCTCCAGGGCGACGGCCCGGCCGATGCCGGAACCCGCGCCGGTGACCACGGCGGTCCTCGTCGACGGCGATGCCGGTGCAGTGTGCGAAACGTCCATGGGCGCAGGTTACGGGCGGGGTGCCATCCGGAGATCACCGATCCGCCATGTGGCTGTTGTGTACGCGACAGGCTGGCGTCGTCCCGGGCCACTGCAATTCCCCTGATGCCACACGACAGCAGCAGTCAGGGGAGGGGCTCCATGTCACACGCACCCGAACTCCGCGCAGCGGCCCAGCACTTGGGACGCCGTCGCTTCCTCACCGTCACCGGCGCGGCCGCCGCGCTGGCCTTCGCGACGAACCTGCCCACCGCGGGCACGGCGGCCGCCGCCGAACTGGACGGTGCGAAGATCACCAGCGACCCGTTCACGCTCGGTGTCGCCTCCGGCGACCCGCTGCCCGGCTCCGTGCTGCTGTGGACCCGTCTCGCCCCGGCCCCCTTCGAGGTGGGCGGCGGACTGCCCGCGCAGCGCGTCGAGGTGAGCTGGGAGCTGGCCCTCGACGAACGCTTCGAACGGACCGTCCGGCGCGGCAGAGTCACCGCGCACCCGGAGTTCAACCACTCCGTGCACGTCGAGGTCGACCACCTCGACGCCGGCCGGGTCTACTTCTACCGCTTCCGCGCCGGATCCTGGGTCAGCGGCACCGGCCGCACCCGCACCGCGCCCGCACCCTCCGCCCGCCACCTGCCCGCGCTCACCCTCGCCGCCGTCTCCTGCCAGGCGTACCACGACGGCTACTTCACGGCGTACAAGCACCTCGCCGAGGACGACGTCGACGTGGTCCTCCACCTCGGCGACTACCTCTACGAGTACGCGGTCACGTCCGTCGGCGGCGCCCGCAAGTACACCGACCGCGTGCTGCCCGCCGTCTTCAACCGCGAGACCGTCACCCTCGACGACTACCGGCTGCGCTACGCCCTCTACAAGTCCGACCCGGACCTGGTGGCCGCGCACGCCGCGCACCCGTTCGTCGTCACCTGGGACGACCACGAGACCGAGAACAACTACGCCGACGACACCTCCGAGAACGACGACCCGCCGGCCGAGTTCCTGCTGCGCCGCGCCTCCGCGTACCGCGCCTACTGGGAGAACCAGCCGCTGCGCCGCCCCCAGCTGCCGCACGGCCCCGACGCCCAGCTCTACCGCCGTCTGCAGTGGGGCCGGCTCGCCCAGTTCGACATCCTGGACACCCGCCAGTACCGCACCAACCAGGCCAACGGCGACGGCTGGAAGTCCCCGACGCCCGAGTCCGAGGCCGCCTCGCAGACGCTGCCCGGCTTCACCCAGGAGCGCTGGCTCATCGACGGCTGGCGCCGCTCGAAGGCCCTGTGGAACGTCGTCCCGCAGCAGGTCACCTTCGGCCGCCGCAACAACCCCGACGGCACCGACACCCTCTCCATGGACTCCTGGGACGGCTACCCCGCCTCCCGCGAGCGCGTCCTCCAGGGCGCCCGCTCCGCCCGCGTCGAGAACCTCATGGTCCTCACCGGCGACGTGCACGTCTCGTACGGCCTGGACATCAAGCAGGACTTCGACGACCCGGACTCCGCGACCCTCGGCACCGAGATCGTCACGACCTCGATCACCAGCGGGAAGGACGGCTCCGCGAAGCCGTCCAACTGGGAGGCCTACCTCGCCCGCAACCCGCACATGAAGCACTACAACGGCCAACGCGGTTACGTCACCGTGGAGCTGGGCACTTCCGAGGCCCGCGCCGACTTCAAGACGGTCTCGGCGGTGACGACCCCGGGAGCCCCGCTCACCACGGCGGCGTCGTTCGTCACCGAGGTGGGCAACCAGGGCCTGCACCAAGCCTGAACCCGGTGGGAACCGCGCCCCTGGACGAGCGGAGCTCGTTCCAGGGGCGCGGGGGACTGCGCGAGAAGCCCCACCGGCCGGCACCCGGCGACGAGAGCCCTACAGCTCCCCGGGGTACCGCACGCCGACAGCCGCCCGCACCCGGTCCAGCGTCCGCATCACGGCCAAGGTCCCGTCGAGCGGCACCAACGGCGACTCGGTGTCCCCGGCCCGCAACCGCCCCATGACCTCCAACGCCTCGTGCCGGAGCGAATCACGCGGCCCGTCCTCCGGCACCGCCGTGAACTCCTCGGGCTCCCGCCCGTCCCGGTGCAGCACGAACCGCTCCGGGTGGAAGAAGCCGCCCGGCACATCGATCCGCCCGGCGGACCCGGTCACCGACGCCGTGACGCCCGTACCGGCGTTGATGGCGCAGTGCAGCAGCGCCCGCGCCCCGTTCGCCCACGACAGCAGCATCCCGGTCTGAAGGTCGACGCCCTCGTCCGACAGCTGCGCCGACGCGGCGACCTCCTCCGGCTCACCGAGCAGCAGCTGCGCGAACGACACCGGGTACACCCCGAGATCGAGCAGCGCGCCCCCGCCCTGCGCGGGATCCCGCAGCCGGTGCGCGGGCGGGAAGGGACCGGCGAGCCCGAAGTCGGCCTGCACGGTGCGTACGTCACCGATCGCCCCGCCGTCGACAAGCGCCTTCAGCCGCCGGACGAGCGGATGGCAGTACATCCACATGGCCTCCATCAGGAACAGCCCGCGGGAGCGCGCCAGCGAGACCAGTTCCTCCGCCTCCCGCGCGTTCAGCGCGAACGCCTTCTCGCACAGCACCGGCTTGCCCGCCTCCAGACAGAGCCCGGCGGCCTGCCGGTGCGCGGAGTGCGGCGTCGCCACGTACACCACGTCGACCTCGGGATCCGCGGCGAGCGAGGCCCAGTCGCCGTACGCCCGCGGGATGCCGAACCGCTCCGCGAACGCCTTGGCCGACGCGTCCGAGCGGGAACCCACCGCCACCACCTCGGCGTCCGGCAGATCGAGCAGGTCCGCCGTGAACGACGCGGCGATACCGCCCGTCGCCAGGATGCCCCACCGCACGCGTTCGCCAGTCATCGCTGTCCACCTCAGTTTGGTCTCGACCAGTCCGCCGAGCTGAGAGCATAGGTAATCGTACGTACGGCCGGGAGGGAGCCAGGATGACGGACAGGGCGGACAGAGCGGTGCGGCAGGCGGTGGAAGCGAAAACGACGGAGGCGTCCGCACGCCCGATCGCCGCACCCCGCGCGGCCGTCTCCACCGGACTCCTGGTCACCCTGGTGCTCGGCGGCCTGACCGCCGTGCCCCCGCTGTCCATGGACATGTACCTCCCGGCGCTGCCCGAGGTCACCGGCTCCCTGCACACCTCCACCACCACCGCCCAGCTGACCCTCACCGCCTGCCTGACCGGCATGGCGCTCGGCCAGCTCGTGGTCGGCCCGATGAGCGACAAGTGGGGACGGCGCCGGCCGCTGCTCGTCGGCCTGCTCGTGTACGTCGCCGCCACCGCGGTCTGCGCGATCGCGCCGAACGCCGCCCTGCTCGTCGCCTTCCGGCTGCTCCAGGGCCTCGCGGGATCGGCCGGCATCGTGATCGCCCGCGCCGTCGTCCGCGACCGCTACGACGGCATCGCGATGGCCCGCTTCTTCTCCACCCTGATGCTGATCTCCGGCGTCGCCCCGGTCGTCGCACCCCTCATCGGCGGGCAGATCCTGCGCTTCACCGACTGGCGCGGCGTCTTCGTCGTCCTCACCGGCATCGGCCTCGCGCTCACCGCCCTGGTCTGGAAGGTCCTGCCCGAGACCCTGGAACCGGAGCGTCGGCACGGCGGCGGCGTCGGCACGGCGCTGCGCACCATGCGGGCCCTGCTCGCGGACCGCGTCTTCGCCGGGTACATGATCGCGGGCGGCTTCGCGTTCGCCGCGCTGTTCGCGTACATCTCGGCGTCCCCGTTCGTCCTCCAGGACCTCTACGGAGCGTCGCCGCAGACCTACAGCCTCCTGTTCGGACTGAACTCGGTCGGGCTGATCGTGATGGGGCAGATCAACGGCAAGATCCTCGTCGGCCGCGTCAACCTCGACAAGGTCCTCGGCATCGGCATCGCCCTGATCATCGCCGCGTCCGTCTTCCTCCTCCTGGTCGCCACCGGCACCTTCGGCGCCCCGAAGGAACTGGGCCTGGTCCCCATCGCGAGCGGCCTGTTCGTCCTCATGGCGTCGATGGCCCTGACCACGCCGAACACCAACGCCCTCGCGCTGATGCGCACCCCGCACGCCGCGGGCTCGGCCTCCGCGCTGCTCGGCACCTCCTCCTTCCTCATCGGCGCGGTGGCGTCCCCGCTGGTCGGCATCACCGGCGCCGACGGCGCGCTGACGGCCGTACCGATGGCGCTGGTCCAGCTCGCCGCCGGACTCGCGGCGGCGCTCGCGTTCGTGGTGCTGTGCCGCCCGTGGCGGCGCACGGAGGAGGTGAGGGAGGTCTGAGCTCCCCAAGACTGCGGCACGGCACCCCCGAGCGGGCCGGTCTCGACCCGCTCCAGCTCGCCGCCCTCGTCCGCGAGGTGCGCCGGCTCCCCGAAGGCGCCCGGCCCTGGTGCGCGGGCGTCGTGCTGCTCGCCGGACGCGGCCCGGTGATCGCCGCCGAGGCCGTCAGCGGCTGGGCCGTGCGCTACTCCGCGTACGACGAGGACACCGACAGCGGTGTCGAACTCCCGCCGGACGCCCGCGTCCCCATGACCCTCGACACCGTCTTCGACCTGGCCTCGCTCACCAAGCTGTTCACCTCGATCGCCACCGTGCAGCAGATCGAGCGCGGCACCCTCGGCATCGACGCGCAGGTCGGTGCCTACCTCCCCGACTTCACCGGCGCAGCCCGCTACGCCCTCACCGTCCGCCAGCTCCTCACGCACACCTCGGGGCTGCGTCCCGAACTCCCGCTGTACGCGGCCCGGAACCGGCCCGCCCGGCTCGCCGCCCTGCGCGCCGAGTTCCCCTCGTCGAAACCCGGCCACTACCGCTACTCCGACCTCAACATGCTGCTGCTCCAGCACCTCCTGGAGCGCCTCACCGGGCGACCCCTGGACGTCCTGGTCCACGAGGGCATCACCCGCCCCCTCGGCATGGCCGCCACCTCGTTCGGACCGCGCCGCGAGGCCGCCGCCACCGAGGACCAGCGCCGGCCCTGGGCCAAGGCCGACCGGGGACCGTTGCGCGGCAAGGTGCACGACGAGAACGCCTGGGCGCTCGGGGGCGTCGCCGGCCACGCGGGTCTGTTCTCCACGGCCCACGACCTCGCGGTCCTGTGCCGCACCCTCCTCAACGGCGGCTCGTACGGCACCGCCCGCATCCTCGGGCCCGACTTCGTCGACCTGATGCTGCGCGCGCCCGGGCTCGGGTTCCGGGTCGACCAGCCCTGGTTCATGGGGGAGCTGGCCGGGCGGGGCGCCGCCGGGCACACCGGCTTCACCGGCACGTCCCTGGTCCTCGACCCGGTCACCGACACCTTCCTGGTGCTGCTCGCCAACACCGTCCACCCGCGACGGCGCTCCGCCGACAACGGCCCCCGGGCGCGGGCCGCCACCCGCCTTGCCCGAGCCGTGGTCCCCCTGGGCCCGTACGGCGCCTAGCCTGCCCCGTCGGGTGCACCTTCCCTTGGGCGAGCGAAGCTCGCTCCAGGGGCGCGGGGAACTGCGCGAGAAGCGGCCACCGGCCCGCACCCGAAGAACGACCCAGGGGCGCGGGGAACTGCGCGACCAGCCACGACGGACCCGCACCCGGCGACGCCCCGTAAAATCGCCGGGTGAACGCCCCCACCGACGACACCCTCCGCGCCGCCCTCGCCACCCTCCTGGAAGGGCTCCCGCCGAGCCAGGCGACCCGTGCCGTGGACCGGCTCATCGCGAACTACCGGGGCACCACCCCCACCGACGCCCCGATCCTGCGCGACCGCGCGGACGTCGCGGCGTACGCGGCGTACCGGATGCCCGCCACCTTCGAGGCGGTCCGCGCCTCGCTCGACGCCCTCGCCGAAGCGGCCCCCGGCTGGACGCCCGCCGGGCACCTCGACATCGGCGGCGGGACCGGCGCCGCCGTGTGGGCGGCGCAGGACGTCTGGCCGGGGGAGCGCCCGACGACCGTCCTCGACTGGTCCGAGCCCGCGCTCGCGCTCGGCCGCGAACTGGCTGCCGCCGAGCCGGCGCTGGCGTCCTCGGTGACCTGGGAACGGGCCCGCATCGGTGCTTCGTCCGCCCCGGCCGGCGCGGCTCTGGTCACCGTCTCGTACGTCCTCAAGGAGCTGACGGAGGCCGATCGCGCCGCCGTCGTCGACACCGCCGCGCGGACCGCCACCGACGCCGTCGTCATCATCGAACCCGGCACGCCGGACGGCTACACCCGCGTCATCGAGGCCCGCGACCGGCTGATCGCGGCCGGTTTCCGCGTCGCCGCGCCGTGTCCGCACAGCGCGGCCTGCCCGATCGTGCCGGGCACCGACTGGTGCCACTTCTCGGCGCGGGTCAGCCGTTCCTCGCTGCATCGTCAGGTCAAGGGCGGGTCGCTCGCGTACGAGGACGAGAAGTTCGCGTACGTCGCGGCGACCCGCTTCGACCCGGAGCCGGCCCCGGCCCGCATCGTCCGCAAGCCCCAGATCCGCAAGGGGCAGGTGCTGCTCGACCTCTGCGAGGTGCGGGGGGCGCTGGCGCGGGCCACGGTCACCAAGAAGCACGGGGCCCTTTACCGGGAGGCGCGGGATGCCGGGTGGGGGGATGCGTGGGGTGCCGGGGACTGAGGGGCGCGTTGTCGTCCGAAGGCCGGTGGGGCTTCTCGCGCCGTTCCCCGCGCCCCTGAGATGGCGCACTGCGTGCGCCATCTCAACGGCGCGAGAAGCGGTCACCGGCCCGCAGCCGGGCTACAACCCCCTCAGCTCGAGCGTGCAGCACTTCACGCTCCCGCCCCCCTTCAGCAACTCCCCGAGATCCATCCCCACCGGAACGAACCCGCGCTCCCGAAGCGGCTCGAACAACCCGACGGCGGCCTGCGGCAGCAGCACGTGCAGGCCGTCCGACACCGCGTTCAGGCCGAAGGCCACGGCATCGGCCTCGTCCACGACCAGCGCCTCGGGGAACATCCGCCGCAGCACGGCCCGGCTCCCGGCCGAGAACGCGCCGGGGTAGTACATGACCTCGTCCGCGGCGTCGTCCAGCACGGCCAGCGCCGTATCGAGGTGGTAGAAGCGCGGATCGACGAGATCGAGCCCGATCACCGGCCGCCCGAACACCTCCTGCGCCTCCCCGTGCGACAACGGCGACGCCCGGAACCCGCGCCCCGCGAGCAGATACGAGGCGGTGACGGCGAAGTCCCCCTCGCCCTCGTTGACGTGCACCGGCTCGTGCACCTGCGCGTACCCCCGGCCGCGGAACCACTCCAGGTGCGCGACGGCCTCCAACTCCCGCTCGGGGTGGGCGAACCGCGCCCCGAGCACCCGCCCGTCGACGACCGTCGCCCCGTTCGCGGCGAACACCATGTCGGGCAGGCCGGGCCGCGGGTCGAGCACGTCGACGGTGTGGCCGAGCGCGCGGTAGCGGTCGCGCAGGTCCTCCCACTGCGCGACGGCGAGCCGGACGTCGACGGGTTTCGCCGGGTCCATCCACGGGTTGATCGAGTACGTGACCTGGAAGTGCGCCGGTGGGCACATCAGATAGCGCCGGGGTGTGGCGTGCCGGTCGGCGATACGCGGATTACGCAATGAGGGCTCCTCACGACCGCAGGGCTGTTGACGCCCATGGTGCGGCCGGAGGAGCCCTCCGGGCTGTGAACCGAACGGGTGGTTCGCGGCGGTACGTCCGGGTCATGACGCGTCGTGTCCGCCGCGCCTCTCCTGGAGCCTGCGCAGCAACTCCCGCTTCTGCGCCACGGCGTCTTGTCGACGGATCACGAGACGGTACGTCTCGGTTCGCTCGCTGCTACATTCGAAGCATGGCAGCCACACAGACGTCCTCGGACAAGAAGACGCCCCCCGACTCCGCGCGCCGCAGCGAACGCTCCCGCCACGCCATCTACGACGCGGCCCTCTCCCTCGTCGGCGAGATCGGCTACCCCCGGACCACCATCGAGGGCATCGCCGCCCGGGCCGGCGTCGGCAAGCAGACGATCTACCGCTGGTGGGGATCGAAGGCCGAGGTCCTGCTGGAGGCCTTCCTCGACCTCGGCGAGCAGGCCGCCCGCGACGCCGGCGGGCAGGACGCGTACGCCATCCCGGACACCGGCGACCTCGCCGCCGACCTCAAACTGGTGCTGCGGCTCACCGTCGACCAGCTCCAGGACCCCCGCTTCGAGGCCCCGTCCCGCGCCCTGGCCGCGGAAGGCGTGGTCAACGAACAGGTCGGCCGGAAGTTCACCGAGCAGCTCCTCATGCCGAACCTCCAGCTCTACGTGGACCGGGTGCGCGCCGCGCAGGAGGCCGGCCAGGTGCGCCCGGAGATCGACCCGCGCATCGCCCTCGAACTCTGGGTCTCGCCCCTCGCCCAGCGCTGGCTGCAGTTCACGGGCCCGATCTCGTACGAGTACACCGACACGCTCGTCGACTACGCCCTCTACGGCATCGCGCCCCGCTGAGGCGTACGGGCCAGCAGCCCCGGCGCGTCGGAGATCACCCCGTCGCAGCCGAGCCGCAGCACCCGGTCGCGCTCCCGCGGGGTGTTCACGGTGTGCGCCCAGACCCGCGGCACCCCCGACCTGACCGCCCGCACCAGATCCGCGTCCCGCGCCCGGTAGTCCATGTCGAGCACGTCGACGTAACCGGCCCAGCGCGCGGGCCGGTCCGTCCGCATCTGCCGCGCCGAACGCCACAACTGGGCGACCAGGCCCAGCTGGTGGGCGCGGCGCGCGACCGCCGGCCGGTTGGAGTTGACCAGTACCGAGCGGGTCAGGCCGCGCGCCCGGATCAGCCCCGCGAGCCGGGCGAGGCTGTCGGGATCCTTGGCCTCCAGCATCAGCACGGAGCGGCCGCCGAACCGGTCGAGCACCTCCGCGACCGTCGGCGGCCGCTCCGGACGCCAGTGCCCCGGCAGCGCCGCGGCGGGCCGCAGCCGCACCCCCTGCCAGCCCCGCCGGTCCAGGCCGCGCACCGGCCCCGCCGAGGCGGTCGTGCGGTCCAGGGTCCCGTCGTGCATCACCACGAGCGTGCCGTCGCGCAGCATCCGCGTGTCGAAGTCGAGCACCTGCGCGGTACCCCGCGCGTAGGCCGCCGCGAGCCCCGCCATGCTGTTCTCCGGCACCTCCAGGGCGCCGCCGCGATGCGCCGTGTACGTCACGCGGGGCAGGGCGTCGACGGTGAGCGGACCGCGGCCCCACTCCGGCGGGCCGACGAACGCCAGACCGCTGACGCACAGCAGACCGGCGGCCCCGGCGAGCGGCGCCGCCCTGCGGAGCGGGGCGGGCAGGGCGCTCAGGGCGGTCATGGGCATCACCGTAAAGCCACAAATGCCGCGAATCCCGTCAATGACGGTGATGACACCTCATGACGGTGTCTCCGATACCCCCGGATGTGGACTGTGGCCACCCGAGGCGCAGGATGGTGGGACGATATGGGTCCGGGATTCCTCCCGTACCCGTCGGCGGCACTGGCCGCCGTGGCCGGCACGAGGGCGTCGACGAGGAGATAGATGGGCACGGAGCGGAGCGGACGGTACGGACTGGGCCGGATCTCCCAGTGGCTGAAGAACGCCCGGGGCCCACAGGAGGCCGAGGCCGACACCGAGCGCGAGCCGCTGCTCCTCGCGGCCGCCGGCGCCGGACTTCCGCTGGCCCCGGCCGCGTACCCGGCGGACTACCGATGTTCGTGCAACCGCATAGGCTGCCCGACCCCTGGCAGGCACCCGGTCTCCTTCGCCTGGCAGACCCAGTCCACGACGGACCGGTCGCAGATCGAGCGCTGGGCCCGGCACCAGCCGCTGGCCAACTTCATCACCGCGACCGGCATGGTCCACGACGTCCTGGACGTCCCGACCGAGGCCGGCCAGGAGGCCCTGGACCGGCTGCTCTCCTCCGGCGTCGACGTCGGCCCGGTCGCCCTCAGCGGCGACGACCGCATGCTCTTCTTCACGGCGACCCGCGGCACCCCGGACGACGAGGACGAGTGGTGGCCCTGCGAGCTGGACTGCCACCCCGAGACGATGGACGAACACCCCGGCCTGCGCTGGCACTGCCGCGGCAGCTACGTCCTGGTCCCGCCGGCCCGGCTGCCCGGCGACCGGTCGGTGCGCTGGCTCCGCGGCCCGGAGCACCCGCTGCCGGACCCGCTGACCCTGCTGGAACCCCTGACGGACGCCTGCGCCCGCTACGCCGGGGCGGAGCCCGACTTCACCTCGGCCTGGCCGTAGAGCGCCCCGTCGGGAGCGAGGGGAACCGCACGGGGGACGGGCCGCAGGTCAGGACCCCTCGGCCGAGGTGATCCCCTCGAGCCGGGCCAGCACCTCGACAGCCGGATCGGCGGCGCCCTTCCCGGGGACCAGCGCGGCCTGGTTCGACACGTACCCGTACATCGCCGACTGCTTCGCGTCCCCCGTCATGAGCGCCTTCACCCCGACGTTCATGGACGGCAGATCGCTTCCGGGCGACGCGGTCTGCTTCACGTACCGCCGCGTGGTGAAGAAGACGAGCGCCCCGCCGTCGGCGGTGCGCAGCGCGACCGGCGCGTAGTCGCCGGACGTGAGCGGCTCGTCGATGTACTGCGTGGCGAGGCCGGGCCGCGAGAGGTTCTTCTTGCGGCCGGCGAGCCACTGCGAGGTGAACGCGCCCTTGGTGAACGCGTCCCCGCCGCCCGACTTCGGGTCCAGGTAGTCGGCGTACTTCCGGCTGAGCGCCGACGGCTTCACGGCTAGCCCGGCGGAGCCGTTGCCGACCGCCTCGCCGTAACCGTCGGCGTCCGTCTGGAACGCCGGCACCTTGCCGTCGCGGAACAGCATCAGATACGACACCGCCCAGGGCTCGCTCACGTCGTCGCGCGTGAAGACCATGACCCAGCGGTAGCCGTCGAACCGGTTGTTGTCGGCGTCCGCGACGAACCAGCGCGGCCAGCCCGCCTTCTTGGGGACGGTGTACTTCACGTCGGTGAGCTTCAGCGGCCGGGGGTTCTTGTTGCCGTCCGGGCTGAGCTTGCGCGCCGCCTTCAGCTTCGCCGTGTCGATCGCCCCGAGCGGCCCGGTGACGTACGCGGCGTCGTCGGCCCGGTCGTAGGTCCGCTCGGCCTTGGTGTACGCGGACACGAAGGCATCCAGAGCACGCGCGGCCTGCGCCTTCGTGGTCGTCGGGACGACCTCCAGCTCCCCGTGCACGGTCATGCAGCCGCTCGCCGTGAGGGACAGCACGACCGCCGTCGCCGCCGTCGCGGCGGGCCTGCCGAGCCTGTTCATGACCTTGCTCATGACGTTGACTTCACCCTTCGCTCCCCTGCCCCTTCACGGGGCCGAACCCTACCGGGAAGAGGAAGCCTCCACTGCCCCGGCCCTCTCGGAACGCCGGACCGTGAAACCGAGGAAGAACGCCATCGTCGGGATCAAGTACAGGCACCAGACGACGACTTGCAGGACTGTGGGGTCGGGCTGGAAGTTGAAGACGCCCTTGAGGAGGGTGCCGAGCCAGCCGTCGGGCGCGATCGTCGAGCTGATGTCGAAGGCCAGGTTGTTGAGGCCGCCGATGAAGTCGGCCTCCTGCAGGTCGTGGACGCCGTACGCGAGAACGCCCGCGGCCACGACGACGAGCATGCCGCCGGTCCACGTGAAGAACTTCGCCAGGTTGATGCGGAGGGCGCCCCGGTAGAACAGCCAGCCGAGCACCACCGCGGTGGCCAGGCCGAGCAGCGCGCCGACCACCGGTTCCGTGGTGCCGTCGCTGGTGGCGTGCACCGCCGTCCACACGAAGAGCGAGGTCTCCAGGCCCTCGCGGCCCACCGCGAGGAAGGCCGTGACGACGAGCGCCGCCGTGCCCATGCTCAGCGCCGAGTCCAGCTTGCCCTGCAACTCGGTCTTCAGGTGCCGGGCGGTGCGCCGCATCCAGAACACCATCCACGTCACCAGAGCCACGGCGACGATCGAGAGTGAACCGCCCAGCGCCTCCTGCGCCTTGAACGTCATCTCCTGCGAGCCGAACTCCAGGCCCGCGCCGAACGCCAGCGCCAGGAACACGGCGGCCCCGATGCCCAGCCACACCGGCTTCAGCGCGTCCCTGCGGTCCGTCTTCACCAGGTAGGCGACGAGGATGCAGACGATGAGGCTGGCCTCCAGGCCCTCGCGCAGCCCGATCAGATAGTTCGCGAACATCCCTCACACATCCTTCGCTGCGAAGAGGCCACGGCCCCACCAGTCACTCGCGTCCCGCACGCCCGGCGGCACCGCGAACACCGCGGACCCCACGTGCTGGATGTACTCGTTCAGCGCGTCGTGCGCCGAGAGCGCGCGCTGCACGGGGACGAACCCCGTGCGCACGTCCTTCTGGTACGCGAGGAAGAACAGCCCCGCGTCGAGCCGGCCGAGCCCGTCCGTGCCGTCGGTGAACGAGTAGCCCCGGCGCAGGATCGTCGCCCCGTGGTTGGAGTCCGGGTGCGCGAGGCGCACGTGCGCCGTCGGCTTCATCGCCTTCAGGAACGGCTCGTCGCGCTCCTTGGCCTTGCCGACCGGCGCGCCCTCGCCCTTGTCCCGGCCGAAGACGTCCTCCTGCTCCTGTAGCGAGGTGCGGTCCCACGTCTCGATGTTCATGCGGATGCGGCGGGCGACGAGGTACGAGCCGTTCGTCATCCAGCCGGCGTCCTTGTCGGTGACCCAGACGTGCCGGTCGAGCCGGGCCGTGTCGGTGCCCGCGATGTTGCGGGTGCCGTCCTTGAAGCCCATGAGGTTACGAGGGGTCTGCGCGTCCGGCGTCGTCGAGGACGTCTTGCCGAAGCCCAGCTGCGACCAGCGGATGGCGACCTTGCCGAAGCCGATGCGGGCCAGATTGCGGATCGCGTGCACCGCGACCTGCGGGTCGTCGGCGCAGGCCTGCACGCACAGGTCGCCGTCGCTGCGGGACTTCTCCAGGTTGTCGCCGGGGAACCGCGGCAGTTCGACCAGGGCCGCGGGGCGCCGGTCCGCGATCCCGAACTTCTTCCCGTACCGCTCGAAGAGGGAGGGCCCGAAGCCGATGGTCAGGGTGAGCCGGGACGGCTTGAGGCCCAGCGCCTCGCCGGTGTCGTCCGGGGGCGCCTCGGCGAGCCCGCCGTACGCGCCGTCGCCGACCGGCCGTCCCTCGGTCATCAGGGCGGCGGCCTTCGTCCAGTCCTTCAGCAACTGGACGAACTCCTCGCGGTCGTCCGTCTTCACGTCGAACGCGGCGAAGTGCAGCCGGTCCTGGACGGCCGTGGCGATGCCCGCCTGGTGCGCGCCGTGGAAGGGCACGGCGCCGCCCGACTCGGCGGCGGGCGTCATGTCGCCACCGCCGTCGTCGGACCGGGTCAGGGCGACGGCGCCGCCCGCCGCCGCGGCCCCGAGCGCGAGCCCGGCGCCGCCGACGGTGAGCAGGGAACGCCGGGACGGGGAGGGGGAGTTGACGGAGTTCTCCGGCATGGTGCGGGCCTCTCCTGGCTGCGTGACGGCTACTTGACGACGGCCGCGGCGAGCTTCGACAGCGGCTCCGCGAGCGCGTTGACGCCGTCGGACAGCTCCTTCTGGTCCGCCTTGCCGACCTTGTCGTAGGAGACGAAGTCGTACGAGGAGGTGTTCTTGCGGTACTTGTCGAGGAGGGCGTCGAGCGCGGCGAACTGCTTGTCGAGCTCCTTGGTGAGCGCGGCGTCGTTCTCCGAGGCGACCGGCTTCAGCAGCTCGTACGCCTTCTCCGCGCCCTCGACGTTGGCCTTGAAGTCGACCAGGTCGGTGTGCGAGTAGCGCTCCTCCTCACCGGTGACCTTGCCGGTGGCGACCTCGTCGAGCAGTTCCTTGGCGCCGTTGGCCATGGAGGTCGGGGTGATCTCGGCCTTGCCGACGCGCTGCTGCCAGTCGGCGAGGTCCTTGTCGAGCTGCGTGGCCAGCGACTTCTCGGCCGAGCCGATCTTCTTGTCCTTCCACAGCGCCTTCTCCAGGCGGTGCCAGCCGGTCCACTTCTGGCCCTCTTCGAGGCCGTCGGCGCGGGTGTCGGTCTTCGGGTCGATGTCGCCGAACGACTCGGCGACCGGCTCGGTGCGCTCCCAGCCGATGCGCGAGGGGGCGTAGGCCTTCTTCGCGGCGTCGAGGTCGCCCGCGCGGACGGCGTCGGTGAAGACCTTCACCTTCGGCAGCGTCTGGTCGGCCTGCTCCTGCGCGTACTGGCGGTAGCCGGCGACGGCCTTGTCCAGGCGCGGGTCGCGCTTGGCCGCCGTGCCGCCGGTGGCCTTCACGTCCTGGCGGTGGCCCTTGCCCTTCATGCCGGGGATGCAGGCGATGCGGTAGTCGCCGCTCTTCACCTCGGCGGTCAGGGTGTGCTTGGTGCCGGGGCCGATGTTCTCGCGCTCGGAGACGATGCGGTCGTCGGGGAAGAGGATCTCCACCTCGGTGACCCGCGAGCCCTTGTTCTCGACGGCCAGCTCGACGTGGCCGGCCGGGAACCGGGTCTTCGACACCTTGCAGCTGTCGTCGGTCGCGGTCACCCGGATCGCGCCGGAACCGCCGCTCTTGGCGTCGCTCTTCTCGGTGCAGCCCGTGACGACGGTCAGGGCCGCCGCCGTGGCTACGGCGGTGGTGACGGAGAAACGGACGGCTCGCATGCGGGCTCCAAGGGGCGTACAGACAGTGCACAGCTCGACTAAGGCGGCCCTAACTTATATGAGGCTTGCCTAAGTGCTACCCCCTTGTGGCGTGATTCACCTCTCATGGAAACCCGCTGGTCGCGAGGCGGATACAAGCGACCCATGGGCGACCCAGGAAGAGGTCAAGAGACGGTCAAGCGGGGGTGGTTGGGCGGCCGGATGCCGTGGTTCACTGCCGACATGAACGAGTACGACGTCCTGTCCGTCTTCTGCGGCCCCGACGGCCGGCACGGCAACGACCTCGGGGTCGTGCGCGACTGCTCCCGGATCCCGGACCCGGACGAGCGCCTGCTGTTCGCGGCGAAACTGGGCTTCAGCGAGACCGTCTTCGTCGACGACCCCGAGCGCGGCGTCCTCGACATCTGCACGCCCTCGACCCGCCTGCCGTTCGCCGGACACCCGTGCGTCGGCGCCGCCTGGCTGCTCGACGTGCCCGAACTGGTCGTCCCGGCCGGCGTCGTCGGAGCGCGCCTGGACGGCGAGTTCAGCTGGATCGAGGCCCACGCGGACTGGGTCCCGCCGCGCACGCTGCGCCAGTACGCGTCGGCCGCGGAGGTGGACGCGCTGGCGGTGCCGCCCGAGGGCGAGTGGATCTACGCCTGGGCCTGGGAGGACGAGGCGGCGGGCCGGGTCCGGGCCCGCGGCTTCCCCGGCCGCGGCGACGGCATCACGGAGGACGAGGCGACGGGCGCGGCGGCCCTCCTCCTCACGGCCCGCCTCGACCGGGCCCTCAACATCCGCCAGGGCAGGGGCTCCCAGCTCCTGACGGCACCCCAGCCGGGCGGCTACGTGGAGGTGGGCGGCCGGGTACGGCTCCGCTGAGCCGCGCTTCTCGCCCCCGCAGCCCCGGCCGCAGAGCATCAGGCCGCGCTGGAGAACTCCTCACCCAGCGCGACGAACACCGCGGTGTTCAACGAGAACGCCCGCTTGCACTCGGCGACCACCCGCTGCTGCTCCAGCTCGTCCACGGCGATGGCATCCAGCAGCTCCCGGTACTGCCGCTTGAACGCCGCCGGATTCGCGACCCCCTCGAAGACATAGAACCGCACCCCGTCGCCCTTGCGCGCGAACCCCCAGGTCTTCTCCGCCTTGTCGCGGATGATCTGCCCACCGGACAGGTCGCCCAGGTACCGGGTGTAGTGGTGCGCCACATATCCGGCCGGCCACTCCCGCACGCACTCCGCGATCCGGGCCGCGTACGCCTCGGTCGCCGGCAGCGCCGTGACCCGCTCGCGCCAGTCGGGCCCCCGCAGGTGCGCGAGGTCGCGCGCCAGCTCGGGCACGCGCGCCAGCTCGGTCCGGATGAAGGGGCCCGCGACCGGATCGTCGGCGAGGCGGTCCATGCCGTCCTCAAGCGCCTTGTAGACGAACCACAGTTGCTCCGTGTACCGCGTGTAGGCGTCCACGCCGAGCGTCCCGCCGAGCAGGTCGCTCATGAAGGTCGACGTCTCCGCCTCGGTGTGCTGCTCGTGCGAGGCGGTACGGATCAAGGTGGAGAACGGGGTGTCCATGGGGCCTCCGCCGAAAGTATTAGTTAGGTTAGCCTTGCCTAAAGTAGCACCCTTTTCGGCTTTCCCGACAGGCTGTCGGTAAGAAAATACCCGCTTTCCCGAACAGGGGAACGACAAAGCGAAAGCCCGCCCCGGGAACGGGACGGGCTGGTACGGAGCGGCTCCGGGCTACGGCAGGGTGAGGATCTCCGTGCCGGTCTCCGTGACGACGAGCGTGTGCTCGAACTGGGCGGTCCGCTTGCGGTCCTTGGTGACGACGGTCCACCCGTCGTCCCACATGTCGTAGTCGTGCGTGCCGAGCGTCAGCATGGGCTCGATCGTGAACGTCATGCCGGGCTGGATCACGGTCGTGGCGTGCGGGCTGTCGTAGTGCGGGATGATCAGGCCGCTGTGGAACGACGAGTTGATGCCGTGCCCGGTGAAGTCGCGCACGACCCCGTAGCCGAAGCGCTTGGCGTACGACTCGATGACCCGCCCGATGATGTTGATCTGGCGGCCGGGCTTCACGGCCTTGATCGCGCGGTTCAGCGACTCACGGGTCCGCTCGACGAGCAGCCGGGACTCCTCGTCGACGTCCCCCACGAGGTACGTGGCGTTGTTGTCGCCGTGCACCCCGCCGATGTACGCGGTCACGTCCAGGTTGATGATGTCGCCGTCGCGCAGCACCGTGGAGTCCGGGATGCCGTGGCAGATGACCTCGTTGACGCTGGTGCACAGCGACTTGGGGAAGCCGCGGTAGCCGAGCGTGGAGGGGTAGGCGCCGTGGTCGCACATGTAGGCGTGCGCGATGCGGTCCAGCTCGTCGGTGGTGACGCCCGGCGCGATCGCCTTCGCCGCCTCCTCCATCGCCTGCGCCGCGATCCGTCCGGCGGTCCGCATCGCCTCGATGGTCTCCGGCGTCTGCACCTCCGGACCCTTGTACGGGGTCGGCGCGGGCTTGCCGACGTACTCGGGGCGCCGGATGTTCCCGGGCACATGACGGGTGGGGGAGAGTTCCCCGGGTACGAGCAGCGACGACTGCGACTGGCCAGACATGCCAGCGAGTGTAACGAGCGGGACTGGGGGAGCATGGCCCTGAGCGCCCCGAGGAGAGGAGTCGGACATGGCCCTGTTCAAGAAGAGGACCGAGGGTAAACCCGGCGAGTGGTACTACTGCCTGGAGCACCGCAAGGTCGAGGAAGGCCCGGAGTGCCCGGCCAAGGACCGGTTCGGCCCCTACGCGTCGCGCACCGAGGCCGAGCACGCCATGCAGACCGCGCAGGAGCGCAACCTGGAGTGGGAGAACGACCCGAAGTGGCACGACACGGGGGCCTCCGGCGAGACCGGGAAGGGGTAGTCGGGCGGGTGCTCCACCGTCGTGGCTGGTCGCCACCGGCCCGCGCGTGATCGACTACCAGCGCGCGGGCGGCGGCGCCGTCAGATGGTCCGCCAGCCGCGACAACCGGTCCCGGAACGTCCGCCGCCCCCGCGCGGCGGCCCCCGCGTTCTCCCCGGCAGCCGCACTCACCAGGTGCTGGACCGTATCGAGATCGAGATCGGTCCCGCCGGGCACGGCCAGCGCGTCGTGCGCCAGCGCCCGCAGATCCGTGTTGGCCGCCACCTGCCCGTCCAGCGCCAGCACGGTCGCCCCGGCCCGCCGCGCGTCGTGCACCCGCTCCAGCAGCGGGGCCCCCACCGCGTCCGGCGTCACCACCAGCAACGTCTCCCCGCGCCGAGCCGCCGCGAGCCGCCCGAGACCGACGGCGAGATGAGCCGGATCACCGGGCCGCGCGGCATGCCGCACCAGGGTCGGCGACAGCTCCGGCGTGCCCGACCAGGCGGCCTCGTCGACCAGATGCGCGGCCAGGTGCCAGGGCTCGTACTCCTCGGTGCCGACCAGCAGCAGCCCACCCCCGTGCGCGCCCACCGAGGACCGCAGCGCCCCGGCGAAGCGACGGGTGGCGGCCGGCCACTCGGTGCCGGCGAGAACCTCGCGCAACAGCGCCACTCGTACGGCGTCCATGGGGCTGCATGCTGCCTCAAGTACTCCGCCCCGATGTGAGGTTCACGGCAAGACCGCCCGTACGGGTCGCCGCCCGGTACCTCTGAGTAAGGTCGCTCCATGACTACCAGTGATGACAGCGCACAGACCGCCCCGAAGGCCCCGGCCAAGGACCCCTGGGACCTGCCCGACGTGTCCGGCCTCGTCGTCGGCGTGCTCGGCGGCACCGGACCGCAGGGCAAGGGCCTCGCCTACCGCTTCGCGCGCGCCGGCCAGAAGGTGATCCTCGGCTCCCGCGCCGCCGAGCGCGCACAGGCCGCCGCGGAGGAGCTCGACGCACACGGTCTCGGCATCGAGGGCGCCGACAACGCCGAGTGCGCGCGCCGCAGCGACATCGTGATCGTCGCCGTGCCGTGGGACGGCCACGGAGCCACCCTCGAAGCGCTCCGCGAGGACCTCGCCGGCAAGCTCGTCGTCGACTGCGTCAACCCCCTCGGCTTCGACAAGAAGGGCGCGTACGCGCTGAAGCCGGAGGAGGGCAGCGCCGCCGAACAGGCGGCCGCCCTGCTCCCGGACTCCCGGGTCACCGCCGCCTTCCACCACCTGTCCGCGGTGCTCCTCGCCGACCCGGAGATCGACGAGATCGACACCGACGTGATGGTGCTCGGCGAGAGCCGCGCCGACACCGACCTGGTGCAGGCGCTGGCCGGACGCATCCCGGGCATGCGCGGCGTCTTCGCGGGCCGGCTGCGCAACGCCCACCAGGTGGAGTCCCTGGTCGCCAATCTGATCTCCACCAACCGCCGCTACAAGGCGCACGCGGGCCTGCGCGTCACGGACGTATAACCACCCGATAACCCCCACAAGGGGTTGTTCGGGTCGCCTTCGGGCGCGGGCGGGGCATGGGGGACACTGGTCGGCGAACACCAGCCGTGTATTGGAGCCGACCCCATGCCCCGCATCGCACTCTTCGCTCTCGTCGTCTGCCTGCTCGCCGTCGTGGCCGCCGTGGTCTCCTTCGTCCAGGGCAGCTTCCTCGGGATCGTGTGGGTGCTCATCGCGGGCATCACGTCGAACATGACCTGGTTCTACGCCCGCAAGGCCAAGGCCGAGAAGTCCCAGAGCGCCCCTACTGGCTGAACACCGGGATCTCCGGGGTGCCCTCCCAGAAGCGGTAGAAGCGCTGGCCCCAGTAGGTGTCCCAGTCGTGCACCCCGAGCGCGCGCAGCAGCGCGTCCACCACGTCGAAGAACACGTGGTTCACCGACGGGATCCACAGCAGCGCGAACACGGCGAGCAGACCGAACTGCGCGAACGGCTCCACCTGCCGCTTCACCTTGTACGACAGCCAGGGCTCGATGACGCCGTAGCCGTCCAGGCCCGGCACCGGCAGGAAGTTCAGGATCGCCGCCGTCACCTGGAGCAGCGCCAGGAAGGCCAGCGCGTAGCGGAAGGTGTCCGGCACGCCGTCCAGCAGGTCCAGCCAGAACGGCGCCGTGCACACGATCGCGAACAGCACGTTCGTCAGCGGACCCGCCGCCGAGATCAGGCTGTGCCGCCAGCGGCCCTGGATCCGGCCCCGCTCGATGAAGACCGCACCGCCGGGCAGACCGATCCCGCCCATGATCACGAAGAGGACCGGCAGCACGATGCTGAGCAGCGCGTGCGTGTACTTCAGCGGGTTCAGGGTCAGATAGCCCTTGGCGCCGACCGAGATGTCCCCGCTGTGCAGGGCGGTGCGGGCGTGCGCGTACTCGTGCAGACAGAGCGAGACGATCCACGCCCCCGTCACGAACAGGAACACCGCGAAGCCGGGCTGCGACGCGAAGTCCGTCCACACCGCCCAGCCGGCCACGGCCGTGATCGCGGCGATGCCGAGGAAGACGGGGCTGATCCTGCTGTCGCCTCGTCGGGATGTGGCGGTGCTCATGAGGACGGAACTCCCGGGTCGGATGGCGGGGGGCGTGCATGAACGTACCCGCCCTGCGGAGGAAACGTGTCGCGCGGGCGCGGGAGTTCCGCGGCGGCCGGGATCGGTGACGGCGACGGCCGGAGGGAAGCGGTGAGCGGCCGTTCGCGGCGCCGGCGGACGCTCTGGGCGGACCCGGCGGCCGGTTCCCGCGCGGGCGGGGACAATGGGCCGGTGCGCTATCGCCTCTTCGGCACCACCCAGGCTCTCCGCGACGACGGCACGGCCGTCCCCGTCGGCGGGGCGCGGCTGCGTGCCCTGCTCACCGTGCTCGCCCTGAGGCCGGGCCGCACCGTGCCGGTGGCGGCGCTCGTCGACGAGGTGTGGGGCGCCGAGCCCCCCGCCGACGCGCAGGGCGCGCTCCAGGCGCTCGTGGGGCGGCTGCGCCGGGTCCTCGGCGCCGCGGCCGTCGCCTCCGACGAGGGCGGCTACCGGCTGGTGGCCGTCACGGACGACATCGACCTGTTCCGCTTCGAGCGGCTGACCGCCGACGGCGCCCGCGGCCTCGCCGACGGCGACCCGGGCAAGGCCGCCGAGCTGCTCGACGAGGCGCTCGCGCTGTGGCGCGGGCCCGCCCTCGCCGACCTGCCCGACCGGGTGAGCGAGGCGGCCCGCTGGGACACTCGCCACCTGGACGCCCGCCGCACCCGGCTCGCCGCCCGGCTCGCCCTGGGCCGGGCCGAGGAGGCGCTGCCCGAGCTGACGGCGCTGTGCGACGCGCATCCGCTGGACGAAGCCCTCCAGGTGCTGCGCCTGCGCGCACTCCGCGATGCGGGCCGCACCGCCGAGGCACTGGCCGCGTACGACGGCATACGCCGCACCCTCGCCGACCGCCTCGGCACCGACCCGGGCCCTGAACTGCGCTCCCTGCACGGCGAGTTGCTGGACTCGGACACCGCCCGGCGGCACCCCGGCGCGGGGCAGGCGCTCCCGGCGGACCCCGACCACAGCGCCGCACCGCTCGCCCCGGCCCCGGCCGAACCGCGCACCCCGGGCAACCTCCGCGCCCGCCTCACCTCCTTCGTCGGCCGCGGCACCGACATCGACGCCATCCGGACCGAGCTCACGCAGGCCCGCCTGCTGACCCTCCTAGGCCCGGGCGGCGCCGGAAAGACCCGGCTGTCCCAGGAGGCCGCCGAAGGCCTCGCGGAGACCACCGCCCCGGACGGCGTCTGGCTCGCCGAACTGGCCCCGGTCAGCGATGCCGCCGCCGTCCCGGAGGCCGTCGTCAGCGCGCTCGGCGCCCGCGAGACCGTGCTGCGCGGCGCCGGCGCCGAGGAGCTGCGCGCCGTCGGGGAACGCCAGGGCGACGACCCGCTGGTCCGCCTCGTGGAGCACTGCGCCGACCGCCGCATGATCCTCGTACTCGACAACTGCGAGCACGTCGTCGAGGCAGCCGCCGCCCTCGCCGAGCACCTGCTGGCCCGCTGCCCGGGCCTGACCGTGCTCGCCACCAGCCGCGAACCCCTCGGCGTGCCCGGCGAGGTCCTGTACCCCGTCGAACCGCTGCCCCAGCCGTACGCGCTGCGGCTGTTCGGCGAGCGCGGCGCCACCGTCCGCCCGGGGTTCCGGGTCGACGGGTCCGAGGAGACCACGGCCGCCGTCACCGAGATCTGCCGCCGCCTCGACGGCCTCCCGCTCGCCATCGAACTCGCCGCGGCCCGGCTGCGGATGCTCACCCCGCGCCAGATCGCCGACCGCCTCGACGACCGCTTCCGGCTGCTCACCTCCGGCGCCCGCACCGCCCTGCCCCGCCAGCAGACCCTGCGCGCCGTCGTCGACTGGTCCTGGGACCTCCTCGACGACGGCGAGCGCGCCGTCCTCGCCCGGCTCTCCGTGTTCAGCGGCGGCTGCGACCTCACCGCCGCCGAGACGGTCTGCGGACCCGAGGCGCTGGACGCGCTGTCCTCCCTCGTCGACAAGTCCCTCGTGGTCGCCGCCCCCGACGACAGCGGCGAGATGCGCTACCGCCTGCTGGAGACCGTCGCCGAGTACGCGGGCGACCGGCTCGACGAGGCCGCCGACCGCACCGCCGCCGAGCGCGCCCACCTCACGTACTACCGGGAACTCGCCCGCACCACCGACCCGTTGCTGCGCGGCGCGGGCCAGCGCGCGGCCATCGCCCGGATCGAGCGCGACTACGAGAACCTGCGCACCGCCCTGCGCCGGGCCGCCGCCGCCCGCGACGAGCAGGAGATGCTTAGCCTGGTGCTCTCCCTGATCTGGTTCTGGATGATCCGCGACCTGCGCACCGACTCCCGCACCTGGACCATGGAGGCGGCGGCACTGGGCCCCGACCCCTTCGGCCCGGACGCCCGCCCCGCACCGCCGATCTACCAGCGCTGCACCGACCTGCCGCCCCCGCTCACCGGCGACCTCCTCGACGAGGCCCGCCGCGAGGTGCACCTGACCCGGCTCGGCTACATGGACATGGAGCTGGACGTGTGGCAGGGCGAGGAGGGCAGGGCCCGGCTGCGCACCATCGTCGACACCCTCGGCCCCGACCTGCCGCAGGCCTGCCGCCCGCCGGGGCACCTCTGGTACTTCGCCGTCCTGATGTCGGGCCAGGGCGAGCGGATGGAGGGGCTGAGCGACCGGACGGTGCGCACCTGCCGCGCCCTCGGCTACGAGTGGGAGCTCGCGCACGTGCTGCACCTGCGCGCCAACCTGCGGGCCAACCGCGTCGAGACCGCCGAGGCGGGGCTCGCCGACGCCGACGAGTCCCTGGACCTGTTCACCCGGCTCGGCGACGAGTGGGGGATGGCGGAGGCGCTGTCGGTGCGCGGCGAGGCGCACGAGAAGCTGGGCCGGTTCGACGCGGCCGCGGCCGACTTCACCCGGGCCCAGCGGGTCGCCGAGGAGGTCGGCGCCCACGCGCAGGTCGCGATCCTGTCGGTACGGCTCGGCAACGTGCTCATCGAGCAGGGGGAGGGGGAGCGCGGCGAGCAGATGCTGCGCGACACCCTCGACCCGGCCCGCAAGCACCACAACGAGGCCTGGCCGGCGGCCCGGATGTTCTTGCTCACGCGGCTCGCCTCGACGGGCCGTACCGCGGAGGCGCGCGGCCTGCTGGGTCAGTTGCGCGAAGAGTTCAAGGTCGCCGAGGTGCTGTTCTTCCGGGCCGTGCTCCTCGGCCTGGAGGGCATGCTCGACGTCCTGGAGGACTCCGCCGACCTCGCGCTGGTGAAGGCCCGGGAAGCGCTCGAGGTCGCCGACGACCCGCTGGCGACGATGCTCGAACCGCATCTGGCGGCGCTCCACCTGCTCACCGCGGCGAACGCCCTGACCCTGCGCGACGACGCGGGCGACGCGGCGACGGCCGCCCGGCTGATCGGCGCCTCCGACGCCTCGCTGCCGCCCGGGCACGTGCGCAACGTCATGGAGCGGGACTGGCGGGAGCGGGCCGAGCGCGGCGCACGCGGGAGGCTCGGCGACGAGCTGTACGCACGGGAGAACGCCGAGGGCGGTGGCCTCTCCGTGGAGGAGGCCACCGCCCTGCTGAGACGCGAGCCGACCGACTGACGTGCTGTCCCTGCGACAGCCGCGATCAGTTCTTGGTGGTGAACTTGCGGATCGCCACCGGCGCCATGACCGCGGTCAGCAGCGCCGTCCAGGCGAGGGTCACCCACAGGTCGTGGGCGACCGGGCCGCCGGTCATCAGGGCGCGGCAGGTGTCGGCCAGCGCCGAGATCGGGTTCCAGTTCGTGAAGGACTGCAGCCAGCCCGGCATGGACTGGGTCGGCGCGAAGATCGACGAGCCGAACTGCAACGGCATCATCACCAGGAAGCCCATGGCCTGCACGGCCTGCGCGCTCTTCATGGTCACACCGAGCACCAGGAAGATCCACATCAGGGACGAGCCGAACAGCGCGGTCAGACCGATCGCGCCGAACAGTCCGGCCCAGTTGGTGATGTCGAAGCCGACGAGCAGCGCGACGATCATCAGGACCGTGGTGGCGCACAGCAGGCGCAGCATCTCGACGACGACCTTGGCCATCAGCACGGAGCCGCGGCCGATGGGCAGGGACCGGAAGCGGTCCATGATGCCCTTCTGGAAGTCCTCGTTGAAGCCGGTGCCGACGCCCTGCGCGATGTTCATCGACATCATGGCGACCATGCCGGGGATCACGTACTGGACGTACGCGTCCTGGCCGCCGCCCATCGCGGAGCCGATGGAGCCGCCGAAGACGTACACGAACAGCAGGGTGAAGATGACCGGCATCAGGATGGCGTCGAACATCGACTCCGGGTCCTGCTTGATCCACAGCAGATTGCGGCGGATCAGCGCGCCGGTGTGGCGCAGGTGCCCGCGCAGACCGATCTTGGGGTCGGCGTCGACCGTGATGGTCGGCGCCGTGGGGTTCAGGGTGGCGGTACTCATACGGCGACCTCCGCGAGTTCGGGCCGGGCGTCCTGCGGGGCGGAGGCCTTCTGGCCGGTGATGGAGAGGAACACCTCGTCCAGGCTGGGCAGTTCGGTGGCGATCGAGCCGATGGTGATGCCGCGCGCGGTGACCGCGCCGACGACGGCCGTCAGCTGCTCGTCGCTGAGGATCGGGATCAGGACGGTGCCGGACTCGGTGTCCACGGTGGTGGTCGCGATGCCGGTGATGCCCAGGTCGTCCAGGGTGTTCGCGAGCGGGCGCAGCTCCAGCGGGTCCGCCGGGCGGATGCGCAGGGTGCGGCCGCCGACCTTCGCCTTGAGCTCCTCGATGCCGCCCGCGGCGATGACCTGGCCGCGGTCGATGACGGTCAGCTCGGAGGCCAGCTGCTCGGCCTCCTCCATGTACTGCGTGGTCAGCAGGACGGTGACGCCCTCGCGGACCATGCTCTTGACCTCGTCCCACACCTCGTTACGGGTACGGGGGTCGAGGCCGGTCGTCGGCTCGTCCAGGTACAGGACGTGCGGGCGGCCGATCATCGACGCCGCGAGGTCGAGGCGGCGGCGCATGCCGCCGGAGTACGTCTTCGCGGGGCGGCTGGCCGCGTCGGTCAGCGAGAAGCGCTCCAGCAGGCCGTCGGCCCGGGCCCGCGACTCCTTCTTGGACAGGTCGAGCAGGCGGCCGATCATGTACAGGTTCTCCCGGCCGGAGAGCTTCTCGTCGACCGAGGCGTACTGGCCGGTGAGGCCGATCACCCGGCGCAGCTGCCGGGGCTGGCGCACCGCGTCGTAGCCGGCGACCACGGCCGTGCCGGCGTCGGGGGTGATGAGGGTGGACAGGCAGCGTACGAGGGTGGTCTTGCCGGCGCCGTTCGGCCCGAGGACACCCATCACGGTGCCCTCGTGCACATCCAGGTCCACGCCGTCCAGGGCCTTGGTCTCGCCGTAGTGCTTGACCAGTCCCCGTACGGACACGGCCACCGGGCGGGCCTGCGCGCCGCCTTCTGCGGTCTTGTCGTTTCGCGTCATGCCCTCAAGGTGTCACCCCCCACCGACAATCCACCGACAGCCGACCGACAGCCACCGATATGTCGCTGACAGGTCGGCTGCAGGCGCCCCGGCCTGCGGCCGGGCGGTCGCTACCCACCCGCCACGAAAAACGGCCGCGGCCCGCCGACGGGGGAAGATCGGCGGGCCGCGTTGGTGCCGCTATGGCTCAAAGGGGGGGGATCAGTGGACGGAGTGCTCCTCCAGAGGGAACGTTCCGCCGACGACATCCTCCGCAAACGCCTTCGCCGCGTCGGACATCACCGACCGCAGATTGGCGTACGTCTTCACGAACCGCGGCATCTTGCCCCCGGTGAGCCCGAGCGCGTCCGTCCAGACCAGAACCTGCGCGTCCGTCTCCGGCCCGGCGCCGATGCCGACCGTGGGGATGTGCAGGATCCGCGTCACCTCGGCCGCCAGCTCCGCCGGGACCAGCTCCAGGACGACCGCGAACGCGCCCGCGTCCTGCACCGCCTTCGCGTCCCGCAGCAACTGCTGCGCCGCCTCCTCGCCGCGGCCCTGCACGCGGTACCCCTGCGTGTTCACCGACTGCGGGGTCAGCCCGATGTGCGCCATGACCGGGATGCCGGCCTCGGTGAGGAGCTTGATCTGGCTGTGCGAGCGCTCGCCGCCCTCCAGCTTGACGGCCCCGACCCCGGCCTCCTTCACCAGCCGCATCGCGGACCGCAGCGCCTGCGTCGGGCTCTCCTGGTACGAGCCGAACGGCAGGTCGCCCACGATCATCGCGCGCGACGTGCCGCGCACGACGGCCGCCGAGAGCATGATCATCTGGTCGAGGGTGACCGGGACGGTCGTGTCGTAGCCGAGGTGACAGTTGCCCGCCGAGTCGCCGACCAGCATCACCGGGATGCCGGACTCGTCGAAGACCGAGGCCGTCATCGCGTCGTACGCGGTCAGCATCGGCCACTTCTCGCCCCGCTCCTTGGCGAGCGAGATGTCGCGCACCGTGATGCGCCGGCTGCTGGTGCCTCCGTACAGCGCCTTCGGGTTGCCGGAAGCCCCGGAACCCGTACCGCTGCTGTCGGAGGACTGCGTCTGGGCAGCCTGGAGTGGTGTGTGTTGCGTCATCGCAACCGCTCCTTCAATTCCGTCGTCTCGAGGCGCCCTGACGGCGTCCCCGGATCACCTCCATGGTGGCACCCGGTGTCGCTCCGGCGCCAGAGGCCACCCGCGCGTAAAGCCCGGGTAAGGGATTCGCCCGGATACTCTCAATACTTTCAATACGAGACGGGGCCGTATCGAAATGAGTCTACGGTCGTACACATGACCACTCCTGCCGCGCCCGCGTCTCCCCGGATACCGGAGGCCGTGCATCGCCGTCGCTGGGCCATCCTCGGCGTGCTCATGCTGAGCCTGCTGATCGTCGTCCTCGACAACTCCATCCTGAACGTCGCGATCAAGACGATCTCGACCCCCGCGCCCACGGGCCTCGGCGCCACGCAGAGCGAGCTCGAGTGGGCGATCAACGCGTACACCCTCGTCTTCGCCGGGCTGCTGTTCACCGCCGGACTCCTCGGCGACCGCATCGGCCGCAAGAAGGTCCTCATCGGGGGACTCGTGGTGTTCGGCATCGGCTCCGCGCTCGCCGCCGAGTCCGGCACGCCGGCCCAGCTCATCGCGTTCCGCGCGGCGATGGGCCTCGGCGCCGCCTTCGTCATGCCGGCCACGCTCGCCGTGCTGATGAACGTCTTCGAGCGCGAGGAGCAGCCGAAGGCCATCGGCATCTGGGCCGGCGGCGTCGGCCTCGCCATCGCCATCGGACCGATCACCGGCGGGCTGCTGCTCGACCACTTCTGGTGGGGCTCGGTCTTCCTGGTGAACGTGCCGATCGTGATCCTCGCCGTGATCCTGATGCTCGCGCTCGTGCCCGACTCCAAGGACCCGAAGCCGGGCCGGATCGACCTGGTCGGTGTCGTGCTGTCCATCGTCGGCCTCGTGCTGCTGGTCTACGGGATCATCAAGGGCGGCGACGAGGGCGACTTCACCGGCCCCAAGGTCCTCGCCACGATCGTCGCGGGCCTCGTCGTCCTCGCCGCGTTCGTCCTCTACGAGAAGCGCAGCGACCACCCGTCGATCGACATCGACTACTTCAAGAACAAGGTCTTCTCCGCCGCCATCGCCGCGATCGCGCTGGTCTTCTTCGCGCTGATGGGCGTCACGTTCTTCTCCGTCTTCTACACGCAGAGCGTGCGCGGCTACTCGCCGCTGCAGACCGGCGCCCTGATGCTGCCGCTCGCCGTGGCTCAGCTGATCTTCGCGCCCCGGGCCCGGATCGTCGTCGAGAAGATCGGCGTGAAGGCCACCACCACGGGCGGCCTCGTGCTGCTCGCGGGGATGCTCGCCGCGTTCACGATCCTCGACGCCGACACCCCGATCTGGCTCCTGGAGATCATCTTCTTCCTCATGGGCACGGGCATGGCGCACGTGATGACGCCGACCAGCGTCGTCATCATGCAGGCGCTGCCGCGCGAGAAGGCGGGCTCCGCGTCCGCGCTGAGCAACACCTTCCGGCAGGTCGGCGGCGCGCTCGGCATCGCCGTCCTCGGCTCGGTGCTCTCGACCACGTACCGCAACGGACTCGAAAGCCACACCGACAAGCTGGGGATGCTCCCGGCCGGGGTGCGCGACGCCGCGGGCGCGTCCATCGAGGCCACCCTCGGCGTCGCCGAGAAGCTGGGACCGCGCGCCCAGGGCCTGGTCACGGCGGCCAACGACTCGTTCCTGCACGCCATGCACGTCACCGCCCTGTGGGGCGCGGCCATCGCGCTGCTGAGCGCCGTGGTCACCGGGCTCTTCCTGCCGGGCAGGACGCCCGCCGCGCCCGCCGCCCGCAGCGACGAGCAGGAGAAGGTCGGCACGGGCGGCTGAGCCGGGTGCACCGGGGCGGTCGGCGCTGGGACAATCGCCCCGGAGCCCGGCCGGAGGAACGGATTCCGGTCGGAGGACCGGATTCCGGGACACCGCGATTCCGGGCGCGGACCGGAGTGGGCCGAGACGGACGAGGCGCGAGGTGGAAGCCGTGGGAAGCATGGAGGGCGTCGATACGGGGCGCGGCGCGCGACGGGCGGGGACGCGGCCGCTGCCCGCCTCCCGGGTCCCGGCCCCGGACACCGCGCCGCCCGCCCGCGGCCGCCCGCGCAGCGAGGCCGTCGAGCTGGCCATCGTCGAGGGCGTCGTCCGGCTCCTGGAGGAAGGGGTGCCGCTCGCCGAGCTGTCCATCGAGCGCATCGCCCGCACCGCGGGCGTCGGCAAGGCCACCATCTACCGGCGCTGGTCCGGCAAGGAGGAACTCTTCGTCGACGTGGTCGCCTCCATCGAGGAGCCCGACCCCGACCTGCCCGGCACCTCGCTCCGCGACGATCTGGTCCGGCTCCTGGAACACATGCGCCGACGCGGCCTCAACCTGCGCACCTCGGCCCTGCTGCACAACGTCCTCGCGCAGATGAAGACCCTGCCCAAGCTCTGGGACGCGTACCACTCGCTCGTCGTGGAACCCCGGCGCCGCCTCCTCTACGACGTGCTGCGGCGCGGTGTCGCCGAGGGCGAACTCCCCGCAGGGACCGACGTCGAGCTGTCCGGCGACCTGCTCACCGGGCCGATGCTGCTGCGCACCATGCTGCGGTCCGACGCGCCGCTCGCCGACGACCTCTCCGAACGCATCGTCGACACCGTGCTCGCGGGACTGAAGGCACGGAGCTGACCACGGGGAACGGCACCCGCGGACCCGAACACACGGAACTGGGCGCGCAGGCCGAGTGGTTCGAGCAGAGCCGACGAATGTGCGGGTTTCGTCACAGAGAAGGTCAGAAACCTCCACGACCGGAACTTCCCACGCCGCCCTGCTCGTCCTCGTGGCAGTACGGACGTCACCGAACCACCCGCTGAAGGGTGTGACGGGACGGAAAGGCGCCGCGCATCGCCTAGGGTCGGACGGGCGACGACGGCGGGCACGGCAGGCAGTGAGGCGACGAGGGCATGGCGCAGGCGTACGACGGCACAGACGCCGAGGGTTCCGGGCGACAGGGACCGGGTGCCCGGCTGCGGCGCCTGGGTGAGCGGCTGCGGCGCGACCGGGGCTATTGGCGGCGCGGCATCGTGCTGGCGGTCCTCGCGGTGCTGGTCGCCCTGGTGATGCTCTTCCACGCGCAGATCCCCAACACCATCGGCAACCTCGGCTCGCTGACCGAGACGTTCCTGCCGTGGCTGGGCCTGTTCGTCCCGGTGCTGCTGATCCTCGCCCTCGTACGGAAGTCGGCGACGGCGGTGATCGCGGTGCTGGTCCCGCTGATCGTGTGGTTCAGCGTCTTCGGCGGGCTGCTCACCGACAAGCAGAAGAGCGGCGGCGACCTCACGGTCGCCACGCACAACGTGAACGCGGACAACCCCGACCCGACCGGCACGGCCAGGGACGTCGCCGCCTCGGGCGCCCAGGTCGTCGCGCTGGAGGAACTGGCGAGCGACGCGCTGCCGACGTACAAGAAGGCGCTCGCGTCGACGTACCCGTACCACGCGGTCCAGGGCACCGTCGGGCTGTGGAGCAAGTACCCGCTCTCCGCCACCGCGCCCGTCGACATCAAGCTGGGCTGGACGCGCGCGCTGCGCACCACGGTCGCGACCCCCGAGGGCAAGGTGGCCGTCTACGTCGCCCACATGCCGTCGGTCCGGGTCAAGCTCGACTCCGGGTTCACCGCCAGCGAGCGCGACAAGAGCGCCGACGCCCTCGGCGAGGCCATCGCCCACGAACCGCTCGGCAAGGTCATCCTGCTCGGCGACCTCAACGGCACGATGAACGACCGTGCCCTGAGCCCCGTCACCGCCCAGATGCGCTCCACGCAGGGCGCGGCGGGCAGCGGATTCGGGTTCAGCTGGCCCGCCGCGTTCCCGATGGCGCGGATCGACCAGATCATGGTCAGGGGCGTCGAGCCGGTGTCGTCGTGGACGCTGCCGAGGACGGCCAGCGACCACCTTCCGATCGCCGCGCGCGTGCAGGTGTGACGTAGGTTCCTCCCCGGTCCCGCTCCCCGCACCTTCGCGTACACACGGCTTTGACCTGCCGGAATACTGGATGCGTCAGGCTTTGTTTCGCCGGTAAACTTATGAGTTCCGCTCACTCTGCCCACTCCAGTACTTCCGGGAAGATCCTTCATGCCCCTCGCCCTGCTCGCGCTCGCCGTGGGCGCCTTCGGCATCGGCACGACCGAGTTCGTGATGATGGGCCTGCTGCCCAACGTCGCCGACGACCTGCACCTCTCCATCCCCACCGCGGGACACCTCGTCTCCGCGTACGCGCTCGGTGTCGTCATCGGCGCACCGCTGCTCGCCGCCGTCACCGCGCGGATGCCCCGCCGCCGGGTCCTGATCGGCCTGATGGTGCTGTTCGTCGCGGGCAACGCGGTGTCGGCCGCCGCCCCCGACTACCACTGGCTGATGGCCGCCCGCTTCGTCAGCGGCCTGCCGCACGGCGCGTTCTTCGGCGTCGGCGCGGTCGTCGCCACCTCGCTGGTGGCCCCCGAACGCAAGGCCCGCTCGGTCTCCCTGATGTTCCTCGGCCTGACCGTCGCCAACGTCATCGGCGTCCCCGTCGCCACGGCCATGGGGCAGCAGCTCGGCTGGCGCGCCACGTTCCTCGCGGTCAGCGCCATCGGCCTCGCCGCCATCGGGGCCCTGGCCGCGCTCGTCCCCGCCGACCACGGGCACGGCGCCACCGTCGGCATCCGCGGCGAACTGCGGGCCCTGAAGTCGCTGCCGGTCTGGCTCGCCCTCGGCACGACCGTCGCCGGCTTCGGCGCGCTCTTCGCCGCCTACAGCTACATCACGCCGATGCTCACGGACGCCGCCGGTTTCGCGGACTCCAGCGTGACGCTGCTCCTCGCCCTCTTCGGCGTCGGCGCCACCATCGGCAACCTGCTCGGCGGCCGTCTCGCGGACCACTCGCTGCGCGCCACGCTCTTCGGCGGACTGACCTCGCTCGGCGTGGTCCTCGCGTTCTTCCCGCTCCTGATGCGCACGGAGTGGAGCGCCCCGCTGGGCGTGCTGCTCCTCGGCCTGACGGCGTTCGTGACCGGCTCCCCGCTCCAGCTGATGGTCATGGAGAAGGCCGCGTCGGCCCCCTCCCTGGCCTCCTCCGCCAACCAGGGAGCCTTCAACCTGGCCAACGCGGGCGGCGCCTGGATCGGCGGTCTGGCCCTGGCCGCGGGCTTCGGCGTGACCTCCCCGGCGCTCGCGGGCGCGGCGCTGGCCGTGCTGGGCCTCGTCGTGGCCGGGATCGCCCTCGCCGTCGACCGGCGCCGGGAGCCCGCCCGGGCGGCCGGACGGCTGGTGGCGGGCAGCACCGCGGTGGCGGCCGAGGCCGAGTCCGTGCACGGCTGACACGGACCCCGCCCCGGCCGCTCGCGGGTCAGCTCCGGTAGGCGAGCACCGTCATCATCCCCGCCTCCGAGTGGTAGACGTTGTGGCAGTGGAGCATCCACAGCCCGGGGTTGTCGGCGTCGAAGTCCACCGTCAGCGTCCCGTTCGGCAGCACGATCGCGGTGTCCTTGCGGGGACCGCCCGCCACGTTCGCCAGCGAGAACGTGTGGCCGTGCAGATGGACCGGGTGCCACATCGACGTCGAGTTGGCGAAGACCAGGCGGACCCGTTCGCCCGCGCGCACCGGGTGCCGCTGGTCCGCCGTGTACGGCTTCTTGTCGAACGCCCAGTCGTACGCGGCCATCCCGCCCGTCAGCTGGAGTTCGACCGTGCGGTCCGGCTCGCGGGCGGGCAGCGCCACCTCGTCCGCCGCCCTCAACCCGTCGGCCGTCAGCAGGCGGCCGTCCAGCTCCTTCGGGCGGACCGACGCGGCGGGTGCCGAGCCGCCGCCCGTGCGCAGCACCGCGAGCGCGGACGCCTTCTTGCCCTCCGCGAGCGCCGTCAGCGGGAAGACGCCGTCGCCCGCCGTGACCAGCACGTCGTAGCGCTCGCCCATGCCGAGCAGCAGCGCGTCCGTCGTCGCGTGCCGGACCGGGTAGCCGTCCGTGTGCGTCACCGTCATCTCGTGGCCGCCGAGCGCGACCCGGAAGGCGGTGTCGCCGCCCGCGTTGATGAACCGGATCCTGACGCGGTCGCCGGGGCGGGCCCGGAAGGAGGAAGGGGCCTTCGGGGTGCGGCCGTTGACGAGGTGGTACGGATGGGCGACGTCGCCCGCGTCACCGCCGAGCAGCTCGCTGCTCGCGCCCATCATCATGCGGGACGGACCGGCCGGGCCCGAGGGACCGGGGGAGGCCGACCCGGACGTCATCGACATGCCGCTCATCCCCGGCATGTCGTGGCCCGAGTGGCCCCCTGAACCGTGGCCGGAGCCCATCCCCCTGCGCAGCTCCTCCAGAACCGCGTCCGGCGTCGAGCCGTCCACCCCGTCGACCCAGTCGTCGAGGACGACCACCCACTCCCTGTCGTAGGAGAGGGGCTCGTCGGGGTCGTCGACGATGAGCGGGGCGTACAGGCCGCGGTCTTGCTGGGTGCCCGAGTGCGGATGGAACCAGTACGTGCCCGGGTGCGCGACCTTGAAGCGGTACGTGAAGTCGGCGCCCGGCGCGACCGGCCGCTGGGTGAGGCCGGGGACGCCGTCCATGTCGTTGCGCAGGGCCAGGCCGTGCCAGTGCAGGGACGTGGGCTCCGGAAGATGGTTGGCGAGGGTGAGGGCGAGCGTGTCGCCCGCGGTCACCCGCACCTCCTTGCCGGGCAGTTCGTCCCCGTACGACCACGACCTGACGGTGCGCCCGCCCAGGTCGAGCCGGGTCGCGGCGGCCGTGAGGGAGACCTTGCGGACCTGCCCGCCCGGCCCGCGCCGCCGCTCGGCCGCGGCGACCTCGGGGCCGGCCGGATCGACGTAACCCCGAGGCGGGGCGCCGTGGTTCCCGTGCCCGGAGTCCGGGCCGGATCCGGAGCAGGCGGCCAGAACTCCCGTACCGGCCACGGCGATCGACGCGCCGAGGAGAGTACGGCGGGTGACCGGAGAAGTCTGAGGGGATCGCGGAGTGTTGCGCATGACTGAGTCGCACCTCGATGTCGGTGTCGTGCTGCGTGCTGTGCCGAACGCGTCCGCCGCATCGACCCCACCGCATCAGGGCAGGGCGAGGCGGCGCGTGCGCGGGCCTATATGCGCAGCACCGACAGGAGCGACAACGCCGAACGGGGCGGGGGAGGACGCGGCCTGTGCGCGTGGCCCGGACCGCGCAGGGCGGGACCGGGCGCGGCCGTGCCCGCCGGCCGGAGCGGCGCCGCCGCGAGCAACAGCAGCAGCGTGAACGAACCGAGCACCGCGAGACACACGCTCAGCGGGTCCATACCGCCGTCGCCCGGCATCTCGTGCCGGTGCGCGGTGACCGGGGCGGCGTGCACGGCGGCCGGTGCCGCCATGCTGTGCCCGGACGCCGTCCCGTGCCCCATGGAGTGCCCCGTCGGATGCCCCAGCGTGTGCATGCCGAAGATCCCGAGGAGCAGGGCCACGAACAGCAGCAGCCGCCCGCCGGGGCGCACGCCCGGGCGGCCGTTCGACGACGGGGTCGACTGCGGCGGCACAGCCCGCACCTTACCCCCACCCGGTATGGAGCCGGGGTCCGGGCAGGCAGTACTTTCGGCACTCGTCCTAAGGCCGCACCCGCCCCACGCTCTCCCGCACCACGATGTGCGTCCCCAGCAGGTGGCGCTGCTGGCTGGTGCGGCCCGCGCCGTCGAGGGCGAGGCGGACCGCCGTGCGGCCCAGTTCCTCGCCGGGGATGTGCACCGTGGTCAGGCCCGGGGTGATGTCGGCGGCGACCGGGTCGTCGTTGTAGCCGACCACCGAGATGTCCTCGGGGACCCGCAACCCGTACTCCGCGAGCGCCCTGATCGCGGCGGCGGCCACCCGGTCGTCACCGGCGAACACCGCGGTGAAGTCGGGCTTGCCGTCGCACTTGCGGAGCAGGTCGCGAATGGCCTCGTCGCCGTGGAAGCGCCCGAAGCCGACGCCGTGCAGCAGCGCCTCCGAGCGCGGCACCCCGTGGTCCTCCAGGGCCCGCAGATAGCCCCGGACCCGGTCCTCGCCCGTGGTGTTGCCCGGCTGGTAGCCGATCAGCGCGATCCTGCGGTGCCCCGCGCCTAGCAGATGGCTGGTGATGGCGTGGGCGCCCGCCTCGTTGTCGTACTCGACGACGAGCGCGGGCACGTCGGGCGCGGGCGCCGGCCGGCCGCACAGCACCAGACGTGAACCCGCGGCGGCCAGCGACTGCGCGTACCGGGCCATCCGCTCCCGGTACTCGTCGTCCGCCACGACCCCGCCGACCAGCACCACCGCCTCCGCCGCCTGCTCCCGCATCATCTGCACCAGGGCCAGCTCGCGGGCCGGATCGGCGCCCGTGGACGCGACGAGCGTCAGCCGGTCGTGCCGGGCCGCCTCCATCTCCACGCCCTGCGCCACGGCCGCGTAGAACGAACTCACCACGTCCAGCATCAGCACCGCGATGGTCTTGCGGCCCGCGCCCGCGAGCGCGCGGGCGTGCGCGTTCGCCACGTAGTCCAGGTCCTTCGCCGCGCGCAGCACCTTCGCGCGCGAGGCGGCCGACGTCGGGTAGGAGCCCGCGAGCACCCGCGACACCGTCGCCACCGAGACGCCCGCCCGCGCCGCCACGTCCCGGATGGTGACCTTCTCGCCCACTGGTCCGTCCCCTCGATCTCCGTGGTGCGGGGCCTGTCCGCCCCGCACCATCATCGCCTGCGCCCGTCCGGCCTCTCAGGCCGGATCAGTGCGCAGCCGCGTACTCCGCACCGAACTCCTCCAGCACCTTCTTTCCGCCCTGCGCCTGCCACTTGGCGTAGACGGCGTCCCAGTCGGAGAGCTTCTTGCGGCCGCTGACGATCGCGGTCACCCCGTCGTCGAAGAGCTGCTGCAGCGCGGTGCCCTGCTTGTTGTACGTGTCCGACTGGAGGCCGAAGCGGATGTTCGGCTGCATCAGCGGGACCACCTCGCGCTGCCAGGCGTGCAGCCGCTTCACCACGTCCGGGGAGCCGGGCGCGTACAGGACCTGCGGGGCGTCGGAGAGGTACATGAACGGCACGTTGGTCTTCGACTCGACCAGGCCCAGCTCGGTGGCGATCGGGTTGTTGTCCCCGTCCCTCTTGAAGTGCGTGCCCTCCAGGCCGAAGTGGGTCAGCTCGTACTCCTCGGTGCCGAACGGCGCGGCCAGGTAGTCGAGGACGCGCAGGATCAGCTCGACGCGGTCCTTGGCTGCCTTCTTGATGACGGTGGTGCCGAAGAGGCCCTGGCTCTGCTGGTAGCGGGTGGTCGCGCCGTCGACGGTGTACGGCACGAGCGCGTCCAGGTCGAAGGCGTCCTTGATGCCCTGGGCGGCGCCCGGGTAGGCGAGGAAGCCGTCGGTCATGGACAGCACCGAGCCGTTCCAGAACTGCGTCTTCAGGTCGACCTGCGAGACCGAGGTGGCCTCCGGGTAGTACGAGCCCTGCGCGCGCAGCTTCGACAGGTACTCGAGGGTCGCCCGGAACTCGTCGGTGGCGCCCCAGTGCACCGCCTTGCCGCCCTCGATGGCGAACTCGTTGGGCGCGCCGAACCAGTTGGCCTGCGTCTTGTAGCCGAAGAACGAGGTCGCCGACCCGCCCAGCGCCCACTTCTTGCCGCTGGTGGCCTCCTTGGCCATCGCCGCGAAGTCGTCGGAGGTCATGCCCGGCTTGTAGCCCGCCTTCGTGAACGCCCCGCGGTTGAAGTACAGGGTGTCCTGCGGCTTGGGCCGCTCGACCGGGACGCCGTAGATGCGGCCCGAGACCCGGCCCATGCCCTCCCAGGCGTAGGTGGGGATGCCCGCCAGGTTCGGGTACTTCGCGATGGCGTCGCCCGACAGGTACTCGGTGAGGTCGGCGCAGCGGGTCTTCATGAACTGGGCCTGGCGGGGCAGGACGTAGCCGCCGCCGAGGTTGATGACGTCGGGGATGTCGTCCCCGGCGAACACGGTCGCCATCTTGGAGCGGTAGTCGGCGTCGGCGACCACGACGAACTCGATCTCGACGCCCAGCGCCTCGTTGACCGCCGCCCAGTACTTGTTCTGCGCGGCGGGCTTCGGCGGAGTCCCGTACGTGATGGTCATGACTCTGATCTTCTGCTTGCCGGTGCCCGGCTTCTCCGCGACCGCCTTCACCAGGTCCGACGGATAGCGGGTGAAGCCGGCCTGCACACCCTCGGCGGTGGCGGCCAGATCGGGCGTCGCGCCCTTGGCCGGCGTGTACGTGGGCCAGGCCGCCGCCTTCTTGCCCGCGTTGGAGACGTCGCCGCCGCCCGCGGTCTCGGTGGAGCAGGCGGTGAGCACGGAGGGGGCGGCCAGCGCGGCGCCGCCGACGGCGATGGAGCGCAGCAGGGTACGGCGCGACAGGTTCGCGGACATGGTGAAGAACCCTTCTGGGGTGAGGTGTGGGGGCTCAGCTCTTGATGGCGCCGGTGAGCACGCCCTTGGTGAAGTACTTCTGGAGGAAGGGGTAGACGAGCAGGATCGGCACGGTGGCGATCACGAGGACGGCCATCTGGGTCGTCTGCGGCGCCGAGACCATGCCCGCCTCGCTCAGGCCGGTGTCGGCGATCTGCGCGCCCCCGATCACGTACATGCGCAGCACCTGCGACAGCGGCCAGTGGTCGGACTCCAGGTAGATGGAGGCGTTGAACCAGGAGTTCCAGTAGCTGACCGCGTAGAAGAGCCCGACGACCGCGAGCGCGGCCTTCGACAGGGGCAGCGCGATCCGCCGGAACGTGGCCCAGTCCCCGGCCCCGTCGAGCCGGGCCGCCTCGTACAGCTCCTCGGGGATGCCCTGGAAGAAGCCGCGCAGGACGACCAGGTTGAAGACGTTGATGAGGACGGGTGCGACCACCGCCGCGTACATGTTCTCCAGGCCGAGCCCCTTGACCAGCAGGAACGCCGGGATCATGCCGGGCGGGAAGAGGAACGTGAACAGCACGAGCAGCAGCACCGGCTTGCCGCCGAAGACGCCGGGACGGCTGAGCGCGTAGGCGAGGCACGCGGTGCACGCCAGCGACAGGAACGTGCCGACGACGGTGATGCCGACGCTCACGCCCAGCGCGTGCGTCACGATGCCGCCGGAGAGGATGTTCCGGTACGCGCGCAGGCTCGGGTCGGTGGGCCACAGCACCCAGCCGCCGTTGGCCACGACCTCCTCGTTGGAGGCGAGCGACGTGGAGACGATCACCAGGAACGGTATGAGGACGAGCGCGAGCAGCACCAGCACCGCGAGGCCCTTGGCGGCCTTGGTGACGGGCTTCGGCTTCTCCATCCACGCCGGACGGACTGCGGTGCTCACTTGTAGACCCCCTGCTCGCCGAGCTTGTGCGCGATCCGGTTGGCGACGAAGACGAGGAGGGCGCCGACCAGGCCCTTGAAGAGTCCGGCCGCGGCGGCGTAGCCGGTGTCGCCGCCGACGATGCCCTGCCAGTAGACGAAGGTGTCGAGCACCTCGCCGGCCTCCGGGCCGACCGACTGCCGTTGCAGCAGCATCTGTTCGAAGCCGACGGAGAGGATGTCGCCGAGCCGCATGATGAGGAGCAGGACGACGATCGGCCGGATCGACGGCAGCGTGACGTGCCAGAAGCGGCGCCAGGGACCCGCCCCGTCGATGGCGGCGGCCTCGTAGCTCTGCTCGTCGACCTGCATCAGGGCGGCCAGGAAGATGATGGTGCCCCAGCCGGCGTCCTTCCAGATCACCTCGGCGACGACCAGCGGCCGGTAGGCGTCCGGATTGCCGATGATGTCGACGGTGTGCAGGCCGGTGTCGCTCAGGAAGCTGTTCAACAGGCCGGTGTCGGAGAGGACTTGCTGGAACAGGGCGACCACGATCACCCACGACAGGAAGTGCGGCAGGTAGACGACGGACTGCACGAAGCGGCGTACGAGGTCCGACGTCAGGCTGTGCAGCAGCAGCGCGATCGCCAGCGGTACCGGGAAGTAGAAGGCCAGTTGCAGCACGGCGATGAAGAGCGTGTTCCACGTCGCGTGCCAGAATTCCGGGTCGGCGAACATCCGGCTGAAGTTGCCGAAGCCGGTCCAGGGGCTGGCCCACAGCCCGGCGAACGGGTCGTACTCCTTGAACGCCACGACGTTGCCGACGAAGGCGCCGTAGTGGAAGACCAGGAAGTACACCAGGCCCGGGACCATGAGCAGCAGCAGCGTTCGGCTGCCACGAAACCGTTTCCATGCCGAATCGCGCTGCTGTATCTGGTCAGTTGACCCGTTTTGCGGCCTGTCCGAGGGCTCCAGCACCCCGGTCTCGGGCCTTTCCTTCGCCACCGTGGGCACGGGAACCCCTCCGTCGTTGGAACAAGGTGAGCGGGAATCTAAAACGGTTACAGAGGCCGGTCAACCCCTCTGGGCCTGTTGAATATTGGCTTCGTGAAGGGGTGGCGCCCCGGAGCCTGACGCGATTTAGTAACCGGTTACATGCAGGGCGAGGAGATGAGGTGGGACCGAGTGACGACGGCATACCGACCGACCGCGGCACTGGCCATGGGTGCCGAGGTGGTGGAGCGGGTCTTCCCGCCGGCGCTGCGCGCGCGGCTCGGCCGGAGCGTGCGGCTCGCCCCGCGCCCGCTGACGGGCCCGCTCGACAGTCCGGGCGCGGCCGATGTGCTCGCCGCCACGGAGATCCTGGTCACCGGCTGGTCCTGCCCGCCGCTCACGCCCCAAGTGCTGTCCTGTGCGCCGCGGTTGAAGGCCGTCGTGCACGCGGCGGGCTCGGTACGGCCGCTCGTCACGGACGCGGTGTGGGAGCGCGGCCTGCTGGTCTCGTCGGCGGCCGACGCCAACGCCGGGCCGGTCGTCGCCTTCACCGTCGCCGCGGTCACCTTCGCGGTGAAGAACGCCCTGGCCACGGCGGCCCGCTATGCCGACGCCTGGCCGCGGTTCGACGAGCGCAGCGGCGCCGACGGCCGCACGGTGGGTGTCATCGGGGCGTCCCGGATCGGCCGCCGGGTGATCGAGGCGCTGCGCGCGGACGCGGCGGGCTACCGGATCCTGCTGTGCGACCCGTACGTCGACGAGGCGGGGGCCGCCCGCCTGGGCGCGGAGCTGACGGATCTCGCCGGGCTGTGCCGGCGCAGCGCGGTCGTCAGTGTGCACGCGCCCGAACTCCCCGAGACGCGCGGCCTGGTGAGCGCCGGGATGCTCCGGCTGATCCCCGACGGCGGCACGCTGATCAACACCGCGCGCGGCGCACTGGTCGACACGGACGCGCTGGCCGCCGAGTGCGCGACGGGACGCCTGTCGGCCTTCCTGGACGTCACCGAGCCGGAACCGCTGCCCGCCGGACACCCGCTGCTCGCCCTGCCGAACGTGCTGGTCACTCCGCACATCGCCGGGGCGCAGGGCACGGAGGTGGAACGGCTCGGGCGGTACGCCGTGGAGGAGGTGGAACGGTACGTCACCGGGCGCGGGTTCGCCGGGCGGACGGACCGGGGGGATCTGGCGCGGGTGGCTTGATCGCGGGGTGGTCGCGTGCGGGCCGGTGGGGCTTCTCGCGCAGTTCCCCGCGCCCCTGAAGGCCGCGGCTTCGCCGCGTGCCTTCATCGATGGAGATCGCGCACGAAGTGCGCATCTCCAGGGGCGCGGGGAACTGCGCGACCAGCCACCCACCGGCCCGCACGCTCACCCGCTACAGAACCCTCAGTGCCGGCGGAAAGACGACACGTACCCCGGCGCCGGCGACCCGACCCCGGTGACGTCGTCGTAGCCGCGAACGGCCTTCAGCGAGGCGTCCTTGCCCAGGCTGCGCACGGAGGTGAGCAGCCCGTCGGCGGCGTCGTAACCGTTGGCGAAGTCCACGCGGGCCACCGCGAGATCCTTGCCGGTCGGCTTGTCCGTCACGTCGTGGTAGACCGACGAACCGTAGTGGTCGTAGATCGTCGGGTTGGCGAAGCCGATGGCCCGCCCGCCCCGCGTCTGCTGCGCCAGCGCCTGCACGCCCGCGATCACCGGAGCCGCCAGCGACGTACCGCCGATGCGGTACTCGTCGTAGCCGAGCGAGCCGTCGGGCAGCGTCTGCGTCTGGCCCACCAGGAAACCGGTGTTGGGGTCCGCGACCGCCGAGATGTCCGGCACGACACGGTTGCTGCCGCCGTTGGCCGACGAGAGCGACTTCGGCACGACACCCTTCTGGTAGAAGGGCTGCGCGACGGTCTTGCTGGTGCCGCCGCCCGCGCCGGAGGTGTAGGCGCCCGGGAAGTCGGTCCAGCTCTTCCCGTCGGCCGACAGGTTGGCCTTCTCGGTGCCCCAGCCGGTCTCGAACTGGTACTTCTCGTGCTTGCCGACCGCCAGCGAGGTACCGCCGACCGCGGTCACCCACGCCGAGTTGGCGGGGGTGTCGACCTGCTTCACACCGGTGTTGGCGACCTCGTCGCCGTTGTCGCCGGAGGAGAAGTAGAAGCCGATGCCCTCGATCGCGCCGAGCTGGAACACCTGGTCGTAGGCGGTGGCCAGTTCGGGCGTCTGGTTGGCCTCGATGTCGCCCCACGAGTTGGAGACGATGTCGGCCAGGTGCTTGTCGACGACCTTCTGGAGCGAGTCGAGCAGGTCGTCGTCGTAGCAGGACGCGGCACCCACGTAGGTGATGTCGGCCTGCGGGGCGACGGCGTGCACGGCCTCGACGTCGAGGGTCTCCTCGCCGTACCAGCCGGAGGCGCCGCACTCCTCGGTCTTGGTGTAGTTCTTCGGCAGGACCTGCTTCAACTGGCCCTTCGCGTACGGCGCGTCACCGTTCTTGGCCGCGTACTGCTTCGCGTCCTTCTCGATGTACGGCGAGGCGTACGCGTCGGTGATGGCGACCCGGACCCCCTTGCCGGTGGCCTTGCCCGCGCCGTAGGCGGCCCGCAGCTGCTTGCCCGTGTAGCCCTTGACGGCGTACGGGATCTTCTGGCCGTAGGCCTTGGGCAGCGTCGAGGCGGTCTTCGAGCCGTAGTACGAGGAGAACGGGCCCGCGTTGCGGAACACCGCGTCCGGCGGCGGCAGTTCGTCCTTCTTGGTCGCCTTGTGCGGGGCGCTGTCCAGGCCCGTCACGGTGAGCACGGCGCCGTCCAGCGAGGCCGGCACGGAGGCGGTGCCGGAGGGGGCGCGGTAGGTGTGCTTGCCCTTGGCGTAGTTGTGCAGCTGGGTGCCGAAGGCGCGCTCGGTGGCGGCCACGTCACCCGAGACGGAGACGTAGTGCGCGGTGGTGCCGGTGACCGTCAGACCGGAGTCCTTCAGCCACTGCGTGACCTCGGAGATCTGCTCCTTGGTCGCGCCGAAGCGGGCCTGCGCCTGGGCGGCGGTCAGGTACTTGCCGTACGAGGCCGACGACGGGTCGGACACGGCCTTCGCGTACGCGGCCAGTCCCTTGGCGTCCCGGCCGGCCAGGTACACGCGGGCGGTGACCTTGTTGCCGTTGGCGGTGGCGCCCCGGTCGGCGGAGCCCGTGGCCCACGTGGGCCTGGTGCCCGTGAGGTGGTCGCGCGCCGTCGCGGCGTCGGCCGGGGTGGCGATCGCCAGAGCGCCGGCGACGAGTGGCAGTGTCGCTGCGATGGCGAGGCCGGTGCGGCTGCGACGTATGCCGCTGTTGGATCTCATAGTGGAAACCCCCTGGGTGAGGTGCACGTGTAATGCACACGCAGAGGGGTCCCACTCTCGTCACGAACCATTCACGCGGGGGGAATGGATAGATCAAGAAGCCGTCAAGTCGCTGCAACTCAAGCCGAGATGAACCGATTTGAGACTCCGCGCACTCAGGGCCTGGCCCCCCGCTCCTTCAGCATCTTCGTCATCAGATCGATCTCGGACTGCTGGGCGGCCACCATCCCGCGCGCCAGGCGTCGTTCGGCCCCGACCTCGCACCGCTCGACGCAGCCCTCGGCCATGTGCACCCCGCCCTTGTGGTGGGCGATCATCAGCCGCAGGAACATCACCTCGGCGGACTTCCCCCGAGCCTTGCGGAGTTGACCGAGCTGGGTGTCGGTCGCCATGCCCGGCATCAGCGCGCCGTCCTCACCGGGCGGCATGTCGCCCATGCCCATCCAGGCCATCGGCGGCTTCTCCGACACCTTCGGCAGCTCCCACAGCTCCAGCCAGCCGAGCATCATGCCCCGCTGATTGGCCTGCGTCTGCGCGATGTCGTACGCGAGCCGGCGGACGTCCTCGTCGTCGGTCGCGTCGCGCACGATGTACGCCATCTCGACCGCCTGCTGATGGTGCACGGACATGTCCCGGGCGAACCCGGCGTCCGCCGACTCGGCCGCGGGCACCACCAGATCCTTCGGCCCGCCGTCACCGTCGGCCACCGCGTAGGTGACGGCGCCCGCCGTGACGGCCAGCGCCGCCACGGCCGACACCAGCCACCCGGTACGGCGCCTCACTGTCCGAGACCGCCGGTACAGGGCGCGCCCATCTCGGGCGTCTGCTTGCCCTGCACGAACGCGGCGAAGAACTTGGCGGCCGCCGGGTCGCTCGCCGACTTCACCGTGCGCTGGTGGCCCCAGGCGCTCAGCATGATCGGGTCCTTCTGGTCGGCGATCGGGCTCATCAGCGTGTACGGCGTCTGCTTGACCTTCGCGGCCAGCGCCTTGACGTCCGCATCCGCAGCCTTGTCGTTGTACGTCACCCAGACGGCGCCGTGCTCCAGGGAGTGCACCGCGTGCTCGTTCGCGAGGGGCTTTTCGTATACGTCGCCGTTGCAGTTCATCCACACCTGGTTGTGGTCCCCGCCCACCGGCGGGTTCATCGGATAGGTGGGCTTGCCCCCGACGTGGTTACGGGTGAGCTTGGCGCTCCAGGTGCCCACGCCGTCCTTGTCGTAGGTGAAGTGCCCCGCGGGCTTGGCGTCGGAGGACGTGTCCTTGTCGTCGCCGCCCTTGGTCACCGCCCACGCGCCCACTCCTATCAACGCGGCCACGACGACCGTGCTCACCGAGATGACGGCGATCCGGCCACGCCGGGCGCGGGCGCGCTCGGCACGGCGCATCTCCTCTATGCGCTCCCTGCGGTCCGATGCGGAGGGAGTCGAGGTGTTCTTGGCGGAACCCATGGCAAGTCCTTATGAGGAAAGGATGAGGCGGGGCTGGCCCGCTGATCGTAGTGGGGAACGAGTCGTCGCGGGAGCACGCGGTGCGGGCCCGCTGTCGAGCTCGGGGCGAACGGCAGGCACTATGGCCGAGGGGGGTCCAGGAGGCACTATGAGTGCGACACCGGCCGGTCAATGACGATCATGGTCGGCAACGCGCTCGAAACGGGCGTGTGGTGGGATGTGACCAGGCCCTTTTACGGTTTCTTTTCGAGGTCCCCCCGATGGCGCCCGCGGGCGTGGGAGCAGGCGGCCTGACCAGCAAGGATGGGTGGAAGCGGAAGATGGACAAGCAGCAGGAATTCGTGCTCCGTACGTTGGAGGAGCGCGACATCCGGTTCGTACGCCTGTGGTTCACGGACGTTCTCGGCTTCCTGAAGTCGGTGGCCGTGGCCCCGGCCGAGCTGGAGCAGGCCTTCGACGAGGGCATCGGCTTCGACGGCTCCGCGATCGAGGGCTTCGCGCGTGTCTACGAGTCCGACATGATCGCCAAGCCGGACCCGGGCACCTTCCAGGTCCTGCCGTGGCGCGCGGAGGCCCCCGGCACCGCCCGCATGTTCTGCGACATCCTGATGCCCGACGGCTCCCCGTCCTTCGCCGACCCGCGCTACGTCCTCAAGCGCGCCCTCGCCAAGACCTCCGACCTCGGCTTCACCTTCTACACCCACCCCGAGATCGAGTTCTTCCTGCTCAAGGACAAGCCGCTCGACGGCTCGCGCCCCACCCCGGCCGACAACTCCGGCTACTTCGACCACACCCCGCAGAACGTCGGCATGGACTTCCGCCGCCAGGCGATCACCATGCTCGAATCCATGGGCATCTCGGTCGAGTTCAGCCACCACGAGGGCGCCCCCGGCCAGCAGGAGATCGACCTGCGCTACGCCGACGCGCTCTCCACGGCGGACAACATCATGACGTTCCGCCTGGTCATGAAGCAGGTGGCGCTGGAGCAGGGGGTCAACGCGACCTTCATGCCGAAGCCCTTCTCGGAGTACCCGGGCTCGGGCATGCACACCCACCTCTCCCTCTTCGAGGGCGACCGCAACGCGTTCTACGAGTCCGGTGCCGAGTACCAGCTCTCCAAGGTCGGCCGCTCCTTCATCGCGGGCCTGCTGAAGCACGCCGCCGAGATCTCCGCGGTGACGAACCAGTGGGTCAACTCCTACAAGCGCATCTGGGGCGGCTCCGAGCGCACGGCCGGCGCCGGCGGCGAGGCCCCCTCGTACATCTGCTGGGGCCACAACAACCGCTCGGCCCTCATCCGGGTCCCGATGTACAAGCCCGGCAAGACCGGCTCGGCCCGCGTCGAGGTCCGCTCGATCGACTCCGGCGCCAACCCGTACCTCACCTACGCCGTCCTCCTGGCCGCGGGCCTCAAGGGCATCGAGGAGGGCTACGAGCTCCCGCCCGGCGCCGACGACGACGTCTGGGCCCTCTCGGACGCCGAACGCCGCGCGATGGGCATCGAGCCCCTCCCGCAGAACCTCGGCGAGGCCATCGCCCTGATGGAGCGCTCGGAACTGGTGGCGGAGACGCTGGGCGAGCACGTGTACGACTTCTTCCTGCGCAACAAGAAGCAGGAGTGGGAGGAGTACCGCAGCGAGGTCACCGCGTTCGAGCTGCGGAAGAACCTGCCGGTGCTGTAGACAGCGCTCCTCCGAGGCCGACGTTCCGCTCGTGAGCGGAGCGTCGGCCTCCGTGTGTGGGGGCTCGGATCCGATCAGGATTCGAGAAGCGACCGCCCTCCGCCGCAGCTAATTTGGGGTTCATGGACCTCACCATTCATACGACCGCCCTCCCGCACGACGATCCCGACGCCTCCCTCGTCTTCTACCGGGACGTGCTCGGGTTCGAGGTGCGGAGCGATGTCGGGCAGGGGGCGATGCGGTGGATCACCGTCGGGCCGCCGAATCAGCCGGAGACCTGCATCCTGCTGGCGCCGCCCGCCGCCGATCCCGGGGTCACCGACGACGAGCGGCGGGTGATCACCGAGATGATGGCCAAGGGGACGTACGGGTGGATCATGCTGTCCACCCGGGATCTCGACGGTGTGTTCGACAAGGTGCAGGCCGCCGACGCCGAGGTGGTGCAGGAGCCGACCCGGCAGCCCTACGGCGTCCGCGACTGCGCGTTCCGGGACCCGGCCGGGAACATGGTCCGCATCCAGGAGATCGACGGCACCGCCGGCAAGGGCTGAGGCCGCCGTGTGCCCGCCCGCCTGGCGGCAGGCCCTCATCGCCGCACAGCACCTGCGCGACCTGGCACGGCTGCGCCGGGTCCGCGACCGGATAGACCGGGACTGCGCCCGGCCCCTGGACGTCGAGGCGCTGGCCCGCGCCGCGGGGCTGCCCGGGCGGCAGCTCTGCCGGGAGTTCACCGCGGCCTACGGCAGGTCCCCGTACGCCTACGTCACCGCGCGCCGCGCCCAGCGCGCCGCGGTCCTGCGACACCACACGAACCTGGAGAGGCAGACCTCATGAGCGCGGACAAGACCACCGGACAGGGCGCCTTCTCGGCCGAGGAGCTGGCCGCGATGAAGGAGCGGGCCAAGGAGGCCAAGGCCGCCCGGCCCCGCGGTGCCAAGGCCGACACCGAGGCCGACTGCCTCGCGAAGATCGCCGAGATGGAGGGCACCGACCGCGTGCTCGCCGAGGGCATCCACGCCCTGGTCAAGGCGACCGCGCCGCAGCTGATCGCCAAGACCTGGTACGGCATGCCCGCCTACGCCCAGCCGGGCAAGGGCGGGAAGCTGATCTGCTTCTTCCAGCCCGCCGCGAAGTTCAAGGCGCGCTACGCGACCCTCGGCTTCGACGGCGCGGCGGCCCTCGACGACGGGACGATGTGGCCGACCGCCTTCGCCGTCACGGAACTGACCCCCGACACCGAGGACCGCATCGCCGCGCTCGTCAAGCAGGCGGCCGGCTGACCGTCACGGCGCGGGCGTGATGGCGTCCCGCAGCGGCACGCTCGCGCGCCGGCGGTACTCCTGCACCGACCAGCCGTTGCCGTCCGGGTCGGAGAAGTACATGAACGTACCGCCGTCGTCCGCTCCGAACGACACGGGCTCCGACACCTCCACGCCCCGGCCGGTCAGCTCCTCCCGCGCCGCCTTGATGTCGCTCACGACCAGTTGCAGGCCGTGGTAGGTGCCGGGGACGGGGGTACCGGTCGGGACCGGGATGCCCGCCGCCAGCACCACCGAACACCCCGAGCCGGGCGGGGTGAGCTGCACGATCCGGGAGCCCGGCATCACCTCCCGGTCCACGTCGCAGTGGAAGCCGACCTTGTCGACGTAGAAGGACTTCGCCCGGTCGATGTCCGACACGGGCAGCGGGATCACTTCGAGGGTCATCTCCATCGGTCAAAGGTAGGCGGGGGAGACGCCCGCCGTCAGCAGTCTGCGCGGCGCGCCCGAACCGTCCGCCGGGACGGTGTAGAGGTCGGCGCCGTAGTCGCCGGGCAGCGCGTAGGTCAGGTGCCGGTCGTCGCTCCACACCGCCTGGTCGTCGACGCTGCGGGACTCCGCCAGCGCGGTCTCGCGCAGCGTGGCCAGATCGAGGACGTACAGGTGCCAGGGCGCGTCGGCGGGCAGTCCGTCGACGCGCTTCTTGTACGCGATCCGGGTGCCGTCGGGGGAGAGGGACGGGCACTCGACGTTGCCGTGCAGGGTGGTGACCGTCCGCGTGCGCAGGTCGCCGCGGACCAGGTACGTCTTGCCGTGCGTGGCGAGCGTCGCGTAGAAGTGGCGGTCGTCGGCGGCGAAGGTGACGCCCCAGAAGTTGACGTCCGCGGCCCGGTAGGGGTGCCCGTCCTTGACGATGCGGTACGTCTCGAGCGTCGGCGTCAGCTCGCCGGTGGAGGTGTCGAGGATCGCGGCGCGCGTGGAGAAGTCCGTGCCCGCGTAGCTGTCGCCGCCGACGAACGCCGTCCACGCCGCGTACCGTCCGCTCGGCGAGACCCGGGCGCGGGACGGGATGCCGGGGACGGGGTAGTGGGCCTTCTCGTGCAGACGGGCGTCCAGGAGCGTGGCGCGGTAGGTGTCGGAGAGGGCGCCGTGGACGGCCTGGAGGCAGATGCCGGTGCCCGAAGCGGCGTAGAAGCGCAGGCACTTGAGGCCGGTGGCGGTCGTCCGGCGCGGGCCCGACGGCGCGTCGGCCGGGGTGGTCGCCAGTTCGTCGCGGTGCGGGCCCCAGGCCATGTTCCGGAACACCAGGCGGTGGCCTCCGGACGTGAGCCGGACCTGTCCCGTGGTCACGGCCGGGCCACCGGGGCGGGCCTGGTCACGGCGGTCGGCGCGGGCCGACGCGTGCAGCACGGCGGCGGTGGCCACCGCCGCCAGGGCGAGGACCGCCGCGATCAGGACGGTGAGCTTGGTGCGGGTCGTCGTCATGCGTTCGCTTTCGTCGGGGCCGGTCGCGCGGCCGGCCGCAGGGTGCAGACCGCCGCCACGCAGCCGACGAGCAGGACCGCCGCGACGGACAGTGCCGTCCGGTCGCCCCACGCCGTCCAGGCCGCGCCGAACCCGAGGGAGCAGCCGAAACGGGCGGCGGCCTGCCCGGTCTGCACGACCGCGAGACCGGACGAGCGGCGTTCCTCCGGGATGCCGGCGGAGGCCGCGGCCATCAGGACGCCGTCCGTCGCCGCGTAGAAGGTGCCGTGCAGGAGGAGCACGGCGCAGGGCAGCGCGGGGCTGTGCGCGTGCGTGAGCAGCAGCGCGTACACCGCGAGCAGGGCGATGTGCCCGCCGACGAACACCGGCCAGGCGCCGACGCGGTCCGAGAGACGGCCCAGCGGGGCGGCCAGCAGCAGGAATGCGGCGGCCGTGCCCAGCGGGAGCAGCGCGAACCAGCGCTCCGGTACGCCGAGTTGGCGCTGGAGGATCAGGTACACGAAGGCGTCGCTGACCGTGGCGAGCCCCAGCAGGGTCGCGCACAAGGTAATGCGGAGGAGAGCTCGGGAGGGTCCGGTTCGCTGCCGGGTGCGCGTTGTCTCTGGTTGCTCGCGCAGTTCCCCGCGCTCCTGGCGGGGCGCCGGCAGATCGGGCCGCTCCGGCGATCGAGGAGCGGAGCCCCGGGTTCGGGGGACGAAGAGGAGCAGGACCACGACGCCGAGCGCCGCCACGCAGAAACTCACCGTGAACACGGCGTCGTAGCCGTCCACCGTCCGGCGCAGGATCAGGAAGGCCACCAGAGGGCCGAGCAGCGCGCCCGCGGTGTCCATCGCCCGGTGCACACCGAACGCCCGCCCCCGTGTCTCCGGCGTGCTCGACAGGGAGATCAGCGCGTCGCGGGGCGCGGTGCGCAGCCCCTTGCCCGTGCGGTCGGCGGCGAGGACGGCGCCGATCAGGGGCAGCGTCCCGGCGAGCAGCAGCAGGGGCTTGCAGAGGGCGGACAGGCCGTAGCCGATGACCGCCACCGTCTTGTGCCGGCCGCCGCCGCTGTCCGCGAACCGGCCGCCGACCAGCCGGACCAGCGCCGAGAAGCCGTTGTAGACGCCGTCGAGGAGGCCGAAGCCGAGCGGGCTCAGGCCGAGCCCCGCGACGAGGTACAGCGGCAGCACCGCCGTGACCATCTCCGATGACACGTCCGTGATGAGACTGACCGTGCCGAGCGCGAACACGGTGGAACCCACGGCGCGCCGCCGCCCGGCCGGGGGCCGGACGGCGGGCTCCGCGGACACCGGCGCCGTACCGCTCGCGCGAGAGTCCGCTACGTACATGTCAGGACGTCCAGATGCCGGTGATGTCCTTGGCCGACGCCGCGTTGCCCGCGTGCGAGGTCAGGCCGTGCATGTCCTCCAGGGTGCGCAGCAGGTCGTAGTGGTTGTACGTGGTCGAGGACGTGGCGCCCGGGGTGACCTTCTGCCCGTAGAAGACGGTCGGGATCTTGTTGCCGCTGAGCCGGTTGTCCTCGTCGAAGGTGACGACGAGGAGGCTGTTGTGGGTCTTGGCCCAGGTCGCGTAGGCGCCCAGCTTGTTCTTCAGCCAGGTGTCACCGGTGGACACCGAGCAGTCGTGCATGTCGCTGCACAGGTTCGGCACGACGTAGCTGACCTGGGGCAGCGTCGTGTAGTCGGTCGGGAACTGGGCGAAGGTCTTCGCCGACGACGTGGGGACGTTGCTGAACCCGAACCACGGGTTGTGCTTGCGGGCGTAGTCGCCGGAGGAACAGGTCGTCGAACCCTGGCTCGGCAGCGTCTCGTTGTAGCTGCCCCACGTCTTGCCCGCCGCGATCAGCTCGGAGGCGAGGTTCGGGGCGGAGGAGAAGCCGGGCGTGTAGCAGCTGTCGTCCGTGATGCCCTGGGTGGAGCCGGAGAACATCGCGAAGTAGTTGGGCTGGCTGGGGTGCGTCTCGGCGTACGAGGCCGTCAGGCTGGCGCCGCCCGACTTCAGGCTGTTGATGTACGGCGCGCTGGAGGAGCCGATGACCTGGCTGTACGCGTGGTTCTCGAAGACCACGACGATCGTGTGGTCGGGGGTGGGCACGGTCGCCGCGGCGTGGGCGGGCGAGCCGCCGCCGAGCGCGAGCCAGCTGCCCGCGGCGGCGGCCGTCAGCGCGAGGGCCGAGAGGAACGCCTTGCCGCGGGTGCGGGCCGGAACGGGAAGGGGACGTGCGGTACTGCTGCCGGGCACGTGGGACCTCCGATGTGGGGGAGGGAGCGGATGCTGGCGGTGCGAGCAGAGCATGCACACGCCAAGCCGCCGCGGTGTCACGTGTTCCGGTTCGGCCGGGTGAACCGTCGGTGAATCCTCGGCGCCCGGATCAGCGTTCGGCCAGTGGCGCGGGCGCCTCCTGCACCGTCCACCCGTTCCCGTCCGGATCGCTGAAGAAGAGGAACGAGTTCCACTCCTCGCCGGGCCCGTCCTCCCAGCCGCCCGGCCCCGCGTGCCGCACCGGCGACACGTCCACACCGCGCGCCACCAGTTCGCCGTGCGCGGCCGCGATGTCGGTGACGCACAGCTGGAGCCCGCTGAGCGACCCGGGCTCCATGCCCCGCTGCCCCGGGGCGCCGGGCAGCCCCTGGGTCAGCGAGACGGAGCAGCGCGAGCCGGGCGGGGTCAGCTGCACGATGCGGATGCCGGGCGCCACCTCACGGTCGAGGTCGACCTTGAACCCCACCTTGTCCGCGTAGAACTCCTTGGCGCGGTCCACGTCCGAGACGGGGAGCACGACGACCTCCAGGGTCCATTCCATGGCCTGTCCTTCCTTAGACACGCACGGGCCTACGAGGGATCGTCCCTCGGGAGGTAGGACCGCGCACCCCTCCACGACTCATCGGTCCAGCACGTTGAGCAGTAGGCTCAGCACCAGTGAGTGATCGAACAGGAGGCCGGGCGATGTCGGTGCCGCAGGGGAGAAGGAGCAGCACGTTCACGCGGCTGCTGCGGCACGGATTCACCGATCCGTCCGGCGCCGAGCGGCTGCTGGACGCCGAGGCCCTGTCCGCGGTGCGCTCCGACCCGCTGCTTCTGGACGCGCTCGGCGCCACCGCCGACCCGGATCTGGCGCTGCTGGGCCTGGTCCGGCTCGTCGAGGCGCAGCCCGACGCCACCGCCCGCCGCGAACTCCTCGACACGCTGATCACCGCGAAGCCGCTGCGCGACCGGCTGCTCGGGGTGCTCGGCGCCTCCGAGGCGCTGGCCGACCACCTCGCCCGGCACAGCGGCGACTGGCGGGCCCTGGTCACCTACGAGCCGAGCGACCTGCACCCCGGCGTCGAGGAGTTCGAGCGGGGCCTCGCCGCCGCCACCGACCCGGTGTCGCTGCGCGTCGCCTACCGGCGGTGCCTGCTGTCCCTGGCCGCCCGTGACGTGTGCGGCACCACCGACATAGTGGAGACCGCCGCCGAACTGGCCGACCTGGCGACGGCGACGCTGCGGGCCGCGCTCGCCATGGCGCGGGCCGCCGCGCCCGCCGACGCCGCGCTGTGCCGCCTCGCGGTGATCGCGATGGGCAAGTGCGGCGGCCACGAGCTGAACTACGTGTCCGACGTCGACGTCATCTTCGTGGGTGAAGCCGTGGAAGGTGCCGACGAGGGCAAGGCGGTCCAGGCCGCCACCCGCCTCGCCTCCCACATGATGCGGATCTGCTCCGACACCACCATCGAGGGCACGATCTGGCCCGTCGACGCCAACCTGCGCCCCGAGGGCCGCAACGGCCCGCTGGTGCGCACCCTCTCCTCGCACCTCGCCTACTACCAGCGCTGGGCCAAGACCTGGGAGTTCCAGGCGCTGCTCAAGGCCCGCCCGGTCGCCGGCGACCCCGAGCTCGGCCAGGCGTACGTCGACGCCGTGTCCCCGCTCGTCTGGCAGGTCGCCGAGCGCGAGAACTTCGTGCCCGACGTGCAGAAGATGCGCAAGCGCGTCGTCGCCAACATCCCGGTGGGAGAGGTCGAGCGCGAGCTGAAGCTGGGCCCCGGCGGGCTGCGCGACGTCGAATTCGCCGTCCAGCTCCTTCAGTTGGTGCACGGCAGGTCCGACCCCTCGCTGCGCAGCGGTACGACCCTGGTCGCGCTGGCCGCACTCGCCGACGGCGGCTACGTGGGCCGGGTCGACGCCGTCCAGCTCGACGACGCCTACCGCTTCCTCCGTACGCTCGAACACCGCATCCAGCTCTACAAGTTGCGCCGCACCCACCTGGTCCCGGAGGACGAGGCCGACCTGCGCCGCATCGGCCGCTCGATGGGCATGCGCACCGAGCCCATCACCGACCTCAACCGGGCCTGGAAGCGCCACACCTCGGTGGTCCGACGGCTGCACGAGAAGCTGTTCTACCGCCCGCTGCTCGACGCGGTCGCCCAACTCGCCCCGGGCGAGACCAGGTTGAGTACGGAGGCGGCCCGCGAACGGCTGGTCGCCCTCGGGTACGCGGACCCCGGCGCGGCCCTGCGCCACCTGGAGGCCCTGTCCTCCGGCGTCTCCCGCAAGGCGGCCATCCAGCGCACGCTGCTGCCGGTGCTGCTCGGCTGGTTCGCGGACTCGGCGGACCCGGACGCCGGACTGCTCAACTTCCGCAAGGTCTCGGACGCCCTCGGCAAGACCCCCTGGTACCTGCGGCTGCTGCGCGACGAGGGCGCCGCCGCCGAGAACCTGGCCCGTGTCCTGTCGGCGGGCCGGCTCGCCCCCGATCTGCTGATGCGCGCCCCCGAGGCGGTCGCGCTGCTCGGCGACGCGCGGGGCCTCGATCCGCGCCCGCACGCCCAGTTGGAGCAGGAGGTGCTGGCCGCCGTGGGCCGGGCCCCGGGCGGCGAACAGGCCGTGGTCGCCGCGCGCGGAGTGCGGCGACGCGAGCTGTTCCGCACCTGCGCCGCCGACATCATCGCCTCGTACGGCACCGAGGACACCCCGGCCGTCGCCGACCAGGGCGCCCTGGTCGACCAGGTGGGCGGTGCCGTCTCGGACCTGACGGCGGCCACGCTCGCCGGCACGCTCCGGGCGGTCGTCCGCGACGGCTGGGGCGACACCCTGCCGACGCGGTTCGCCGTCATCGCCATGGGCCGCTTCGGCGGACACGAACTCGGCTACGGCTCCGACGCCGACGTCCTGTTCGTGCACGAGCCGCGCGAGGGCGTCGGCGACCAGGAGGCCGCCGAGGCCGCGAACAAGGTCGTCGCCGAGATGCGCCGCCTGCTCGCCCTGCCGAGCGCCGACCCGCCGCTGCTCATCGACGCCGACCTGCGCCCCGAGGGCAAGTCCGGGCCGCTCGTGCGCACGCTCAAGTCCTACGAGGCGTACTACCGCCGCTGGTCACTGGTCTGGGAGTCGCAGGCGCTGCTGCGCGCCCAGTACGTCGCCGGTGACGAGGATCTGGGCCGCGCCTTCATCGAGCTGATCGACCCGCTGCGCTACCCGGCCGAGGGGCTCGGCGACGACGCCGTGCGCGAGATCCGCCGCCTCAAGGCCCGGATGGAGTCCGAGCGCCTGCCACGCGGCGCCGATCCCACGCTGCACACCAAGCTGGGCCGCGGCGGTCTGTCCGACGTGGAGTGGACGGTGCAGCTCCTTCAGCTCCAGCACGGCTGGGCCGAGCCCGGGCTGCGCACGACCCGTACCCGGGAGGCGCTGGCCGCGGCCTGCGCCGCCGAGCTGATCCCCGCCGAGGACGCCGCCGTCCTCGACGAGGCCTGGGTCCTCGCGACCCGGGTGCGCAACGCGGTGATGCTCGTGCGCGGGCGGGCCGGTGACACGTTCCCCTCCGACGGGCGGGAACTCGGCGCCGTGGGGCGTTACCTGGGCTACGACCCCGGGCACGTCGGCGACATGCTGGACGACTACCGCCGCACGACCCGGCGGGCCCGGGCCGTGGCCGAGGAGCGCTTCTATCAGTAGGGGTGCCACCGCCGTCGTGGCTGGTCGCGCAGTTCCCCGCGCCCCTGGGTAGTTCTTCGTCCGCGGCCCGGTGGCCGCTTCTCGCGCAGTTCCCCGCGCCCCTGAGATGCGCACTGCGTGCGCCATCTCATCAAGAGGCGCGCGCAGCGCAGCCTCAAGGGGAAGGCTGCGCGCAGCGCATGCCTTCAGGGGCGCGGGGAACTGCGCGACCAGCCACACTCGACCCGCACCCGCCCACCGAACTAGGCCCCGAGCAACCCCCGAACGCCCCCCACGAACGCGCCGAGCGCCAGCTCGAAGGCGGCGTCGGACCGGCTCCCGGCCATCGCCGCGAGCGCCCGCTCCAGCAACGGCATCGGCACCTCGTCCGTCAGCTCCCACATCGCCTCCGGCGCCGCCATGTCCAGCGCGGACCCGAGCACGACGTTGTCCAGCCCGATGATCACCGTCATGACGTCGCCCAGCGCGAACCCGGCATCCAGCAACAGCCCCACCGCCAGCTCGTACTGCGCGAGCACCCGCGGCGCCCGCACCGGATTGGTGGTCAGCAGCGGAATGGCCTTCGGATGCGCGGCGAACGCGGCGCGATAGGCGCGGGCCCACTGGGTCAGCGCCTCGTCCCACGGCAGCCCCGAGCGGAGCGCCTCCGCGTCGATCCCGCCCGCCACCCGGTCCCGCAGCAGCTCCACGATCCCGTCCCGGCCGTCGACGTGGTGGTACACCGAACCGGTCTGCACCCCGAGCCGCCGCGCGATCTGCGGCACGCTGAAGTCGCCCTGCTCGTCGACGAGGGCCAGGGCCGTCGCGCCGATGCGCTCCCGGTCGAGTAGTGGCTTGCTCGGCCGCCCCATCCGATGTGCTCCTCCGTCAGATCCCCGTCCCGCCCGTGAAGACGGGTCTTCCCGTATCCCCAACGGGAGGTTACATTGCGGAAACCAAAAGGCTTTAGGTTTACCCGCTCACGCCCTTTCCCGTCCTCTGCTGCCTGCCACCAGAAGGGCCTCCTTCCGCATGCCCGCAACCTCCCCGAAGACCGTCACGCCGGCCCCGCCCGCCCCCGCCGGGGCCGGCCTGCGCACGGGTTCCCTCGGCACCGCCGACATCGCGTTCTTCGTCGTCTCCGCCGCCGCCCCGCTCACCGTCATGGCGGGCGTCGCCCCGCTCGCCATCGCCCTCGGCGGCATCGGCGCCCCGGCCGGCTACCTCCTGGCCGGCCTCACCCTCGCCGTCTTCGCCATCGGCTTCACCGCGATGAGCCGCCACGTCACCGGCGGCGGCGCCTTCTACGCGTACATCACCCAGGGCCTCGGCCGCCCGGCCGGCATCGGCGCCGCGCTGCTCGCCATGATCGGCTACAACGGCATGGAGATCGGCGTCTACGGGCTCCTCGGCTCCGCCACCCAGGACACCGTCCACGCCCTCTTCGGCGCCGACATCCCCTGGCTCCCGGTCTCCCTGATCGGCCTGGCCGTCATCTGGTACGGCGGCTTCCGCTCGATCGACTTCGGCGCCAAGCTGCTCGGCGTCCTGCTCATCGCCGAGACCGGCATCCTCGTCCTCCTCGCGGCCGGAGTCCTCCTCAAGGGCGGCGCCCACGGCCTCTCCCTGGCCTCCTTCGCCCCCGGCAACGTCCTCGTGCCCGGCACCGCGGCCGTCCTGGCCTTCGCGTTCGCCGCGTTCACCGGCTTCGAGTCGACCGTCATCTACCGCCGCGAGGCCCGCGACCCGGACCGCACCGTGCCCCGCGCCACGTACATCGCGGTCGCCTTCCTCGGCCTCTTCTACGCGTTCACGGTCTGGATCGCCATCCAGTCCTTCGGCGACGCGCGGGTGGTGCAGGAGGCGGGCAGCAACCCCGCCGACCTCTTCTTCACCGCGATCACCACCTTCGTCGGCGGCTGGGCGGCCGACGTCATGCACGTCCTCATCGTCACCAGCGTCATCGCCTCCCTCCTCGCCTTCCACAACGCGATCAACCGCTACGGCCTGGCCCTCGCCGACGAAGGCGTCCTGCCGCGCGCCTTCGGCCGGATCCACCCCCGGCACGGCTCCCCGTACATGGCGGGCCTCGCGCAGAGCGCCCTCGGCGCCGTCGTCGTCCTCGTCTTCTGGGCGGCCGGTCTCGACCCGTACGCGCAACTGCTGCTGTGGGTGAACACCCCGGGCATGCTGGGCCTGATGGCCCTGCAACTCCTCGCGGCGATCGCCGTCCCGTTCTTCTTCCGCCGCATCACCCACCAGGAGGGCGTCCTGCGCACGATCGTTGCTCCCGTGGCGGCGACGCTGCTGCTCGGCGCCGCAATAGCCCTGGTCATCACACACATCGACCTCTTCACCGGCGCGTCCCCGCTGGCGAACGCGGTGATGGTCGCGGTGGCCCCCGCGGTCTTCGTCCTGGGCTTCCCCCTGGCCCACCGCCTGAAGCGCACCCGTCCCGAGGTGTACGAACGGTTCGGCCAGTCGTAGCCGACGCCACGGGCGCCCCGTAAGGGGCGCGGGGAACTGCGCGACCAGCCACGACGAAACGGAGAGCCATATGACACCCCCCGCCGACCTCCTCCTCACCAACGCCCGCCTCCGCACGATGACCGGCCCCGGGCCGGAGGCCACCGCCCTCGCGGTCACCGACGGCCGCATCACCGCGATCGGCGACACCGCCACCCTGATCCAGGACTGCACAGGCCCCCGCACCGAACGCCTCGACCTCGCCGGAGCGACCGTCACCCCGGGACTCGTCGACGCCCACAGCCACCCGGTGTGGGGCCTGCGCATGGCGAGCGGCGCCGATCTCACCGGCGTACAGGACCTGGACGCGCTGCGGGACGCCCTGCGCCGCGCGGACCGGATCGACGGCTGGGTCGTCGGCTGGGGCCTCGACCACAACGCGTTCGGCGGCCGCCCCCTCCACCGCGACCTCATCGAGGACGTCCTCGACGGCGCCCCGGCGTTCCTGCGCCTGTACGACGGCCACTCCGCACTCGTCAGCGCCGCCGCCCTGGCCGCGGCGGGCGTCACCGGACCGCGCTCCTTCGCCCAGCGCTCCGAGATCGTCTGCGACCCCGACGGCCGCCCCACCGGGCACCTGATCGAGCACGCCGCCATGGACCTGGTCGACGCGGTCGTGCCCGCGCTGTCGTACGAGGACCGCCGCAAGGGGCTCGTCGACCTGCTCACCGCCATGGCCGCCACCGGCCTCACCGGCGCCCACGTCATGGACGGCACGGGTCTCGACCTGCTCGCCGCGGTCGAGGCGGACACCGACCTCCCGCTGCGCCTGACGCTCGCGCCCTGGTGCATGCCGGGCGTCGACACGGCCGGCCTCGATGAGCTGGTCGCGCTCCAGCGCAGGCACGGACGGGACTGGCGGGTCGGCGGCGTCAAGTTCTTCATGGACGGCACCGTCGAGGGCGGTACCGCCTGGCTGGAGCACCCCGACTGCCACGGGCAGGGGACCGAGGCGTTCTGGCCGGACCCGGCCGCGTACAGCGCCGCCGTACGGCACCTGCACGCCGCCGGGGTGCGCACCGCCACCCACGCCATCGGCGACGCCGCCGTCCGGCACGTCCTGGACACGATCGGGGCGCTCGGCGCGAGCGGCCGCGGCGCCCACCGGATCGAGCACATCGAGTCCGTGCCGGACGACACCCTCCCGCGGTTCGCCGCGCTCGGCGTCACCGCGTCCATGCAGCCGCCGCACACCGCGTACACGAAGGGTGACCACAGCGACGAGTGGTCCAGGCGGCTCGGCGACGAGCGGGCGGCCCGTGCCTGGCGCACCCGCGACCTGCGCGACGCGGGCGCCGCCCTCGCCCTCGGCTCGGACTGGCCGATCGCCCCCTACGACGTACGGCGGGTCCTCGCCATGGCCCGGGTCCCCGAGGGCGCCGCCGGACCGGGGCAGGGCCTCACCGGGCTCGAAGCGCTCGAAGGAGTGACGTCGCACGCGGCGGTCGCGGCCGGGGAGGCGGACGTGACGGGCCGGATCGCGGTCGGCCTGCGCGCCGACCTCACCGTGCTCGGCCTCGACCCCGTGACGGCACCGGCCGACGAGGTGGCCGAGGCGCCCGTGCTGCTGACCACGGTGGGCGGCAGGATCACGCACCGTACCCGCTGAGAGCCGACGCGGCCCCGGGGCGAGGCCCCAAGATCAGAACAGGCTTTCCATCGGATCTGTGGAGAAATCGCCCTACGCCTTGGTCGGGAACCCCGGCCGCCGCGTCGCCACCGCGCGCGGCAGGGCGTAGGGCAGCGTCCCGTACCAGAGCCGCGCCACCAGGAAACCGAAGGCCAGGCAGAGCATCCCGCCCACCGCGTCCAGCCAGAAGTGGTTGGCGGTCGCCACGATGACCGTCAGGGTCGCCGCGGGGTAGAGCAGGCCGAGGATCCTGGCCCACGGCGCCGAGGCGAGCGCGAAGATCGTCAGGCCGCACCAGAGCGACCAGCCGATGTGCATCGAGGGCATGGCCGCGTACTGGTTCGACATGTTCTTCAGGTTCCCGGAGGCCATCGAACCCCAGGTCTCGTGCACCGCGACCGTGTCGACGAAGTGGCCGCCGGTCATCAGGCGCGGCGGGGCCAGCGGGAAGAAGTAGTAGCCGACCAGGGCGACCGCCGTCGTCGCGAACAGTACGAGCCGGGTCGCCGCGTACCGGCCCGGATGGCGGCGGAACAGCCACACCAGCACCCCGAGCGTGATCACGAAGTGCAAGGTCGCGTAGTAATAGTTCATACCGACGATTAGCCACGACACCGAGTTCACCGCGTGGTTGACGCTCTGCTCCACGGCGATGCCGAGATGGTGCTCGACGGACCAGATCCAGTCCGCGTTCCGCAGCGCCTTTGCCTTCTGCTCCGGCACCGCGTTGCGGATCAGGGAGTACGTCCAGTAGCTCACCGCGATCAGCAGGACCTCGAACCAGAGCCGGGGACGCCGCGGTAGACGCAGGCGGCGCAGGAGACCGCCGGCGCCCTGCGTCGCGCGGGATTTCTCCGCTGCGGACGAGGCGGCGGGTCCTGGTCGGCCGTCCAGTGTTGTCACGGTCGTTTCACCCATAGTCACCGAGTCTGCCAGATTTCCGGCCCCTGCCAGATCATCCCTCGGTCGGGTCACGCCCGCACCTGCTACGCCCTGCGGACGAGGCCGGACCCCAGGGGGCAGGGCGGTCGACCCCCTGGCCAGCGGCTCCGACGTGCACATGCATGCACTCCAGGGGTGGCAGGCGCCCGGTGGTGCCGGACGGGCGTGTGGCCACGGGAGTGGCCGGCCCGGTCACCCGCCGTATCGCCCGCCGAACGCCCTCGTCGCACAACTGCGGTACGGATACGGGCGGTTGGGGGCGACAAGCGGTCATCACCACTCGGAACGGTGAAGGCCCGCGAACGGCCGACATGCCCCTTGCGGGCGGCGGTAGCTTGGTGGTGCGGGCCGACGGAGCCCGCACCGGTCCGCTGCGAGGGGCTGTTGCCTGTGAGCGCCACCGCCCTGGATCCCCGTACCGGGGAGAGCACCAGCAGTACGGTCCTGGTGGTCGACGACACCGCCGCGAACCGCTTCGCGCTGAGCGCCGTGCTCAGCCGCGCCGGACACCTCGTCGTGCCCGTCGCCTCCGCCGGGGAGGCCCTGCTCGAACTCGACGTCCGGCTGCGGGCCGGCTGTCTGCCCGACCTGGCCCTCGTCGACGTGGGGCTGCCCGACCTCAGCGGCTTCGAGCTGTGCCGCAGGGTCAAGGCGCTGCCTTCGCTGGCCGGGATCCCCGTCGTCCACTTCTCCGCCCGCCCCTCGGGCCCGGTCGACCGCTGCCAGGGGCTCGACGCGGGCGGCGAGGCGTATCTGACGGTGCCCGCGGAGCCGGAGGAGATCCGCGCCGTGGTCCGGGCCGCCCTGCGCGGCGCCCGCGAACTCACCGACGCACAGGCCCAGTTCACCCGCCTCACTCTGCTCTCCGAAGCCGTCGTCGAGGTGCAGGGCGCCCGCTGTCTCGCCGAGCTGGCCGACGCCGCGGCCGACGCGGCGGCCCGGCTGACCGGCCGGCCGGCCGCCGTGTTCGTCCTCGGTGACGACAGCGAGGTGCACGCCGGCCTGTCCCGGCACGCCGAGCGCACCGGGCTGCCCGGCGCGGGCGACGAGGAGCGGGCCGCCGCCCTGATCCGGCGGGTGCTGTGTGCCCGGGGCAGCAGCCGCTCCGCGGTCCTGCCCGGCGCGCTGTGGCCCGGGATGTACGTCGGGCCGGGCGACGTCCGGCTGGTGCTCGCCCGCAGCCGCGACGGCCTCTCGGTGTGCCTGGTCACCCCCGTCCACTCCGACCCGAACGGGCGGATCGGCCCGCTCGTCACCCAGCTGGCGCGGGCCACCGTGCTCGCCGCCGAACCCCTCCTCCGGTACGAGCAGGAGCGCCACGTGGCCCTGACCCTGCAACGCAGCTTCCTGCCCGCCCAGTTGCCCCGGATACCGGGCCTCCAGGTCGCCTTCCGCTACGAACCCGCCTCCCAGCAGGCCGAGATCGGCGGCGACTTCTACGCCGCGCTGCCCACTCCCGCCGGGGTCATCGCCGGTATCGGCGACGTGGTCGGGCACTCCCTCGACGCCGCCACCGTGATGGTCGAGATCCGGCACGCGCTGCGCGCCTACAGCATCGAGGACCCGCGGCCCGGCCCGCTGGTGGACCGCATCGACCGGATGCTCCAGCACTACCACCCGGACACCACGGCGACCCTCTGCCTGATCCTCGTCGACCCCGAGAGCGGCCGCGTCCAGGTGGCGAACGCGGGACACATCCCGCCCCTGGTCCTGCCCGCGCACGGCGCGCCCCACTACGCGGCGGCCGCGGGCCCGCTGCTCGGCCTCGGCCTGCCGCGCCCCGCCCCCACGGAGCTGACCCTCGCGCCCGGCGACCGGCTGCTCATGGTCACCGACGGCCTCATCGAGACCCGCGGCACCGACCTCGCCGTCTCCATGGAACAACTGCGCGGCGCCGCGGCCGTCGCCCCGGCCGGACCCGACGCCCTGTGCGACACCCTGATGTCCTGCTTCGGCCAGGACCGCGCGGACGACATCGCCCTCCTCGCCCTGCGCGTCAGCCCAGGGGTTTCTCCAGCAACGTGACGCCGTAACTGCTGCCGCCCGCACCGGCCTTGAAGGGCTGCTCGCCCACGACCGCGTAGCCCCGGCCCTCGTAGTAGGCGCGCAGCCGCGCGTTGGTCGCCACGCAGTCGAGGCGGCACAGCGAGCGGCCCGTCTCGGCGATGCGCCGCTCGGCGTGGGCCAGCAGCGCGGCGCCGGTGCCGCCCGGGGCGCCGCGCCGCACCATCAGCCGGTGCACGTACCCGGCCACCGGCGGCTGCGCGCCCCACGCCGGTTCGTCCTCCCACCACAGCTCGAAGGCGCCCGCGACGCCGCCGTCGCGGGCCGCGATCCACACCTCGCCCTCCTTGATCCGCAGCCGGAAGTGGTCCGCGTCCTTCTCGCCGGGCTTCCACTGGTCGATGCCCCTGTCGACCATCCAGCGGGCCGCGTCGTCGTAGAGCGACACGAGAACGTCCAGGTCGTCGGCGTCCGCTCTGCGGAACGCGAGTTGTGCCGTCATGCCGATCACCGTAAAGGTGAGGGGCACACCGCCCGCACCAGACCCCCGGAGCCCCCATGCCGAACATCACCGTCGACCACTCCGCCGGCCTCGACGACCGGATCGACCGCGCCGCACTCGCCGGCGCCGTGCACCAGGCCTGCGTCGACACCGTGTCCGCGCGCACGGCGGCCTGCAAGACCCGGTTCCGCCGGGCCGACGAGACCGTCGTCGGCGACGGCACCGAACCGGCGGACCTCGTCCACATCGAGATCGCCCTGCTGTCGGGCCGCACCGAGGAGGTGAAGAAGGCCCTGACGGAGGCGGTCCTCGCCCTGCTCCCGACCCACATCAAGAACCCGGAGGGCGCCCACTTCTCGGTGGAGGTACGGGACCTGGAGCCCGGCTACAAGTCGGCGCGCGGCTGAGAACTCAGACAGCGGCCAGCGAGGACAACCGCCCGATCAGCTCGGCGAACGGCCCGTCGACGGACTCCCCGGCGAGAAGCCGGCGCAGCAACGCGGCCATCTCGGAGTCGTACGCGGCGCTGACAGCGGCCAGCGCGGCGAAGTCGTGCACCAGCTGAAGCTCCAGCTCCGCGCGGGGAATCCGCCGCCCGTCGAGCCAGATCAGGGCCGTCGACTCGGCGAGCGAGATCCACGAGCGGACGACGAGTTCGAGCCGCGGCGACGGGGACACGATCCCCAGGTGCGCCAGGATCTGGACGTACGCGGCCTGCCGCACGGAGTCGATCAGCGCGTTCGTCGCGGAGGAGCCGACGGCCGGGCCGCCGCGCATCAGCGCCGAGAAGCCGGGACCGTGCTCGTCGACGAAGTCGAAGAACCGGCCCATGACACGCAGCAGCCGGGCCCCGAGCGGACCCTCGGGCGGCTCCTCGAAACGTTCCGCCAGATCCTCCGCGGCCCGCTTCAGTGCGGCCTCGTAGAGGCTGAGTTTGCCCGGGAAGTAGTGATAGACGAGCGGCCGCGAGATCCCCGCGGCGGCCGCTATCTCGTCGATGGAGACCTCGTCGGGGGAGCGGTGGCTGAACAGTTCGAGGGCGACCCCGATCAACTGCCGTCGCCGTTCCTCGACTCCCATTCTGCGCCGCACCCCGGTAGCCATACCGAACACTCTACCGAGCGTCGACGCCGGTCATCGCCGTGGTCGCTACAGGTCGAGCACCAGACGGTCACCGCGTGCCCGCGACACGCAGATCAGCATCGAGTCGTCCCGCTCGGCGTCGGTGAGCAGCTCGTCGCGGTGGTCGATCTCGCCCTCCAGGACCCGCTGTTGGCACGTCCCGCAGAAGCCCTGCTCGCAGGAGTACGAGACGGCGGGCACCTCGGCGCGGACCGCCGCGAGCACCGTGGACCCGGCGGGGACGCCGACGACCTTGCCGCTGCGGCGCAGCTCCACCTCGAACGCGCCGTTCCCGTCGGCCGTGTTGCGGGGCGCGAACCGCTCCAGGTGCAGGGTCCGGCCCTCCGGCAGCGCCGCCTCCACGGCCGCCATCAGCCCCTCGGGCCCGCAGCAGTAGACGGCCGTGCCGGGTGCGGTGGCGTCGAGCGCGGCGGCGAGGTCGGGCAGGCCCGCCTCGTCCTGGGGGACGGCGGTGACCCGGTCGGCGCCCAGCTTCGCGACGTCCTCCAGGAACGGCATCGAGGACCGGCCGCGGCCCCCGTACAGCAGCCGCCACTCGGCGCCGCGCGCCGCCACCTCGCGGAGCATCGGCAGGATCGGCGTGATGCCGATGCCGCCCGCGATGAACAGGTAGGCCGGGGCGTCCGCGTCCAGCGCGAAGCGGTTGCGCGGCCCGCGCACCTCGACCTCCGCGCCCGCCGGCAACCCCTCGTGCACCTCGCGCGATCCGCCGCGCCCGCCCTCGCTCTCCGGGATCAGCCGGGTGGCGACGGTGTACGAGGAGGAGTCCTCCGGGTCGCCGCACAGCGAGTACTGCCGGACGAGTCCGGACGGCAGCACCAGATCGAGGTGGGCGCCCGGCCGCCACGCGGGCAGCTCACGGCCCTCCAGGCGGAGCTGGACCACGCCGTCGGCGATCTCCTCGTGCCCCGCCACGAGCAGGCGCAGCGCCCGGGCCCGCGGCCGCCCCGAGACCGGCTCCTCCAGGGCGGGCATCGGCCACAGCGGGGAGCCCTGCACCCGGCGGCGCAGCGCGCGCCGGACGACGAGCGCGGCGCCCGCGACGACGGCGGCCCTGGTCAGGGTGCGGGCGTTCATCGGGCGGCTCCGGCGCGGGCGGCGCTGCGGGCCTCGGCGGCGGTCGCCGCGGGGGACGCGGCGAGATAGGCGACGGCCTGCGCGGTGTCGCCCTCCTGCTCCGGGTGGTAACCACGGCTGAGATAGCGGGGGATGGACCGCATCATCGCCCCGGTCGACGGCAGCACGCCCTGCTTGCCGCCCTGGTAGAAGGCCTTGAAGGAGGCCTTGCCGTCGGACAGCGTCGGATCGTTCTCCATGAAGAACCGCGCGCCGCGCTGCCACAGGAAGACCAGCGCCGTGAAGGCGGTGGCCCAGGTGCGCACCCGGCGCCGGTAGCCGCCGTCCAGGTGCTCGAACAGCTCGAAAGCCACCGAGCGGTGCTCGACCTCCTCGGCGCCGTGCCAGCGCAGCAGGTCGAGCATGGTCGGGTCGGCGCCGCGCCGGTCCAGCTCGTCCGCGTTCAGCACCCAGTCGCCGAGGAACGCCGTGTAGTGCTCGATCGCCGCGATCAGCGCGACCCGCTCCATCAGCCACCACTCGCGCGCCCTGCCCGGCGGCAGCGTGCGGTCGCCGAGCAGCTTCTCGAAGAACCAGTCCACCTGGGCCGTGTACGGCGTCGGGTCGAGACCCTGCTCGCGCAGGTGCGGCAGCACCTCGTCATGGGCCTGGGAGTGCATGGCCTCCTGCCCGATGAACCCGATGACGTCCTCACGCAGCCGGTCGTCCCGTATGAGGGGCAGGACCTGCTTGTACACGTGCACGAACCAGCGCTCACCGGCCGGCAGGAGCAGGTGCAGCACGTTGATGGTGTGCGTGGCGAACGGGTCGTCCGGGAGCCAGTGCAGCGGGGTCTTGTCCCAGGCGAAGGACACCTGGCGTGCCTTCAGCGTGACGCGCGTATTAGACATGGCGTCAATGTACTGACGGGTAGCGGCAGGGGTACAGCCCTTTGCGGCGACTTTCTTTACGTGATCGTCAGCAAGGGTCGCTCACTTCAGGGTCGCCACCGTCGCACCTCCCGCGGTGCGCCCGGTCAGCGACACCTTCGCCCCCCGCGCCACCTTCACCGCCAGCAGGTTCCCCGGCACCGTGGAACCGGCCGCCGTCACGGAGTCGACCTTCTTGCTGCCCGCAGCGACCAGGTACCAGACCCCGGCCCGCGACTTCCAGCGGACGCCGGCCAGGACCAGCGGATCGCGGGAGCCGCACGCGGGCGAGGTCTGCGACTTCGCGGCGACCACCGAGGCCGTCGCGCCCGGGGTGCGGAACAGGCCGAGGGTGCGCGGGCTGCCGCCCTGCCAGGTCTCGGCGCGGGTGCACACCCACTCCGCGGTGCCGTTGGCCTCGGGCAGCTCCTGCCGCGCGTACGACCAGGAGTTGACCGAGCGCACCCCGTGCGAGCGGGCCGCGGCGAGCGAGCAGGCGGTCGCCGCCCAGTCGGCGGGCACCGAGTCGTGCGGCGCGTCCGGGCTGCCCGTGGTGAGGTGTGCGGGGACGAGCTCGCCGAGGTCGGTGGTGAGCCGGGTGCCGGTGGCATCGGTCAGCGCCAGCGCGTTCCACGACGTGCAGGACCGGGAGAGGGCCGGGCTGGCGAACGGCGCGGTGGCACCGTCCGCCGACCGGGACAGCTTCTGGGCCGCCGCGTCCGGCTTCAGCAGATCGTGGACGGACGCGCCGGTCACCCAGGGGGCCGTCAGATAGCGGACGTTGCCGTCGGAGCGGTCCAGGACGACCGCGCCGGACTGTGCGGCGTCCGCCCCGTCGACCCGCGCGAAGTCGAGGGCGGCGCCGCTCGTCCCGCTCGTCGGCTCGGCGTAGCGCACGACGCGCAGACCGTCGTAGAGGACGACGACCCGCGCCTGGTCGATCTCGCCCGCGTACAGCAACTGCGCCGGTCCGGGCGGGGCGCCCGCCGCCGTGCCGGGCGTCGCCGAGACCTGCACGGCCGGGCCGGGCCGCGCCCACACCGCGAGGGCGCGCCGCAGCAGGCCCGTGTCGTCGGCGAGCGACCCGCGTGCCGGCCACACCGAGAAGTCCACGCGCGCGGAACTCTGCCAGGCCGTCGGGGCCACCCGCGTCAGCTTCGCCGGATCCAGCGCGGCCTGCCCCGCCGGATTGCGGGCGTACGGCGGCGCCGCCGCGCCGTCGGGACCCCAGCTGTCGCGCCCGGGCAGCCCGAGCAGCGCCCCGCACACCACGAGCGCGGCGAGCCCGGCGACGGCCGCCTTCGCGTGCTGGCGGCGGCGCATCAGATCGGTGGGGCGGGCGTGCAGGGAACACGGGTCGAACTCCGGGGAGGCGAGCAGCGCGGGCTGCGGCTCGACCGTCGCCGCCGTGGTCAGCGCCGTCGCAACAACCTCGGGGGTGCAGCCCGCGGCCAGCAGCGTCGCGCGGACCGCGGTGTCGTCGAGCCGCTCCAGACCGCGCAGCACGTACGCGGCGCGCGCCGGGCCGTCGAGCGCGGAGAGCTTCTGGTCCAGCGCGAGTTCATCGGCGCCGCCGGACTTCGGGAAGAGCCGCAGCCCCCACACCTGCGGCAGCAGCGGCGGCAGCTGGGCCCGCTTGGGCCAGGCGGCACGGCGCAGCGGAAGCCCCGCCTCCAGGGCGCTGCGCAGCACCCGCAGCCGTACGTACCCGTACCCCGGGTCGCCGCCGGCCGTCGGCGTGGACTCCGTCCGGCCGCGGGGCAGCGCCCGCTGCGCGACGGAGTGGGCGGTGAGCACCCGGCGGTTGCGCCCCAGGCCGGGCGGCAGCACCAGATAGGCGAGCCGGACCAGGCGCGGATAGTGCTCGACCAGGGCGGCCTCCGCCTGCTCGACGTCGATCACGTCGGCCGGGGCGGGTGCGGCGGGGGACGAGGGCTCGGATTGCTGCACCTTTGACTGCACGCTCAGCTGAACGAGCGAATCATGGGATGGTCACAGCGTCCCGCCCCCGTCACCGCCGCCGCGCACGGCGGCCGGCCGCTACGTCAGCTGCCAGCCGCTGAACTCCACCGTGCCGCGCGCCCCGTTCCCGCCGTTCGTCGCGCTCATGAACAGGCCCACGTCCTGCGTCGCCGCCGCCCCCGTCAGGGCCGCCGTGGCCACGGTCCGCCAGGTCGCGCCGCCGTCGGTCGAGCACGCGCCGGTGACGGAACCCCCGGAGCGGGTCAGCCGCAGCAGCACCGGGGCCTTGATGCCCGTGATCCGTTTGTACGTGTCCAGCGTGCCGTCACCGTTCGTGTCGTAGGAGAGCACGACCCCGTTCGCCGGGGTGACCGACAGATTGACGAAGCCCGCGGAGCCGGGCGTGGCCAGCGCGTTGCGCACGATGATGCCGGCCCGCGCCCAGGCGCCGGTCACGTCCTGGCTGTCGACGCGGAGCACCACCGACGTGCCGTCCGTGAAGGCGTCCGGCCGGTACACCGTCCCGAACTCCGTCGTGCCCTTCCACAGGTCGGCGCCGCCGCCGTCGATCGCGAACGCGTCCCCCAACTGCCCGGAGAACGCCCCGTTGTTGGTGTACGTCTTCCAGCCCCCGTCCAGCGGGCCCGCCTCGAACAGGGTGCCCCGGTGCACGGCGGTGATCCGCTCCGCGCCCGCGGGCCCGTAGGCGACGTCGATCTCGTACGGCAGCGGGCGCAGCGGCTTGTCGAGCGGGGTGGCGGGCGCGCTCGCCCGCCAGGCCACCGTGCCCGTGCCCGCCGGGGCGACGCTCCTGAGGTGGGTGGCGCCCTCCGGCTCGGCGTCGAGGCCCTTCAGGGTGAAGTCGACGCGGCCCGTGGCGCGCAGCCCGTTGACGTTGTGGAAGGTGGCGGCCACCCGCGCGTGCCCGTTCGGCGGGAACGCGGGCGGCTCCGCCGTGACCGTCACGGACCCCTGGTAGGGGGCGGCCGCCAGCACGTCACGGACCCGGGCGGCCGTGCGGTACGCGTCGCCGTACGGGCGCAGCCGGTAGTCCTTCGTCTCCCGCGTCCACGGCTCCTCGAACGCGAACCAGTCCACGGCCGCCGGCGCGCGCCCCGCCGCCAGCGCGTCCTGGAGTTCGTCGAGCCACTTCTGCCAGCGCGGCAGATAGAAGTCGGCCATCAGGCCGTGCCATTCGCGGTTGCCGTACTCGTGCAGATTGCCGGGGTCGGAGGTGGCCCGGTCGCCCCACACGGTGATGAGCACCTTGGCGCAGCGCTCGAACTCGGCGCGCTCCGCGGCGCTCGTCGCCAGGTCGCGGGCGTCCTGGATCCACGGGCCGAGCAGGAACGCCGGATGGGTGCCCGTCACGTCGTCCGACAGCCGCATCAGCTTCAGCCACAGCGTGGCGAGCGCCTTGAACGTCGCCTGGTCCTTCGCCGCGTACGCCGCCTTCAGCTGGGGCAGGAGCTGGCGGCTGCGGTGCGCGAGGGCCTGCCGGGTGACGTCCACGAGGTCGTACTTGTAGGCGGAGCTGCCCCGCAGCCCGGCCGCCACGCCCAGCAGCCCGGTGAGCGCGGCGTCGAACCGGGCCGGGTCGTAGGCCAGGGCGCGCGGCGCGTAGTAGGCGGCGCGGTCGGCGGACAGGTCGGGGCGGGCGGCGAACAGCGAGTCGTGCGGGTCGGAGCGCTCCACCGCCTTGTGCTGGTACGCCGTCTCGTGCAGCGCCTGCCAGGCGGCGCGGGCGGCCCTGTCCCGGCCGCCGTACCGGAAGTCGGCGTACCCGGCGAACCACCGTGCCCGGTCCAGGCCGCCGTCCGTCCACGCCAGCTCGGACCACAGCTCGAAGGCGGCCGGATCACGGTCCGTGCCCTCCGGCATGAACGCCGTGCCCGCGAGCGCGCTGCCCGGCTTGTCGCGCCACGCGAAGAACTTCTCCTGCCAGATGTGCGCGCGGGCCCCGATCGTGGTGCGGCCACCGAAGTTCGGGATGGTGCCGAACGCGTACGGGGTGCCCGCCCAGTCCTTCTCCCGGTCGGTGACCGACGTGTACCGGTCCGAGACACCGTCGACGATCAGCATCCGCTCCTTGTCGACGGCGGCGATCAGCTCGGGCAGCGGGTTCGCCTCCCAGCCGAGGATCACCCAGGTCGCGTCCGGCCGGTGCGCGCGCAGCGCCGTCTCCACCCCGCGTGCCGCGTCCGGCACCGGCACGTCGCCCGCGGTGCCGCCCTCGTGCAGCAGGTCCATCTTGAACGCGTCGATGTCGCCGAACAGGTCCCGCTGGTGCCCGTAGAAGGACGCCGCGACCTTCGCGAACGACTCGGTGCGCGGGTCCAGCCAGTCCGGCCGCTGGAAGCCGTGCCAGACGCCCTGCGGCACGACGTGCGCGTCCCCGCCGTTGCGCTCCACGAACCCCTTCGGCACGTGCCCGTAGTAGCCGGGCATGACCGGCCGCATGCCGAGCTCGCGCAGCCGGTCGACGATCCTGCGGCCCAGCGCGGCCCGCTCGGCGATCAGTTCGGCCGAGAGCGGGCCGCCGTACCCGTACAGGTTCTGCAGCAGCCACCACGGCTGGTGGGACGGGGCCGGCAGCCACGCCCGCGATTCCTCGTCGCTGTAGCCGAAGTCCTTCAGGACACGGTGGTAGACGGCCTCCATGCCGGCGACGACCAGCACCTCGTTGCAGCCGTGCAGCGCCAGGACGTCCAGCTCGCGCTCCCAGTACGGCCAGCCGGCGAACGGCGCCGTGTAGCCGTCGTTGGTGTCGTTCAGCGCGAAGCGGTGGGGCAGCGACGTCGATCTCTCCAGCGGCTGGGACGGCGCCGGCAGCCGCGCGGGCAGGTCCAGCTGGCTGCCGTTCCACGCGATCTGCGCCCCGCACGTGTACTTCAGGTACCAGTGGACACCGGCGAGCAGCACCGCCGGGGTCGTCCCGTACACCTCGATGCGGCCCCGTGTCCCGGAGACCCGGAAACGGTCCACGCCGCCTCGCGCCGCGACCAGGGTGAGCCGGAACTGGTCCGCATGACGGGGCAGTTGCCGTTTGAGCGCGGCGCGCGCCGCCGACGTATCAAGGGCCTGAGCGGCATGTGCGGCCGGTGCGCCAGGACCCATTCCGAGGGCCGAGCCGAGACCGATGGCACCTGCCGTGCCGATGACCGTGCGTCGCGTTGGCGCGGACATACCTGCTACCCCCTGTGCGTCACGGATGGTGCGGCGCACGCTAACCGGGTGCAGGTCCGTGCTCAACGGTGCGCGCGGAGCTGGCGGGAACACAACGACCGCCGGACACGTACCGGACAGGAGAGCGCGATGAGGAAGCTGCTGGTGGCAGGGGTCGTACTGGCCGCGGCCGCGGCCGGATGCACGTCGGGCGCGGCCCACGACGACGCACCGAAGATCCCCCGAACGGCCACCGGGACGCTGGAGCAGATCGCCCGTCGGGCAGGCTGCGACCCCGAGGTCCAGACCGACGCCGCCGAACTGCGCCAGGCGACCTGCGGCACCGGCACCGGACGCTACGTTCTCGCCACCTTCGCCACCGACCGCGGCCAGGCCGAGTGGCTGGACGTCGCCGACGACTACGGCGGCGACTATCTCGTGGGCCGTAAGTGGATCGTGGTCGGCCCGGACGCGGTCGTGACGAAGCTGCGCGGCCGGCTCGGCGGGACCGTGGAGCGGGTCTCCTCGCACCACTCGGGGAGTAGCGGTGGTGGGGGTCACGAGGAGTAGCCCGGCTCCGGGCACACGGGTCACCACTGAACCGGCCGCGCAGCGGCCGGGAGGGGCGGCCGGTCAGTTACACCGGTCGCCCCGGTTGATGCAGTTCGTCGCCCGCTGCATCAGCTGGTCGGAGAAGACGTTGATGAAGTCGTCGTGGTCGGTGATCGGCTTGTGCAGCTGCTCGGGGAAGCCGTCGACCGCGTACGGGTTCTTCACCTGACCGTTCGCGATCTTCGGCGCCTGCACGTCGTAGACCAGCCGCATGGTCAGCTGCGGGATCGCCTTGAAGCCGGCCTGGCAGTTGCCCTGGGCGTCGGCGAACGCCACGTGCGTGCGGTGGTTGGCGCTGTCGGTGTTCTGGCCGTCCCAGCAGCTCTGGAACTTGAAGCTGCGCACCACCTGGCTGCCGCGGGGGCAGATCGGGTACTTGTCCGTCAGCTGCCGGTTCTCGAAGCCGGTGCAGCTCCAGTGCGCGTTGGCGTTCGCGGTGCCGTTGGTGAACGCCTTGGCGTCACCGGTGATGATGCGCAGGAACTTCGGCATCGCGACGACCTTGCCGCGCGGGCTGCCGACGAACTTGATGCTCGCCGTCCGCGCCTGGAGGATCTTGCCGACGTTGCCCTCCTTGCCGCCGCCGTCCTGGTTCGCGTCGGCCTCCTGCGTGCCGTCCTGCACGCGCAGCACCGGCCAGTAGTACGTCGACTTGTCGCCCTGGTTGCGGCAGCTGGTGGCGGCGCCCGCGAAGGTGTCGTTGCTCGCGAAGGCGTTGTTGCTCTGGTTGCCGACGTAGTCGTGCATGTGGTGCGCGCCGTTGGTGACGCCGGGGGCGACGATCACGTTGTCGCTGTTGCGCAGCTTGTTGGCGTTGGTGCCGCAGGCGGTGGTGAAGGTGCCGGTCGACGCGGAGCGGCCGTTCCTGGCCTGCTGGACGTTCGGCCGGACCTTGGTGATGTCCTGGAAGTCCGCCGCCACCGGGCCGCCCGCGGTCCCGCCCTGCTGCGGGGGCGCCGAGGCGGCGGGCGCCGACGGGGCGGGGGCCGAGGCAGCGCCGGCCTGACCGGCGGTCTGATCGGCGGACGGGGCGGTGGACGGGGCCGGGGAGTCGCCGCCGTTGTCGTCCGTGGCGCGCTGGGTGCACTGCGCCATCCCGCCGAGCCCCTGCGGCGCGCTGCCGCCCGAGCGCCGGATCTCCTGTCCGATCCGGTCGAGGGCGGCGCCGCGCTTGGCCTTCAGCGGGCCCAGGACGCTGTTCTCGACCCAGCCGGGGTCCTGGGCGGCGGCGGCCCGGTTCTGCGCGAGGCGCTGGTAGGCCCGGGTGATCTGGGTGTCCATGGCGGCCAGTTCGCCGTCCACCCGGCCGCGGGCGCCGTCCGGCACGTCGGGCAGCGCGGTGCCGACGTCCGGACAGTCGATGGTGGTGGTCTTCGCTACGACGCCGCTGCCGCTCTGCTGCCCGGTGTCCGCGGAGTTCTCTTCGTGAGCCTGCGCGTACACGTTCACCGCGACCAGCCCACCTCCGCCCAGGAGCAGTGCGGCCGACGCGATGGTCATGCGCGTCGCCAGCGATGAGCGCCTTTTCCGTGAGGTGCGTCCCATGGGACTACGTACGCAAGGGCGGGCCCGCGTGTTCAAAGGGGTCCGGGATTTTGCCTTCCCCGCCTTGGGCAGTCCGCCGTGCGGCGCCGTTCGCGGGTGCGGGCCCGGTGGGGGCTGGTCGCGCAGTTCCCCGCGCCCCTGGCGGGGCGGACAGGGGCCCGCATCCTTACGGGGTGCGGTCCAAGTAGGCCAGGACTGCCAGGACCCGGCGGTTGTCGTCGTCCGAGACCGCCAGGTCCAGCTTCGCGAAGATGTTGGAGGTGTGCTTCGCGATCGCCCGCTCGGTGACGACCAGTTGGGCCGCGATCGCCGCGTTCGACCGGCCCTGGGCCATCAGCTCCAGGACCTCCAGCTCGCGCGGGGTGAGCCCGCCCAGCGGCTCCTGGACCGCCCGCCGCGCGAGCAGCTGCTGGATGACCTGCGGATCCATCGCCGTACCGCCCGCGGCCACCCGCCGCACCGCGTCGACGAACTGCTCCGCGTCGAACACCCGGTCCTTCAGCAGGTATCCGACCCCGCCGGTCCCGTCCGCCAGCAGCTCGCGCGCGTACAGCTGCTCCACGTGCTGGGACAGCACGAGCACCGGAAGCCCGGGCCGCGCCCGCCGAGCGGCGAGCGCGCACTGCAATCCCTCGTCGGTGTGCGAGGGCGGCAGCCGGACATCGACGACGGCGACGTCCGGCGCCAACTCCGCCAGCGCCTTGGTGAGTTCGGGCCCGCTCTCCACGGCGGCCGCGATCTCGAAGTCGTACGCCTCGAGCATCCGCACGAGACCGTCCCGCAGGAGGAACAGGTCTTCGGCTAGGACAACACGCAAGGGATCTCCATGGTCACCATGGTCGGACCGCCCGCGGGGGAGCTGACGGCGAGGACACCGTCGAATGTAGCGAGCCGGCGCTCCACCCCGCCGAGCCCGCCGCCGTCCCGGAGCACGGCGCCGCCCTGGCCGTTGTCGGTGACGGCGACGCGCAGGTGGCCGTCGGTGTGGCTGATGTCGACCCATATCCGGTCCGCGCCCGCGTGTTTCACCGCGTTCGTCAGCGCCTCGCTGGTCGCGAAGTACGCGGCCGACTCCACAGGGGCCTCGGCCCGGCCGGACAGGCCGACCTCCACCTCCGTCGCGACGGGCAGCCGCAGCGCCAACGCCCTTACGGCATCGCCCAGTCCGCGCTCGGCTAGCACCGGCGGATGGATGCCGCGCACCAGGTCGCGCAGTTCGGTGAGCGCGTCGGCGGACGACTGCCGGGCCTGCGCGAGCAGCGCCTTCGCCCTGGCCGGATCCTTCTCGATCAGCGCCTCGACGGTGCTCAGGTCCATGCCCATGGCGACGAGCCGGGCCTGCGCCCCGTCGTGCAGATCGCGCTCGATGCGGCGCAGTTCGGCCGCCGAGGTGTCCACGGCGTCGCGCCGCGTCTCGGTCAACACCGCGACGCGCGCGGCCAGTTCGCCGTCGGCCGGGGCCAGCACGGACCGCGTCAGGAGGAAGTGCACCCGCAGCAGGGCGGGGGCGGTGCGGAGCCCGGTGGCGAGGAGCGCCGTCGCCAGCAGGGCCGCCAGCAGCGCGGACCCCTCACCGCTGATCGGCACGAACCCGTACCACCAGCCGACACGGGAGCCGTCGGTGAAGACCCGCCACAGGCCGGCCGCGAGCGCGTATCCCTCGAGCGGATAGAGGACCAGCGCCGCGGGCAGCAGCGCCGTCACGAATCCGGCCGTCATGTCGACGAGCAGCCACCGCAGATCCCGCCAGGTCGCCGGATCGCCGAGCAGCAGCCGGCACCGCTCCAGCTGCCCGACGATCCCGCCGCGCAGATGGCCGGGGAACGGCCGGTACGCCGCCGGTATCCGGACCCCGCACCACTCGGCGGCGACCACTCGCCGCCAGTTCGCCCAGTGCCGGACGAGGGTGAGGACCCAGGGTGTGGTCAGGGCCCCGGCCCCCACCGGTACGAGGGCGATCGAGACGACGGACAGCACGAACAGCGTGATCGATCCGGCGAGCCCGACCGCGGAGAGCACCAGCCCCCGCACCCCTGCCCCGACGGCACCCCGTACCCGCGCACCCATCCCGCACCCCGTCCCGCTCCGCTGCCCGTGTCACGCTGTCCTCACAGTGTGGCCGCCGCGGGCGGCCCGGGGCAGTGGCGCGGGCACCCGTCCCCGGGGGTGTACCCAGCACCACCCCCGGAGCGGGTGAGGGCTCAGCGGCCCGCGGGCGGCGCGTACTTGTAGCCGACCCGGCGCACCGTCTGGATCACCTTGCGGTGCTCCGCGCCCAGCTTGCGGCGCAGCCGGGCGACGTGCACGTCCACGGTGCGGCCGTCGCCGACGTGCCCGTAGCCCCACACCGTGGTGACCAGCTGGTCGCGGGAGTGCACCCGGTGCGGATGCGCGACGAGGTGCGCGAGGAGTTCGAACTCCAGGTAGGTCAGGTCGAGTTGGCGTCCGTCGACACTGGCGGTGCGCTCCGCGCCGTCGATGCCGATCAGGCCGTCGCCGTCCGACCGGACGGCCGGCTCCGCGGCGGCGGGCCGGGGCGGCAGCAGCGGCTGCTGGTCGGCCGGTACGAGGACCAGGTAGCCGATCATCGGCGGGTTGCCCGGCAGGGTCGGCAGGGTGTGCGGCGGCGCGGGCAGCAGGGTGGCGCCCGGCGGCAGGAACTCGGAGACGTCTACGAGGCGGTCCACCTCGTCACTGCCGACAGCGCGCAGCCGGGTACGGGCGGGGGAGGGAGCGACGGAGAGGGAGCGGGCGTGAGACATGAGTGGTCAACCTTCGCGCGAGAAGCCGTCTGGGAAAGGACGTACGTCATGCACGCGGACCGAAGGCCGTCCTGCTCGCGGTGCGAGCGGCGGCTTTAGAGGGCCTGCGCGTTCACGCGCGGCAACACACCCGGTCGAAGTCGTGGTGCTGCCGGGAAGGCCAGAACGGCTCAAGGTCGTGACGACGACCTTGCGCGGTGATGTTCTGGAAGCTGGCCATACCCGTATTGAAGCAGATGGAGTACGCGAAAGAGAGGGCGCCCGCACAAGATGCGGACGCCCTCAAGCGCTTCATGGCCGAAACTCAGCCGTCTCTCAGACCTGGCCGGCCTTCTCCAGCGCGGAGCAGCAGGTGTCGACGAGGAGCCGGGTGACGACGTACGGGTCGACGTTGGCGTTCGGGCGGCGGTCCTCGATGTAGCCCTTGCCGTCCTTCTCGACCTGCCACGGGATGCGGACCGAGGCGCCGCGGTTCGAGACGCCGTACGAGTACTCGTTCCACGGGGCGGTCTCGTGCAGGCCGGTGAGGCGGTCGTCGATGCCGGCGCCGTAGTGCTTGACGTGGTCGAGCGGCTTGGAACCCTCGCCCAGCGACTCGCACGCGGTGATGATCGCGTCGTAACCCTCGCGCATCGCCTTCGTCGAGAAGTTGGTGTGCGCGCCCGCGCCGTTCCAGTCGCCCTTGACCGGCTTCGGGTCGAGGGTCGCGGAGATCTTGAAGTCCTCGGCGGTGCGGTAGAGCAGCCAGCGGGCCACCCACAGCTGGTCGGAGACCTCCAGCGGGGCGAGCGGACCGACCTGGAACTCCCACTGGCCGGGCATGACCTCGGCGTTGATGCCGGAGATGCCGAGACCGGCCTTCAGGCAGTTGTCGAGGTGGGCCTCGACGACGTCACGGCCGTGGATCTCGTCGGTGCCGACGCCGCAGTAGTAGCCGCCCTGCGCGGCGGGGAAGCCGCCGACCGGGAAGCCGAGGGGGCGGTCGCCCTCGAAGAAGGTGTACTCCTGCTCGATGCCGAAGATCGGCTCCTGCGCGCCGAACTCGGCCTCGACCTCGGCGAGCGCGGCCCGGGTGTTCGACTCGTGCGGGGTCATGTCGATGTTGAGGACCTCGCACATGACGAGTACGTCGTCGCCGCCGCGGATCGGGTCCGGGTACACGGCGACGGGCTTGAGGACGCGGTCCGAGGCGTGGCCCTCGGCCTGGTTCGTGGACGACCCGTCGAAGCCCCAGATCGGCAGCGCGTCCAGGCCGTCCGGCGAGCCGGCGATTATCTTCGTCTTCGAACGAAGCTTGGCCGTCGGCTCGGTGCCGTCGATCCAGATGTACTCAGCCTTGAACGTCACGGGGCCACATCCTCTAGGAGCGGGTCTCTTTCTGGCCGGAAGCATGTCAACGGGCGATTTCCCGTCGGTTGCCCGTCTGTGAACCCCGTGTTACCGGGGCCGCGCGGGGCGGGGGGTGGCCCGTGAACTCGTATGCGAAGGCTCCGCTCCTGTCCTAGCCGCGCCGGGCCAGCGCGTCCCGTACCGCCTCCTCGCTGCGGGCCACCACCGCGGTGCCGTCGTCGGCGGTGATGATCGGGCGCTGGATCAGCTTCGGGTGCGCGGCGAGGGCCTCGATCCAGCGGTCCCGGGCGGACGCGTCGCGCGCCCACTCCTTGAGGCCGAGCTCCTTCGCGGCGGCCTCCTGGGTGCGGGTGATGTCCCACGGTTCGAGCCCGAGCCGGCCGAGCACGGCACGGATCTCGTCCGGGGTCGGGACCTCCTCCAGGTACCGGCGGACGGTGTAGTCGGCGCCCTCCGCGTCGAGCAGGGAGAGCGCGCTGCGGCACTTCGAGCAGGCCGGGTTGAGCCAGATTTCCATGGGGCCAACGGTACGCGAGAGACACCGTCAACTGGGGCTTGGCCAGCGGCTTTTGTCAGTGGTGAGCAGTAGAATAGAAGCAGTGTTCGAGAGCTTCGGGGGCTCTTGAGAATGCGCGACAGGAGGATGCCCGTGCCCGCTGCCGCACCCATGCTGATCGATCTTCCGTACACACCAGTGGCGAAGAAGGCGCTGCCCGCGGGGCAGCCCCGCGACTGGTACATCACGCACAACCGTCGCCTCAAGGCCATGCGGCTGGCGATCGCTCTGCTCGACTCCGGCGTCTACCTTCCTCAGCAGGCCCACAACCGAAGGATCCGTGCCACGGCCGAGCTCGTCGGTATCCATCCGCCGTCCGACACGACGTGTCACATGGTGCGGGCGCTGATGCGGTACGCGCGCTGACCTGTGCCTTTGCCGTCCGGCAGCCGGGAAGTCTCCGGCCGCCGGACGCTTTCGTCCCCGGCTGCGGCCCGGTGGGGGCTTCTCGCGCAGTTCCCCGCGCCCCTGAGGCATGCGCTGCGCGCAGCCTCCCCTGAAGGCCGCAGGCCTTTCAGGGGCGCGGGGAACTGCGCGACCAGCCACGACG
>NZ_JBEOYI010000026.1:0-121127 GCF_040297005.1 Streptomyces sp. NPDC001904 | reverse complement strand
TTCCCCGCGCCCCTGAGGCATGCGCTGCGCGCAGCCTCCCCTGAAGGCCGCAGGCCTTTCAGGGGCGCGGGGAACTGCGCGACCAGCCACGACGAGAGGCGCGCGTGGGGAACTGCGCGTTCAAGCCCGGCTGGAGTGGCGCTCCCTCAGCCCCAGGAGGAGCGCGGCCGCCGCAACGGCCAGGGCCGCCGAGACGATCAGGGCCGTGTTCATGCCCGCGGACAGGGCGTGCGGGGAGGTGCCGGAGGATGTGGAGAGGGCGATCGTCAGGGCGACGCCGGCCGCCGAACCGATGTAGCGCGCCGTGTTGCTGGCGCCCGAGCCCATCGCGGCGCGCCCCGGTGGGACGGACTCCACCGCGAGGAGCGGCAGCGCGGCGTTGAGCAGGCCGCTGCCGATGCCGGAGAGGAGCAGGCCCGGGAGCAGGCGGGACCAGTGGCCGGAGCCCGCCGCGCCCAGCAGGGTCAGCGCGGCCGCCGCGTGCAGGGCGAAGCCGACGGCCAGTTGATGGCGCGGGGAGACCCGGCCGGACAGGCGGCGCGCCTGGAGGGCCACGGTGAAGCCGGCGCCGGACCAGAGCACCAGCAGGATCGCCGTGTCCATGGGGGTCAGCCCCATCGTGCGCTGGACCAGCGTCGGGACGTAGCTGAAGAGCGCGATGACCGAGAGGCCGGTGAAGAAGGCGCCCGTCGTCGAGGCCAGGAAGAGCGGTCGGCGGAGGAGGGACAGGTCCAGCATGGGGGTCGCGCCCCTGCGTTCCACGGCGACGAACGCGGCGAGGAGGACGATCGCCGCCGCCAGCAGGACACCGACCGGCGCGCGCAGCCACCCGTCGCGGCCCAGCGTCAGCGCGGCGAGCAGTGCGGCCAGCGCGAGGCCGAGCGTGAGGGCGCCGGGCAGGTCGGGGCGGCCGGCCCGGGGCGAGCGCGACTCGGTCAACGCGCGGGGCGCCAGCGCGGCCACCAGCAGCGCGGCCACGGCGAGCGTGCCGTACGCCCAGCGCCAGTCGGCGACCTGGGCCACGTAACCCGTCACGACCGGACCGAGCGCGATGCCGCCGCTGACGAACGCGCCCCAGACCCCGGTCGCCCGGATCCGTCCGGACGGGGTCGGGAAGGCGTGCACCAGCAGGCCCAGGCTCGCGGCGAGGATCGCCGCCGAGGCCGCGCCCTGCGCGATCCGGGCGAGGGCGAAGAGCAGGGTGGTCGGGGCCAGCGCGCCCAGCGCCGTCGTCAGGCCGAGCGCGAAGGTGCCGAGGAGGAACGCGCGGCGGCGCCCGTAGTCGTCGGCCAGGCTGCCCGCGACCAGGAGCAGGGCGGCGAGGCCGAGCGGGGTGCCGTTCAGGAGCCAGGCCTGCGCGGACAGCCCGGTGTGCAGGGACGCGGCCGTGTCGCCGAGCGTGACCATCGGCGCGGTGTACGCCATCAGGGCCACCGCGGTGGCCGCGCTCGTCACGGCGAGGGTGGCGGCCGGGCGGGCCTCTGGCGCCGCGGGGCGGGCCAGGGCCGGTGCGGGTTCCGTACGGACGGGCTGGGACATGGGTCGGCCATCCAGAGGTGGGTTCAGTGAATGAACTTGGCGTACCTCATGAACGTAGCACGGTTGGTTCGGTCATTGAACCTACGGTCGGGAAATGGCTAGAGTGGGAGACATGGCTCTCGGCAAGGACTACGTGACCCAGGAGTGCTCCATCGCCCGCGCGCTGGAGATCGTCGGAGAGCGCTGGACGCTGCTCGTCGTGCGCGACGCCCTCTACGGCGTGCGGCGCTACAACGACTTCCTCGTCCACCTGGGCATCCCGCGCGCCGTCCTCGCCGCCCGCCTCCAGACGCTCACCGCCGCCGGGATCCTGGAGAAGCGCCGCTACCAGGAGTCGCCGCCGCGCGACGAGTACGTCGTCACCGGACGCGGGCGCGAACTGTGGCCGGTGCTGCGGTCGCTCGGCGCGTGGGGGCGGGGCATTCCCGGAGCCCTGCCGATGCGTGAGTTCCGGCACGTCGCGTGCGGCACGACGCTCGGCGTTCTCGGGGAGTGCCCGGCCTGCGGGGGCCTGGTGCCGCTGGAGGAGGTCGAGATGCTGCCGGGCGCGGGACTCGACCCGGACCCCGCCGATCCGGTCAGCCGCGCCCTGCTCGCGCCCCGGCGCCTGCTTCAGCCCGTCGTGACCGAGGCTGTATAACTGGCAGGAAGCCGACCAAGAGTCCCGCCACGAGGCACGGACACGAGAGGAGGACGCCGCATGTTCCGCACGAGCACCTGGTCCACGACCCTGCGCCCGGCCGCGCTGCTGCTCTTCCTGCTCGTCCAGTCCGTCCTCCTCGACACCGGCAGCCTCGCCGGAGCCGTCGCGCTCGCCGCGACCGCCGCCGCGGGCTCCGCGCTCGCCGCCTGCTCCCTGCTCACCGCGCGGTCCGCGCCCGCCGTGCCGCCCACCAGCGTGCGCACGGCCATGCGGGACCGCGAGCAGCGCACCGCCTTCCTGCCGCAGCGCGATCCCGACGCGCGGGGGCGCACCCGGCCCCGAGCACCCGGACGTCTCGTCCCGACGGGCCGCTGACCTCGCAGTTCCTCCTGCCGGGCCCGTGGTCCGTCACGCCGAAACCCCTGCTGTTTCCGGCACGACGAGACCCCCGGAGGGCTCACCCATGTCGTCGTTCATGTCCGTTTTCGCGAGCCTGGTCGAGCACCTGGCGACGCTGCTCGACCCGCTGTTCCACGCCTCGGCGACCGCTGCCGCGATCGTCCTGTTCACCGCGTTCGTACGACTCCTCGTCCATCCCCTGTCGCGGGCCGGGGCCCGGGGCCAGCGCGACCGCCTGAAGCTCCAGCCGCGTATCGCGGAACTCCGCACGAAGCACAAGAAGAACCCGGAGGCGCTGCAGAAGGCGATCATGGAGCTGCACCGCGAGGAGAAGGTCTCCCCGCTCTCCGGCTGCCTGCCGATGCTGTGCCAGATGCCGGCGTTCTTCCTGCTCTACCACCTGTTCTCCAACGGCAGCATCGGCGGCGAACCCAACGGCCTCCTCGGGCACACCCTCGGTGCGGCCCCGCTCGGCGGGCGGTTCAAGGACGCGCTCGCGCACGGCGGGCTCTTCGGGGCGCAGGGGCTGGTGTACGTGGCGCTGTTCGCGCTCGTCGCCGTCGTCGCGACCTTCAATTACCGGCGGACGAAGCGGCAGATGGCCCTGTCCGCGGCCGCGACGCCCGCCTCGGACCAGCCGCAGGTGCCGGGCATGGGCGCGATGACGAAGTTCATGCCGCTGATGTCCTTCATGACCCTGTTCTCGGTGGCCTACGTGCCGCTCGCCGCCGCGCTGTACATCGTGACCTCGACGGCCTGGAGCTCCGTCGAACGCGCCGTCCTCTACCGCGACATGCCGTACGCGGGCGCGGCGGCGCTCCCCGTCTGAGCCAGGGGGCCGGGTCCAGTCCGTGAACGGGGTATTGCGGACTGGACGCCGAACTTGGAGGATCGACCAGACCTCCGATGGCTGAGGCCGCACCTTGCCATGGAGGCTCCTCCTAGATCAGAGGGAGTTACACCATGAAGCTGCTGCGAGTCGGACCCGCCGGAGCCGAGCGCCCCGCGCTCCTCGACGCCGAGGGAACCCTCCGCGCCCTGTCGGGACTCGTCCCCGACGTCGACGGGGCGCTGCTCGCGGACGACGCCGCGCTGGACCGGGTACGGGCCGCTGCCGCCTCGGGAGAGCTGCCCGTCCTTGATCCCGCGGGCCTGCGCATCGGTCCGCCGGTGGGCGGGATCGGCAAGGTCGTGTGCATCGGCCTGAACTACCACGACCACGCGGCCGAGACCGGCGCCGAGCCGCCCGCCGAGCCCGTCGTCTTCTTCAAGGCGGCGGACACGGTGGTCGGCCCGCACGACACCGTGCTCGTTCCGCGCCGCTCCACCAAGACCGACTGGGAGGTGGAGCTGGCCGTGGTCATCGGACGTACGGCCCGCTATGTCGAGTCCCACGAGGCCGCGCTCGCCTGCGTCGGCGGGTACGCGCTCGCGCACGACGTGTCCGAGCGCGAGTTCCAGATCGAGCGCGGCGGCACCTGGGACAAGGGCAAGAACTGCGAGACGTTCAACCCGCTCGGACCGTGGCTGGTGACGCCCGACGAGGTGCCCGACCCGCAGGCGCTCGGCCTGAAGCTGTGGGTCAACGGCGAGCTGAAGCAGGACGGCAGCACCGCCGACCAGATCTTCTCCGTGGCGGAAGTCGTGCGCTACGTCAGCCAGTTCATGACCCTGTACCCCGGTGATGTGATCAACACCGGGACGCCGGCCGGGGTGGCCATGGGCCAGCCCGAGCCCAAGCCGTATCTGCAGGCCGGGGACGTGGTGGAGCTGGAGATCGAGGGGCTGGGGCGGCAGCGGCAGGAGCTCAAGCCGGCCTAGGCGCTCCGCTCGGGGGCGGGGGGTCGCTTCAGCGCCGCTTCGGAGCGGGTGCGTCGGCGGGTGCCGGTCCGTCGGGGTTGCTCGCGCAGTTCCCCGCGCCCCCGGGGTGCGCACTTCGTGCGGCACCCCGGGGGTGTGTTCCTCCGGCCCCCGTTCGGGGGTGCTGGGGGCGTGTCTGCCTCGGGTCGGGCGGGGGTCTTCACATAGTGCGCCTATGGGAAAAATCAGCGCGCGTATGTCCGTCGCCGCCATGGCGGCCCTGCTGGTCGGGGGCGCGGCCGGGGTCGCTGTCGCGGATCCGCTGCCCGGCGGGCTCGGTCCCTGTCTGGGGAGTCAGTGCCCCGATGTGTACCCGGACCCGAACAACGGTGCCCCGACCGGGCGGGACAGCAACATCAACGTCTTCGTCGGCGGGGACATGCTCGTCCGGCGCTCCGCCGCCGAGGCGGAGGGCAAGGTCGTGGTGCTCGGCGACTTCGACCAGGACAAGGACGCCGGGGTCTCGCAGCTCTACAACGTCGGCGTCGCGGGCGTCGGCTCGCGCGTCCCGCCCCCGGACGGCACCGACTTCCTCACCGTCGGCGGGAACGTCACGGTCGGCTCCGGCGAGCGGCTCGCCGTGGAGGACGCCAGCGCCCACGGCGACGTACGGTACGGCGGCACGCTCACCGGCACCGTCGAGACCGACTCCGTGCGCGACGCCGGAGCCACGGCGCCCTACACGGCCCTGCGCAAGCAGTTGCAGGACGCCAGCCACTGCTACGCGTACGTGAACGGCGCCCGCCGCACCGCGACCGGCACGGCCGTGAACAACGGCGGCAGCACCGTCTTCACCGGCGACGGCAGTTCCCCGATCCAGATCTTCGACGTCGACTTCGACCTCGTCGGCGCCGGCGGCGGCCAGCAGGGCTTCTCGTTCGCCGGGATCCCGTCCGGCGCCACCGTCCTCGTCAACGTCTACGGGGACGCGCGCGCGATCAACACGTACGCGTCGATGCTCCCTGCCGAACTCCGGGACCGGCTGCTGTGGAACTTCCCCGACGCCACGGACGTGACCCTGGCCGGCACCACCCAGTTCTCCGGCAGCACCCTGGTGGGCAACCCGGCCAGTACGACGACGGTGACCATGTCCGGGTTCAACGGCCGCTTCTACACCGCCGGTTCGCTCACCCACGCGTCGTCGGCCGGGGGCGGCGGGGGCCAGGAGTTCCACGCCTACCCGTTCGTGGGCGACCTGCCGACCTGCGACGACGCCAGCCCGACGCCGACGCCGACCCCCACTCCGACGCCCACACCGACTCCTACGCCCACCCCGACACCGACGCCGACTCCCACGCCCACGCCCACGCCGAGCCCGACTCCCACGCCCGTCCCCACGCCCAGCCCCACCGACAGCACGACGGGCGGCGGGACCGGTGGCGGGCAGGGCGGAACCGGTGGCGGGGAGCTCGCCGAGACCGGGTCGCCCGGGGGCGTCGTGGTGCTCGGCGGGATCGCCGCGGCCACCCTGACGGCGGGCGCGGCGATCGCCGGGGCGGCGCGCAGGCGGCGCGGGGTCAGCTCGCGTCGATGAAGCGGCTCAGGGCCTCCACCACGAGGGCGTGGTCCTCGACCTGGGGGAGGCCCGAGACGACGACGGCGCCGACGACGCCCGCGCCCCGCACGGTGACCGGGAACGCGCCGCCGTGCGCCGCGTACCTGTCCAGGTCCAGGCGGGACGACTCCTCGAACGTCGTGCCCTTGGCCCGGAAACGGGTGCCCACCAGCAGCGACGAGACCTGGTAGCGCTCCACCACCCGGCGCTTGCGGGCGATCCACGCGTCGTTGTCCGGCGTCGAGCCGGGCAGCGCCGCGTGGAAGAGCTGCTGGCCGCCGCGCGTGATGTCGATCGCGACCGGCGCCCGGCGCTCGCGGGCCAGCTCCACCAGCAGGCTGCCGAGCCGCCAGGCGTCGTCGTGGCCGAAGGCGTCGAGGACCAGGCGGCTCTCCTGCTCCTCCAGGGCCGGGATCTCGGGGGCGGAAGGGGTGCTCACAGGGTCACCGTCACCTTCTGGTCGGCGGAGCGGCGGGCCGCTTCCAGGACGTCGAGGGCGTCCGCCGCCTGCGTGGCGGGCACCGGGTTCGGGGCGCCGTCGCGCAGGGCGGCGGCGACGGCGGCGTAGTACGCGGGGTAGTCGCCGTCCACCGTCGGCCGCGGGCGGCCGCCGCCGGTCAGCGGGGACTCGCCGGAGCCGACCCGGCCCCACATCGACTCGCACTCCACACCCCACGGCTCACCGGCCACCGGGCGCTTGCCGTCGCGCAGGGCCGCCTCCTGGGGGTCGAGGCCGTACTTCACGTACCCCGCCTGCGAGCCGAGCACGCGGAAGCGCGGGCCGAGCTGGGCGGTGGTCGCCGAGACGTAGAGGTGCGAGCGGACGCCGTTCGCGTGCGTGATCGCGATGAACGTGTCGTCGTCCGCCTCCGCGCCCGGGCGGCGCACGTCGGACTCGGCGTAGACCGAGACGGCCGGGCCGAACAGCACCAGGGCCTGGTCGACGACGTGGCTGCCGAGGTCGTAGAGCAGACCGCCGATCTCCTCCGGGTTCCCGGACTCGCGCCAGCCGCCCTTGGGCTGCGGGCGCCAGCGCTCGAAGCGCGACTCGAAGCGCCACACGTCACCCAGCTCGCCGTCCTTCAGGAGGGCCTGGAGGGTCAGGAAGTCGTTGTCCCAGCGGCGGTTCTGGAAGACCGAGAGCAGCAGTCCGCGCTCGTCGGCGAGCGCCGCCAGCTCGCGGGCCTCGGCGGCCGTGCCCGCCACCGGCTTGTCCACGACGACCGGCAGCCCGGCCTCGAGCGCGGCCTTCGCGAGCGGTACGTGCGTCTTGTTCGGGGACGCGATGACGATCAGGTCCAGCTCGCCGGCCCGCTCCCACAGCTCGTCGGGGGAGGCGGCGAACCGCAGCCCGTCACCGTGCTCGGCGCGGGCCTGGGCCTGCCGCTCCGGGTTCGAGGTGACGACCGTGTCGAGGGTCAGGCCCTCGGTCGCGGCGATCAGCGGGGCGTGGAAGACGGAGCCCGCGAGGCCGTAGCCGATCAGGCCCACGCGAAGAGAAGCACTCGTACCAGTCATGCCGTCCACTTAAACAACGCTGTTGCCAAAGTGCAAGCGGGAGGGACAATGGCGGGGTGAACACGCATGTCACGCATGCCCAGCATGTGAAGCCCACCGCGGGCGTGAACCTGACCGCCCTGCGCGGGCACAACGCCGCGCTCGTGCTCGACCTGCTGCGCACCGCGGGGGAGCACGGCATCAGCCGGCTGTCGCTCGCCGAGCGCACCGGTCTGACCCCGCAGGCCGTCAGCAAGATCACCGCCCGGCTCCGGGGCGAGGGGCTCGTCGTCGAGGCGGGCCGCCGGGCCTCCACCGGCGGCAAGCCGCGCACGGTGCTGCGGCTCGTCGCGGGCGCCGGGCACGCGGTGGGCCTGCATCTGGACCGCGACGAACTGCACACCGTCCTGACCGATCTGTCGGGGGCGGTCGTCGCGATCCGGCGGGCCCCGCTCGACCTGGGCGCGGGCGCCGAGGCCGTCCTCGCCGCGGCGGCCTGCGAGGTGGACCAGCTGCTCGGCGGGGCCGCCCAGGGGCAGGCGCTCGGCGTCGGCGTCGCCGTGCCCGGGCCGCTCGACCACACCGACGGCGTGCTGCACCGCGTCACCGGCTTCCCCCAGTGGGACGGGTTCCCGCTGCGCGACGCGCTCACCGAGCGGCTCGGACTGCCGGTCGTCGTCGACAAGGACACCAACGCCGCCGCGCTCGGCCTCGCCCTCGGCGCGGCCGGCGACGGCGCCCGCTCCTTCGTCTACCTCCACCTCGGCACCGGGCTCGGCGCCGGGCTCGTCCTCGGCGGCAAGCTCTACCGCGGGGCGCGGACCGGAGCGGGGGAGTTCGGCCACCAGGTGATCCAGCTCGACGGCCCGCCGTGCGACTGCGGCAACCGCGGCTGCATCGAGGCGCTGTGCCTGGCCGCCGTCGCGCGCGCCACCGGCGGCGGCCTGGACGAGGCCGCGCGGGTGCTCGGCGAGGGCGCGGGGAATCTGGTGAGCCTGCTCGACATCGACGCCGTGCTGCTCGGCGGGCGGACCGTCCTCGGCGCCGAGGAGCGGTTCGTGCGCGGGGTCGGCGCGGTCCTCGAGGCGCGGGCGGTGCGCGGCGGCTGCGGGCCGATACCGGTGCGCGGGGCGCCCGGCGGCGCCGGTCTCGTCGTCGAGGGCGCCGCCCAGCTGATCCTCGCGCCGCTCTTCGGCCGGGGCGACGGGGCCTTCCCCGTCCGGCAGGGCTGACCCGCTGCTCCGACAGGGGGCTGTTCCCCGGCTATTTGATGCTGATCGGGTCATCGGCCGTCGTGGCGCGGCCGTCGCGCCGGGCGGGCGTGGCAGCGTGCGGGGCCACGGCGGAGGCCGTGCCCGCGACCGCTCGACCCCGGACCAGCAAAGGCCCCGCATGCGACTGCGCCGTCCGATCGCCCTCGGCATCACCGCGACCGCCGCCGCCCTCGCCCTCACCGGACCGCCCCCGGCGACGGCGCACAGCGCAACCCCGGCCGCCCGTGTCCTCACCCGCGACCTCTCCTGCGACGCGGCGGCCGACGGCGCCCGCTTCCCGGTCGACGCCCGGATCCACCCGGGCCCGGACACCTACCACCCCGGCGACGACCGACGCCGCTGGTCCATCGACCTCACCAACACCACCGGTACCGGCTGCTCGGCCATCCACCCCGTCCTCGTCCTCGTCGACCGGGGCCGGGAGCTGAGGGCACGCCAGATCCGGATGGAGTTCCACGACGGCACGCGCTGGCGGCCCGTGACCTTCGAGCACACCGACGAGGACGAGAACATCGGCGTCCTCGACGACGGCTTCCCCGGCTTCCCGGTCGGCGCGGGAAAGACGGTGACCGTCGGGCTCCGGCTCGCCTTCGCCGAGGACACCCGGCCGGGCCGGGTCGTCGCGAACGCCGCCGTCGTGCAGCGCCGGGGCGACGACGGCGACTGGGTGGGGGAGTCCGGCAGCTACCCGTTCGCGATCGCCGGGGCCGATGCCGACGCCGACGGTGACGCCGACACCGGTTCCGCGGTGGACGGGACCGATCCGTCGCTGCCCGACCAGCTCGCCGAAACGGGCCGCAACGCCTCCCTCGCCGGTCTCGGGGCCACCGCCTGCGCCCTCCTCGCCGTCGGCGGCGCCCTCGTGCTCGGCTCCCGCAGGCTGCGCGTCCCGAGGCACTGAGCGCCCCGCGTTCACCCGCGTCTGGGACCATCCCCGCGTGGACCACCCGAACTACCCGCACGCCCAGGCCCCCGGCGCCCCCGTGCGCGACGGCATTCCCGAGCACGGCCGGATCCCCAAGTACTACGCCGTCAAGGCCCGACTCGACGCGCTGATAGCCGAGATGGGAGAGGGCGAGACACTGCCCACCGAACGCGACCTGGCCGTCCGGCACGGCGTGGCGCGCGAGACCGTCCGGCAGGCGCTGCGCGAGCTGCTGCTCGAAGGACGGCTGCGCCGCCGCGGCCGGGGCACCGTCGTCGCCGGACCCAAACTGGCCCAGCCGCTCTCCCTGGCCTCGTACACCGAAGGCGTGCGCCGGCAGGGCCGACGGCCCGGACGCACCCTCATCGGGCTCGACCGCTTCCCCTGCCCGCCCGCGCTCGCGCCCGAGATCGGCCTGGAACGCGGCGAGCCCGTCTGGCACATGGAGCGGGTGCTGCTCGCCGACGACGAGCGGGTCGGCCTGGAGTCCACCTATGTGTCCGTGGCGCGGATGCCGCACCTCGACCGCGACTTCGACCCCGACTCGTCCTTCTACTCGTACGTCCACGAACGCCTCGGCATCGACTTCGGCTCCGCCGACGAACGCATCGAGACGGTGCTCGCCACCCCGCGCGAGGCACTGCTCATCGGCACACCGCCCGCACTGCCGATGCTGCTGATCCACCGCGTCTCGTACGACACCGGGGGCGACCCCACCGAGCGGGTCCGGACGCTGTACCGGGGCGACCGGTTCTCCTTCACCACGCGGCTGGGCGGAAACGAGCGGTAGCGGGCGGCAACTCCCTTTTGTCTCACGCCGGTTGAGGCCAACCGACGCGCATTGATAACGGGAACGTAACGGGTCTAGGCCAACCTTGGGTGCCCGTTCACCGTCCCGTCGCCGGGTGGACCGGCCCGGGACACCCGCCTTGAGGAGCGTGGGCGCCGTGAGAGCACTGGAAGACAGAGGGGTTGAGGCCTGATGACGCAGGGCCGCAGCGGCATCCGGTTCGACCGGGTCTGTGTCGCGTACGGCGGGAACACCGTGCTCGACTCCCTGGAGCTGACCGTCGAGCCCGGTGAGGTGCTGGCCCTGCTCGGGCCCTCCGGATCCGGCAAGACCACCGCCCTGCGCGCCGTCGCCGGGTTCGTCAGACCGGCGTCGGGGCGCGTGTTCATCGGCGACCGCGACGTCACCGATCTCCCGCCGCACCGGCGCGGGATCGGCATGGTCGTGCAGAGCTACGCCCTCTTCCCGCACCTGCGCGTCGCCGACAACGTCGCCTTCGGGATGCGCGCGCAGAAGGTGCCCAAGGGCGAGATACCCGGCCGGGTCGCCGAGGCCCTGGAGCTCACCGGCATGGCGGCCTACGCGCGCCGCTACCCGCGCGAGCTCTCCGGCGGCCAGCAGCAGCGCGTCGCCATCGCGCGGGCCCTCGCCATCCGGCCCGGGGTGCTGCTCCTCGACGAGCCGCTGTCCGCGCTCGACGCCCAGCTCAGATCCGGCATGCTCGGCGAACTGGCCCGGCTGCACCGCGAGTTGCCCGACGTGTCGATCCTCTACGTCACCCACGACCAGGTCGAGGCGCTGACGCTGGCCGACCGGATCGCCGTCATGGACAAGGCGCGGCTCCAGGACGTCGGCACCCCGCAGGAGCTGTACCGCACCCCGCGCACCGAGTTCACCGCGTCGTTCGTCGGCGGCGCCAACCTCCTTCCCGTACGGGTCGGTTCGGGCGCCGTGTCGTTCGGGCAGGCCGAGCTGAAGATGCCCACCGACGGCATCGCGGCCGGTGCCACCGCCACCCTCTGCGTCCGCCCGCACCTCGTCGGGCTCGGCGACGGGCCCAACGCGCTGACCGGCACCGTCGCCGAGGTCCAGTGGCGGGGCTCCACCCACCGGCTGTACGTCGACGTGGACGGCCGCCAGGTCAAGGCCGACGTCCGCGAACTGCGGCAGCCGCCCGCGCTCGGCGAAGAGGTCACCGTGCACTTCGCCCCGGAGGACGCGGTGCTGCTCCGCGCGGGGGTGGCCGACGCATGACCAGCGCCACGCTCGACGTCCCCGTGCAGGCAGCGCCCCGGGCGCCCAGAAAGACGCCCGCCTGGGTATGGGCGCTGCCCCCGGTCGCCGCCCTCGCCGTCGTCTTCCTCTACCCCCTCTTCCTCGTCGTCCGGCAGTCCCTCCAGCCGGACACCGGCGGCACCTCCCTGAAGCCGTACGCCGACGTCTTCGCCTCGACGGCCTTCCGCGAGGCGCTCGGGACGACCGTGTGGCTCGCGGTCGGCTCGACGGTCGGCTGCCTCGTCCTCGGGTTCGCACTCGCGCTGATCATCGCGTTCGTGCCGTTCCCCGGCGGGAAGGCCGTCGCCAAGTTCATCGACGTCTTCCTCTCCTTCCCGTCCTTCCTGATCACGCTCGCCCTGCTCTTCGTGTACGGGCAGGTGGGCATGGCCAACGGCCTGTGGCGGGACGCCACGGGCGCCGCCACCGGGCCCTTCCAGTTCCTCACCACGCCCTGGGGCGTGCTGCTCGCCGAGATCACCTACTTCACGCCGTTCGTGATGCGGCCGCTGCTCGCCGCGTTCTCGCAGGTGGAGACCGCGCAGCTGGAGGTCGCCTCGTCGCTCGGGGCGCGGCCGGCCCGGATCGTGCGGCAGGTGATCCTGCCCGAGGCGCTGCCCGCGCTGGCCGCCGGCGGGTCGTTGGTGCTCGTGATGTGCCTCAACGAGTTCGGGATCGTGCTGTTCACCGGGGCCAAGGGAGTCACCACGCTGCCGATGCTCGTGTACGGCAAGGCCATCCTGGAGTCGGACTATCCGGGGGCCTGTGTGGTGGCCGTGGTCAATGTGGCCATCTCTGTCGGGCTGTACGGGATCTATCGGGTGGTGAGCCGCCGTGTGGGTGCCTGATGCGTCGCCGGGTGCGGCCCGTGGTGGGTTGCCCGCGCAGTTCCCCGCGCCCCTGACGGGGCGCCTTCTCTCGGGGGAGATCTCTCGTGCTGGTGCATAGCAAGCCGGGGAAGTGGGCGACCTGGGCGCTCTTCTTCCTCCTCTTCCTGCCCCTCTTCGCCCTGCCCCTCCTCGTCATCGTCGCCGCGTCCTTCTCGACCAACTGGTCCGGGGCGCTTCCCTCCGGGTTCACCGGGAGCCACTACTCCGCCGCCACCAGCGGCGACTCGCTCACCGCCCTCACCACCAGCCTGGTCACCGCCGTCACGGCGAGCGTGCTCGCGCTGCTGACCGGAGGGTGGGCCGCGCTGGCCGCCGCGTCGCTGAAGAAGCGCGGGCGGCGCGCCATGGACGCACTGTTCGTCCTGCCCGTCGCCGTGCCGTCCGTCGTGGTCGGGCTCGCCGTGCTCGTGGCGTTCAGCAAGCCGCCGATGCTGCTCAACGGCACCCGCTGGATCGTCATCATCGCGCACACGATTCTTGTCACGGCGTTCGCCTACCAGTCGGTCTCGGCCGCCATCGTGCGTCTCGACCCGGTCTACGAACAGGCCGCGGCGTCGCTCGGCGCCCGGCCCGCGTACGTCCTGTGGAAGGTGAAACTGCCTCTGCTGCTGCCGTCCCTGAACGCGGCGGCCGGGCTCTGCTTCGCCCTGTCCATGGGGGAGTTGAGCGCCACGATGATGCTCTACCCGCCGGACTGGATGCCGCTGCCGGTGCAGATCTACGCGACCACCGACCGCGGCTCGCTGTTCACCGGTTCCGCGATCGCGGTGGTCCTGATGGCCGCGACGCTGCTCGTCCTGCTCGCCGTCTCGCGGATCCGCACCAAGGCCTCGTACCGATAACACCCTCGCCCTCCAACGGAGTTCACCTCGCCATGCGCAGAAACACGCTCACCACCGCGGGCGCCGTCCTCGGCAGCCTCGCCCTCGCCGCCTCCCTGACCGCCTGCGGCGGCAGCTCCGCCGCCTCCGACGAGAAGGTCGTCACCGTCTACAGCGCCGACGGCCTCAAGGGCGAGAACGGCGACGGCTGGTACGACAAGGTCTTCAAGGACTTCACCGCCAAGACCGGCATCAAGGTCAAGTACGTCGAGGGCGGCTCCGGCGAGGTCGTCCAGCGCGCCGTGCGCGAGAAGACGAACACGCAGGCCGACGTCCTCGTCACGCTGCCGCCGTTCATCCAGCAGGCCGGCGGCAAGGGCCTCCTCGCCGAATACAGCCCCGAGGGCGCCGACCAGGTCGACGGCGCCGACAAGGGCGCCGACGGCACCTGGACCTCGGTCGTCAACAACTACTTCGGCTTCGTCTACAACAAGAAGGAGCTGAAGAAGGCGCCGACCACGTGGGACGAGCTGCTCGACGGGTCGTACAAGAACAAGCTCCAGTACTCCACCCCGGGCGTCGCGGGCGACGGCACCGCCGTCGTCGTCAAGGCCATGCACGACTTCGGCGGCAAGCAGCAGGCCATGGACTACCTGAAGAAGCTCCAGGCCAACAACGTCGGCCCGTCCGCCTCCACCGGCAAGCTGGCCCCCAAGGTCGACAAGGGCGAACTCCTCGTCGCCAACGGCGATGTGCAGATGAACTACGCCCAGTCCAAGGACATGCCGAACCTCGGCATCTGGTTCCCCAAGGCCGACGGGGGCAAGCCGACCTCCTTCGCGCTGCCGTACGCGGCCGGCCTGGTGAAGAACGCCCCGCACACCGCCAACGGCAAGAAGCTCCTCGACTTCATGCTCGCCGCGAAGCAGCAGCAGGAGGTCAGCTCCATCGGCGGCGGCTTCTCCGCCCGCGCCGACGTCAAGGCCACCGACGAGAACGCCATCGCCCTCGCCAAGATCATGGACGGCGTCGAGATCTTCGAGCCGGACTGGAACGACATCGACAAGAACCTGACGGCGTACGTGGACGACTGGAAGTCCGCCACCGGCAGCTGAGTCCAGCGCGCGGTGACGAATGTCCATGGTCATTCGCGCCGATGTCACTGAAACATAACGGGTCTGGTCCAACGCTCCTGTGGAATCAGGTGCGTTGGACCAAGCCATGCCCCCATGTCCCGGAGGACCGCATGTCGCTCACCCGCCGCTCACTCCTCATCGGCACCGCCACCGCGGCCGCCGCCCTCGCCGTCCCCACCACCGCCCTCGGTGCCGCCAAGACCCCCAAGGTCCTGGTCATCGGCCTCGACGGCACCCTCCTGAACAGAGTCAAGGACGCCGACGCCCCACGGCTGAAGGCCCTGATGGCGGCCGGTCTGACCGCCCCCAGCGCGATCTACGCCAACCCGCTGGCCCCCACCCTGTCCGGGCCCGGCTGGTCCACGCTGATCACCGGCGTGTGGCCCGACAAGCACAACGTGAAGGACAACAACTTCACCGGCCACAAGTTCGCCCAGTACCCGGACTTCCTCACCCGGATCGAGACCGCGAAGCCGGCCCTGTCCACGTACGCGGTCTCCTCCTGGGCGCCGCTGACCGACACCGTCTTCTCGTCGAAGGTCGACACCCGCGTCTCCACGCCCGGCGCCGAGTACGACACCGGCACCACCAGCCGCGCCGTCGCTCAGCTGAAGAGCGCCAACCCCGACGCGGTCTTCCTTCAACTCGACAACGTCGACCACGCGGGCCACAGCTACGGCGCCGCCAGCCAGCAGTACCTGGACGCCATCCACGGCGTCGACGGGCAGGTCGGGCAGATCGTCGACGCGGTCACGTCCCGGTCCACGTACGCCAGTGAGGACTGGCTGATCCTGGTCACCGCCGACCACGGGCACACCGACGCGGGCGGCCACGGCGGCTCGACCTGGCCCGAGCGGCAGACCTTCATGATCGCCGTCGGTGGCACGGTCACCGCCGGATCCACCCGCTACGACGTGAAGATGCCCGACATCGCGGCCAGCGCCCTCGCCCACCTCGGCATCGCGCTCGACCCCGCCTGGGGCCTGGACGGCCGCCCGATCCAGCAGCCGGGCCCCGACGACTTCGACAGTCTGCGCGCCAAGCTCACCGGCCCGGTCGACGAGAGCGGCATCGGCTCCGGCGTCGTCGGATTCACGCACACCCCGCCGAGCGGCTGGTCGGTGGACAACTCGAAGATGGGCACCGGCGGCGTCACCGAGTGGCGCGGCTGGACCTTCACCACCGACGAGTTCTGGACCAGGGCCGAGCGCGACCAGCAGCGCGAGTCCAATGTGCGGGCGCGGAACGTCTTCGCGGTCGCCGACGGCGACGAGTGGTCCGACAAGAGCGTCTCCGGCTCGTTCGACTCCACGCTGATCAGCCCCGCCTACCCGGTCACCGGCGGGCGCGCGGCCACGCTCACGTACACGACCTTCTACCGCCAGGAGGCCCCGCAGAAGGGCGAGGTGCTGGTCTCCTACGGCGGCGCCGCCCCGGTCTCCGTGAAGACGTACACCGCCGACGTCTCCTCCCGCACCGAGACGGTGACCCTCCAGGTGCCCGCCGGCGCGAGCACGGCGCAGGTCCGCTTCCGGTACACCGGCGCCAACAACTGGTTCTGGACCATCGACGGGGTCAAGATCACCGCATCCTGATTAGGGTGGGGGCGTCGGCACAGCGTCGTCCCGGCGCCCCGTTCAGCACAGTTGTTTCACCGCGGACCGCAGGAGTGCACCCCATGGCAGAGCGCAAGCCCATCGATTCGTGGCTCACCGACATGGACGGGGTGCTCATCCACGAAGGGGTGCCGATCCCCGGCGCCGACTCCTTCATCAAGAAGCTCCGCGACTCCGGCAAGCCCTTCCTGGTGCTGACCAACAACTCGATCTACACCGCCCGCGACCTCCAGGCCCGGCTGACCCGCATGGGCCTGGAGGTCCCGGTCGGCAACATCTGGACGTCCGCGCTGGCCACCGCCAAGTTCCTGGAGTCCCAGCGGCCCGGCGGCACCGCGTACGTCATCGGCGAGGCGGGCCTGACCACCGCCCTGCACGACATCGGCTACGTCCTCACCGACCACGCCCCCGATTACGTGGTTCTGGGCGAAACCCGCACGTACTCCTTCGAGGCGATGACCAAGGCCGTCCGCCTGATCAACGACGGGGCCCGCTTCATCTGCACCAACCCGGACGAGACCGGCCCCTCCACCGAGGGCCCGCTGCCCGCCACCGGCGCCGTCGCCGCCCTGATCACCAAGGCCACCGGCAAGCAGCCGTACTTCGCGGGCAAGCCGAACCCGCTGATGATGCGCACCGGGCTCAACGCGATCGGCGCGCACTCCGAGACCAGCGCCATGATCGGCGACCGGATGGACACCGACGTGCTGGCCGGCCTGGAGGCGGGCATGCAGACCTTCCTCGTACGGACCGGGCTGACCAGCGACGCCGACATCGCGAAGTACCCGTTCACCCCGTCGCACGTCGTCGACTCCATCGCGGACCTCGTCGACCTGGTCTGACCGCCTGATCTCCGCCGCCCGGCGGCTCCCGGGATGCGGAATGCCGCCGGGCGCGTGAACCTGCCAGTAACAGGAGGTTCACGATGCGTACAGGTCTGCTCGCTCTCCGTACCGCAGGTGCGGCCGCCGTTCTGGTGGCGCTGCCGGTCCTCGCGGCCCCGGCCCACGCGGAGGGCGGCGGATCCGTCACCGTCACCCCCTACGGCGTGCCGCCGGGCACCGAGGTCGACCTGCGGGTCTCCGGCTGCGACGGCAGAACAGGGACGGCCACCTCGGCGGCCTTCGTGGGGCCCGCGCGACTCGGGCCCTCCGCCGACCAGCCGACCCTGTTCGGCGAGGCCCGGGTGAAGTCGTCCGCGACCCCCGGCACCTACGAGATCCGCGTGGTCTGCCCCGGTCCCGACATCCTCTCCGAGATCAAGGGCAGCGTCCGGGTCCTGCCGGGCGGTCACACCCCCGCCCCGACCCCCACCGCGCCCGTGCACGCCGGAGGCGGCGGCACCGCGGCCCACCCGGCGGCCGCCGCGCACACCGGCCGGGCGGCCGTGGCCACCGAGGGCCCCGGCACCCGGCACGCCGTCATCGGGCTCGTCCTCGCCGCGGTCGCCGCCGTCGCCGTGGCCTTCCGCAGCGTCCGGCGCCGCCGGTCCGCCCGGAGCTGAGCCCACGGTGAGCAAGCATCCCGGCACGGGACGGCTGATCACGGGCATCGCCTGGGCGGTGCTCCTGCTCGGCCTGTGGCTGTGGGGCCGCGGGTCGACCGACGTGTCCCTGTCCGGGCCCGCGACCGGCGACGCCGCCGCCGTCGGCCGCCCCTTCGGGGCCGAGCTGCCCGCCGCCCACAAACCCGTCAAGGGCGCGAAGCCGCAGCGCGTCGACGTCGCCGCGCTGCGCATCCAGGCACCCGTCGTGGCCCGCGGCCTCGACGGCGGCGGCGCCGTCGACCCGCCGCCCTACGACCAGGCGGGCGTGGTCGGCTGGTACGGCGCGGGCGCCCGCCCGGGGGAGCGGGGCACGTCCCTGTTCGTCGGCCACGTCGACACCGAGACCCGGCCGGCCGTCTTCTACCACCTCAGCGAGGCGAAGCCCGGCGACACCGTGAAGGTCGTGCGCGACGACGGCTCCATCGCCGCGTTCACCGTCGACGAGGTCGAGGTCTACGACCGCGCGCACTTCGACCCGGCCAAGGCCTACGGTCCGCACGACCCGGACCGCGCCGAACTGCGCCTGATCACCTGCGGCGGCACCTTCGACAAGGCGTCCCGCACCTACACGGCGAACGTCGTCGTCTCCGCGTACCTGTCGGGCGTCGAAGAGCCCGCGCGCCGGGCCGGGTGACGGAGTCCGCACGCACCTGGCCGGCCGACGGCCCGCTCCCCCCGGAGCCGTCGGCCGGACTGGTCCTCGACCGCGCGCGCAGCGGGCTGCGGGAGTAACCCGGCGCCGGCGCAGGAGGCTTGAAGGAGAACCATTCCCCTGGGCGGGGAACCTTCCCGGTCCTGAAGGCCGAGGTCTGGGGCCACTGGCACCGACTCTAGGACGGATGGGGCGCACAGGATAGGGGGCGTTTGACGCCAAGTACGAGGATGGTGGCGCTGCGTGGTCGACGCAGGTGAGGGCCGCTTCTCAGGCAGGTCCGGACCTGTCGGGGTGCAACTGGGCGTCGGTCAGGGCGCGGTGCACGACCGCGCGGGCCACCTGGTCGAGCGGGCGCTGGTTCCTGCGCGCATACTGCCGCAACGTGTCGAACGCGCCGTCCGGAGTCGTGCCCCAGCGCTCGGCGAGCATCCCCTTCGCCTGTTCGATCCGCACACGGCTGGCAAGCGCTTCTCGCAGCTGCCCCGACAACTGCCTGTACTGCGCGTAAGCACGATGGTTGAGCAGCCCCACGGTGGTTGCGTCGGCAAGGGACTGTGCGATCGCCAACCCGCACTCGGCGGACGGCGGACGCGGGGCGTAGACGCTGAGCGCGCCGAGCAGCGTCTCGTGCCGGCGCAGCGGCACCGCGTACGCCGACGCGATCCCGAACCGGCGGGCGGCCGAGGTGAACTCGGGCCAGAGGGCGACGGCCTCCCGCGACGCCAGGTGCACGGCCCGCGCCGCCCTCCCGGACTCCAGGCTGTCGCGCACCGGGCCGGACTTCTGCTCCCGCTCCAGCAGCTCCCGGACGGAGCCGGACTGCCGGGCGCCGTGCACGACGGGGCCCGGCAGTCCGTTCCCCTCCAGCAGCGTGACCCCGGCACCGCGCGCGCCCAGGAACTCCACCGAGCTGTCGGCCAGGCGGCTCAGGTGCCGCGCGGTGTCGAAGTCACCGATGAGGGTGTCGGTGAACTCCACCAGCGCTGCGGCGAACCGCAGTTCACGGGACTTCTGCGACATGGGTGCCACCTCTTCCGCCCCCTGGGGCCAAGGCCCCCGACGCCGTGGCGCCTACCCCGCTCCGGCGAGCTGTAACAGCTCTTTGACAAGCCCTGTCCGGCCTCCTGACCGCCCGGGCCGTGTGCCACGATTGAGGGCCAGACAGTGCACCCAAGGGGGAGTGGATGTACCGGAAACTGAGGGCCGGAGCGGTCGTCGTGGGGGCGGCGCTGCTCGTGTCCGCGTGTTCCTCCGGAGGCGACGAGGGCGACGGAGGCTCGGCCCGCCCGGTCGGGCAGCAGCCGAAGGGCGCCGATCCGTTCTGGGTCAATCCCGACAGCAAGGCGGCCGAGGCCGTGGCCGCGCTGGAGAAGGACGGCAAGGACGCCGAAGCGGCCGCGGTCCGCAAGATCGCCGAGCAGCCGAGCGGGGAGTGGATCATCCCGGAGAACGCCGAGTCGCAGGCGCGCGGCTACACGGAGGCCGCCCAGAAGGCGGACCGGGACGCGCTGCTCGTGATCTACAACATCCCGCACCGCGACTGCGGCAACTACTCGCAGGGCGGCGCCTCGGACGGCAACGCGTACCGCGCGTTCATCGACCAGGTCGCCGCGGGCATCGGCGACCGGCCCGCGACGGTGATCCTGGAGCCGGACGCGGTGCAGCACATGGTGGACAACTGCACGCCGGGCCAGTTCCACGAGGAGCGCTACGACCTGCTCAAGGGCGCCGTCGTCAAGCTCAAGACGCTGAAGGACACCAAGGTCTACCTGGACGCGGGGAACGCGGGCTGGGGCAAGCCCGACCAGATCTTCCAGCCCCTCCAGCGCTCCGGCGTCGACCAGGCCGACGGCTTCTCGGTGAACGTGTCGAACTTCTACTCCACCGAGGACTCCATCCGCTACGGCAAGGAGCTCTCGGCGAAGGTCGGCAACAAGCCGTTCGTCGTCGACACCAGCCGCAACGGCAACGGGCCGTACACGGGCGGCGATCCGAACGAGCGCTGGTGCAACCCGCCGGGCCGCGCCCTCGGCGAGACCCCGACCACGAAGACCGACGATCCGCTGGTGAAGGCGTACCTGTGGGTGAAGCGGCCGGGCGAGTCCGACGGCACCTGCAAGGGCGGGCCGAAGGCCGGCGCCTGGTGGGGCGCGTACGCGGTGAAGCTGGCCAACGCCGGCTCGTGACACGGAAGCCGGAGGGGCGCGGGGACCAACTCCCCGCGCCCCTCCGGCTTCCGTCCGTGGTGCTACGTGCGTGGCGTCACGGCACGTGCACCCATTGCGCCTTGCTGGGCGTGCCCTGATCATCCGTCACGAACAGCATGTACCAGCCCGATTCGACCAGGGAACGGCTCTTGGGGACCGTCACCGTGATCGAGCCGTCGGACTTCTTCAGGTCCAGCGCGATCGACGTCTGGTCGACGTCCGTGACGTGCGTGGACGCGCTCGGCCGGATCAGCCGCGCCGTCTTGATGGACGAGGCGTGGGCGGTGCCGTACGTGGCCGAGGCGCCGCGCCTGATGGTCTTCTCGCCGCTCTCCAGGGTCGGGCGGGAGTCGCGGTACAGATACGGCGGCGTGTACATCTCCAGGCGCTGCTCGAACACGCCGGGCTTGGTGTCGGCCTTGTCCGCGTACAGCGAGTCCGAGCCGAAGAACAGCACCCGGCCGTCGGGCAGCAGCAGCGAGCCCGAGTGGTAGTTGCGGCCCACCGCGGGATCGGCGACCCGCTGGAAGGAGTTGGTCCTCGTGTCGTAGATCCGGGACTGGAGGATGTTGGAGTCGCCGCGGCCGCGATAGTCCTCCGAACCGCCCGAGACGAGGATCGAGTCGTCGGGCAGGACCGACGCCTGCGGGTAGCGGGTGCCCTTCTCCAGTGTCGGGCCGTCGGTGAACTCCGGCTTCTTCGCCTTCAGATCGACGATCCGGGTCTTGTTGCTGGACAGCTTGGACTCGCCGACACCGCCGCCGCCGATCACCATGTACTTCTGGCTCTGCGCGGGCGGCAGCTCGACCGTGTTCGACGTCTCCATCATGTTCGCGTCGGACAGGCCGGGGATCTTCTGGAACTTGTTGTCCGTCAGGTCCCAGACGCCGGGCTTGCGGCCGACGTTGTCGGGGCCGTATCCCGCGTTCGATCCCGAGTAGAAGATCTTGCCGTTCTCCATCTGGAACAGCGCGGGGTAGGTGGGGAACTGGCGGACGTCCTTCGTCAGGTACGTCCACTTCTTCGTCTTCGGGTTGTACACCTCGTTCTTGCCGGGCACCAGCTGCCCGATCTCGTCGAGGCCGGAGACGGAGAGCACCCTGCCGTCCGAGAGCGTGGTCAGCGTGGGGTACCAGCGCGCCTCGTTCATCGGGTCGACCTTGATGTACTTCTCGGCGACCGGGTCGAACTCGTAGGAGTCGCGGATCCCCTGGAAGTCCTTCTTGTCGAGGGCGAGCTTCTGCGCGATGCCGTACACATTGCGCGCGTCGGCGCCGGAGAGGCCCTGCACCCGGTAGTTGTCCTGGGTGCCGGTCTCGTACTTGGTGCCCGAGCGCTGCGCCTCGACGTAGACCCGGCCGAGTCCGGGGTCGTTGCGCTGGAACGCGCCGGTCGCCGGGTCGAAGACCTTCTTGGCGCGCGGGACGACGATGTTGTCCTTGGCGACGAACGTCTTGCCGTTCTCCTTGCCGGTGAACTTCGTGCCGGCCTTGATGGTCTTCGGCTCGTCCGGGTCCTCGTTGTGCACGATCATCAGGCCGCCGGCCTTGGTGACGTCACCCTTGAGCTTCTCGTAGCGCTTGGTGCCGCCCGCGATCAGCAGATTGCCGTTGGCCAGCTGGGTGTGGCCCGTGCAGAACAGGTCGGTCGGCGTGTCGATCTTCTTGATCGTGTTCTTCACCGGGTCGTAGAGCCGGGTGTCGAACTTCTTCGCGTCGAAGTTCTTCTGGTTGTTGCCCGACCCGGCGATCAGCAGGATCTTGCCGGTGTGCAGCAGCGCCGCGTGGATCGTGTTGAGGCGCAGGTCCTTGGGGAAGTCGATGACGTCCCAGTGCCCGTTCTCGGCCTTGTACTCCGGTCTGTTGATCTTGTACTCGTGGTACTTGGCCGATCCGAAGCGATACAGCCAGGGTCCGTTCATCCCGGCGAGCGCCACTACCACCACCGTGCCGATGGCTATGCGCCGGGCACGGCGGCGGCTCGCACCGTCTTTCACTTGTTACGTCCCCCCAGGGAGATCTGCATGGTCTCGTCGTTGCCCCCGTCCGCGACCCAGGCGGGCTTCTGCTGCGGGACGCCGTGCTGCGGCGCGGCATGGCGGGGGACGTACGGCTGATCGGCCGGCCCGCCCGCGGGCGGCTTCGGCTTCTTCTTGTCCTGGCGCAGCATGTAGCGCCAGGCGAACATCGGCAGCGCGGTGATCAGCAGCGCGAAGCAGGCCCAGGTGATCATCGCCGGGTGGGCGTGTCCGAGGACGAAGCCGGCCGTGATCGAGGCGGCGAAGATGACGATGAAGTACCAGTGGTAGCGGAAGGTCCCGAACCACCGGTCCGGGCTGGCCGAGTCGCCCTTCGGGGTCACGACGAACTTGCTCTTGCGCCGCAGCAGCGAGTCGACCAGCGCCTTCGCGTAGAGCGGCGCGGACAGCGCGGACATGACCATACCGGCCACACCGCCGGAGCCCTCGGGCTCGTGCGGCGAGACGTTGTGCCGGCGGTTCCAGATGTAGAGGCCGATCTGGAGCGCCGACGCGTTGCCGTAGAGCATCAGCCAGACCGTCGGGTCGATGTTCACGCCCGAGGCGCCGAGGCCCAGGAACAGGGCGCAACTCAGCGCCGCCAGAATCCAGTTCATGGCGGCCATCGGGTAGAAGATGATCATCATCGTGTAGTTGAAGAGCTTGCTCGGCGGGAGCGTGAAGAAGCCCTTCCAGTACTGCTTGAGGATCGTCTCGTAGGTACCGCGCGACCAGCGCATCTGCTGGGTGAAGAAGTCCGTCCAGGCGCTGGGGCCCTCACCGACGGCCAGCACGTCCGGCGTGTACACCGAGCGCCACTTCTTGCCCGTCGCCGGGTTCTTGTGGCGGTGGATCTCGAAGCCGGTCGCCATGTCCTCGGTGATCGAGTCGTACAGGCCGCCGATCTGCTTGAGCGCGCTGATGCGCACGGCGTTCGACGTGCCGACGAACATCGGCGAGCCGTAGCGGTTTCCCGCGCGCTGGATCAGCGCGTGGAAGAGGAACTGCTGGGACTCGGCGGCCTTGGTGACGAAGTTGTCGTAATTGCCGTACACCTGGGGGCCGATGACGAAGCCGACGTTCGGGTCGCGGAAGAAGCCGAGCATCCGCTCCAGGTAGTTGGGCATCGGCACGTGGTCGGTGTCGACCGAGGCGAAGAAGTCGTAGTCGCCGCCGTGCGCGTCCAGCCAGGCGTTGTAGTTCCCGTGCTTGGTCTTCGCGCGGTGCGGGCCCTTCGCCTGGTTCCACTTCGCGACGCCCTTGCGGGAGAAGTGGTGCACGCCGAGCCGCGCGCAGACCTCCTTGACCTCCGGGTCGTCGCCCTCGTCGAGGAGCCAGACGTGAAGAAGGCCCCGGTGGCGCAGCTTGACCGCCGCCTCCAGGGTCTTCGTCACCATCTCGATCGGCTCCTTGCCGGGCACGAAGGAGGTCAGGAACGCCACTCTCGTACCGGTCTCGGGCACCACCGGGATCGGGTCTCTCGCGACCAGCGTCGCGTGCGCGTTCGACAGCACGTTCATGCAGCGGAAGAACTCGATCAGGCCGATCGCGACGAGCATGACGATGTCGAGCGCCGGCAGGAAGTCGTACTGCACGTAGTCGCGCTCGGTCCAGTGCTCGGGCTGGAGCAGCCAGAACAGCAGTACGAGCGAGAGCAGCGGGGCCGCACCCAGCATGAGCGCCGCGCGGATCCGGTGCGGCTCCTGCGAGAGCAGGGAGCGGTACTGCACCGTGTACGGCTTGCTCGGGTCGGGCTGGGTGAGGGGCCCGGCGAGCCGGCTGTAGTGCTCGTAGTCGTAGCGCGGCAGGCTCTTCTTTATTCGCTTGAAGCCGCCGGTGCGGTGCGGTGGCACCCGCAGCTGGGTCGTCTCGGACGGGTCGAACTGCCCGCGGGCACCCGTCGGCGTCGACGTCATGTTGAGTCATCCCCCCGCACGCGAGTCACCGCGTGGTCGTCGGTCCTCCGCCCGTGACCGGTCCCCCTCGACCATCCCGGGCGTATCAGCGGCCGGCCACCGTCCCACCCAATCTAAGACTGGAACGACGACCTTCCGGTTGCATGATGCCCTCTTCGGCATCCCCGGGTGAACGGGGCCCCGTTCCCCGACGGCAACTGCTGTGCACCGTAAGTCCATTTGGCGCCAATGGCTCCATGACAGGGTGCTGCGCCCCACCTGCTGATCACAAGGGTGATTCGAAGCGAAACACGGTGTTTACCGGCCTTGCGACGGGTTTGCCGACCGCTCCCCGCACGGGAACGACGAAGACCCCCCACGCCGGTGGGAGGCCTTCGTACTGCTGTGCGCCATCAGGGACTCGAACCCCGGACACGCGGATTAAGAGTCCGCTGCTCTAACCAACTGAGCTAATGGCGCCCGCTGACCTGCATAACTTTACCCGAACTCCTGGGGTGCTCCGGACCGCCGTTGGCCAGCCGACGCGCCGAGGGGGAGGTTGATTTATGCCGATTTCCATCTTTCGGACCGTCAACATGCGGTTTGTCCGCACAGTTGAGACGCTGCCTGCGTGCGACGGCGAGGCTCGTCAGTTCATTGGCGGCTCTGGAGTGTGAGGGGAATCGCATGCAGGCTCCGGTATTCGAGGACTACGACCCGGCGGGCGACTGCCGCTGCGCGGGGTGCGTCCAGTGGCGGCGGACCGCACCGCCCCCGGGACGGACCAGACTCGGCGCGCGGCACGCCCTGGCCGTCGCCGCCGCGGCCGGCACCGTGATCGGCGGTGTCCAGCTCACCCCGGCCGCCGCGGCCGGGCAGCACGAGGCGCGACCGGGCGACCCCGTGCCGGGCGACGACGACGTCACCCCGCAGGGCGGCACCAGCGCGCTGCACGGAGCGCCGGGCCAGGCCGCGAGCACGGTGGACCTCTCGCAGCAGACGGCGCTGCGCGCCACGACCCGGGCGGCGATCATCAACCGCGCCAAGACCTGGGTGGCGGCCAAGGTCCCGTACAGCATGGACAAGTACTACAAGGACGGCTACCGCCAGGACTGCTCGGGCTTCGTCTCCATGGCGTGGGACCTGCCGGGCAACGAGTGGACGGGCAGCCTCGCGGCGTTCGGCACCCGGATCACCAAGGCGCAGCTGCAGCCCGGTGACATCCTGCTCTTCCACAATCCGTCCGACCCGGAGAAGGGCTCGCACGTCACGATCTTCGGTGGGTGGACGGACTACACGCGCAGCTACTACATCGCCTACGAGCAGACCCGGCCGGGCACCAGGAAGCAGTCCACCCCGTACGCGTACTGGAGCAATTCCAGCAAGTACCTCGCCTACCGCTACAAGGGCGTGCAGGCGGGGTCCACCTCCGGCGCGGGCACCTCGACGACGAAGTTCCCGGGCGCCGGATCCTTCGGTCCCGGGGCGAACAACGCCTACGTCACCCAGCTCGGGCGGCTGCTCGTGGAGCGCGGCGGCAAGCGGTTCTACAGCCAGGGCCCCGGGCCGCGCTGGAGCGACGCCGACCGTAAGGCGACCCAGGCCTTCCAGAAGGCCCAGGGGTGGAGCGGCGCCGACGCCGACGGGATCCCCGGGCCGACGACCTGGTCGTACCTGGTCACCGGCAAGGGCAAGGACATCCCGGCCGCGAGCAAGGGCGCCTCGGGCGCCAAGGGCTCCGCCGCCGCGAAGGCCGCCCCGGCCTTCCCCGGCCGGTCGGCGTTCCGGCCGGGCGCGAGCAGCACCGCCGTGACGAAGCTCGGCGAACAGCTCACGAAGAAAGGATTCGGCAAGTACTACGCCCAGGGCCCGACCCCCCGCTGGGGCGAGGCGGACCGCCGGGCCGTCGAGGCGTTCCAGCGCGCCCAGGGCTGGCGGGGCTCGGCGGCGGACGGCTTTCCGGGCCCGGAGACCTGGCGGCGGCTCTTCTCATGACGGCCACGGGGATCGATGCGGGGGCCGGGACGACGGCCGGGGCCGGACCGGCGGCCGGGACGACGGATGTCCGCGACGGGCAGCGTCTCGGCGAGTGTGCCGAGGCAGAGCGAGAGAGTGACGAGGAAGCGATGAGTGAAACCACCGAGACCGGGGAGCGGCCGCGCGGGGCGCGGCTCATTCAGAACGAGGCGACCACCGAGATCCCGGTCCACCTTCTCTTCCGCGACGACCCGGACCCGGTGGCCGTGCCGCTGCGCCCCGCGGTGGTCGGCACCGGCCGGACGACGGCCCCGCGCCGGATGCCGCCGCGCGCCCCGGCCCGCCCGGCGCCCACGGTCGACCCGGCCCTGGAGGAGCGCGGCGGACGGGCGCTGCCCGGCGCGCTCGGGGTGCTCGGCGGACTGGCCGGCGCGGCCGGCGCGGTGGCCTCGCTCGGCTGGGCCGGGGCGCTGCCGCAGGTCGCCACGGAGATCGCCGGGCTGTCCCGGTACGAGGGCACCGGGCTCGGGCCCGCGCAGTGGGCGGCTGTCGCCGGGTCGGGGGCGCTCACCCTGTTCGGCTTCGGCGGGCTCGCGCGCGGTCGCGCCGGGCGGGCCTGGGTGCTCACCCTGTTCGGCCGGTACCGGGGCACGGTCCGCAAGTCCGGGCTGCTCTGGGTGAACCCGCTGCTGCTGCGCCGCCGCACGGATGTACGCCTGCGGCACTGGCGCAGCGAGCCGATGCCCGTGGTCGACGCCAACGGGGTGGCGCTGCGCGTCGTCGTCCTCGTGGTGTGGCGGATCAGGGACACGGCCCGTGCCGCGTTCGGGGTCGAGGACCACGAGACGTATCTGCGCGAGTGCGTGGAGGCGGACATGGCGCGGGTACTGTCCCAGCTGCCCGCCGACGCCTTCCACGAGGACGCGCCGACCCTGCGCAACGCCGAGGCCGTCGGCGACCTGCTCACCCGCCGCCTCGCCGCGGACGCCGAGCCGGTCGGCATCGAGGTGTTCTCCGCGCAGCCCACCCGGATCGAGTACGCGCCCGAGGTGGCGGCCGCGATGCAGCGCCGCCGGATCGCCGCGCTCGACGCGCAGCACCGGGACAGTGTGCTCACCTCGGTCGTGGACTCGGTGGAGGACACGGTGACCCGGCTGACCACGCGGGGCCTGGTGGAGCTGGACGACTACGAGCGCAAGGCGCTCGTGAAGGACCTGACGGTCGCCTTCTACACCGGCCGGGGGGAGTGAACAGGGGCTTCCGGAGTCTGCGATTGGTATGGACATGTTCAACTCCCGGCAATACATTGGGAGTTGGTCTAGACCTAGCACCTTGCTGTGCGCACGGCTTCCGGAAGTCCCCACACCCCCAGGAGCGGCAGCATGCGGAAGAAGATCTACGCGGCCCTGCTCGGCCTCACCACCGCCGGGGCGTTCGCCCTGTCGGCGGGCGGCGCGAGCAGCCACGGCTACACCGACCTGCCCATCAGCAGGCAGAAGCTCTGCGCCAACGGCACCGTCGCCAACTGCGGAAACATCCAATGGGAGCCGCAGAGTGTCGAGGGCCCCAAGGGCTTCCCGGCCGCGGGTCCCGCCGACGGGCAGATCTGTTCGGCGAACCACGGCGAGTTCGGCCAGCTCAACGCCGCCAAGCAGCCCAACGGCTCGGCCTGGCCGACCACCAAGGTGACGGGCGGTCAGAGCTACACGTTCAGATGGCAGTTCACCGCGCGGCACTCCACCACGGACTTCCGCTACTACGTCACCAAGAACGGCTGGAACGACAGCCAGCCGCTGACCCGTGCCGCCCTGGACGCCACCCCGTTCCTCACGGTGCCCTACAGCGGCCAGCCCCCGGCGACCCTCTCGCACTCCGGCACCCTGCCGTCCGGCAAGTCCGGCCACCACGTGATCCTCGCGGTGTGGACGATCGCGGACACGGCGAACGCCTTCTACGCGTGCTCGGACGTCACGTTCTGACCCGGGAGCTCTGACCCGGGATGTTCTGAGCTTCCCTTGAGCGAATCCGGGTCCGGCCCCGGGTAGCTTCCCCGTACGCCCACGAGGTCTCGTCGGCGTACGGGGGAGTGATCGACCACGGGGGTGGGGGATGGAGTTCTTCGTCGTCGGGATCGCGACGCTCATCGCGGCGATAGTGGTGGCGATCGGCTTGGCCTTGCTGCGCCGCGCGCTGCGGATCCGGCGGGCCTGGCACGGCGGGCGCACGTCCGAGGCGCGCTGTCTGCGGGTGTTCACCACCGTGTCCGGCGGGGACTCGCCGACCACGCACCGCAGTCGCGTGTACGAGTTCACCACGCGCGAGGGCCGCACCGTCCGCATCACCGCGAGCGGCGGGCCCGACACGGTCCTGGAGGGCGACACCGTCATGGTGCGCTACGCGGCCGACGCGCCGGAGCAGGCGACGGCCGAGCCCTACCGGCCGGTGGCGCTCGCGGTCGGCATGGGGTGTGTCGGGCTCTTCACGGCGGTCGCGGTCGCCGTGCTCGTCGCCGTCACGGTCGCCGTGCTGACCGCGGGAGGGCCGGAAGAGGAGCAGGTCCCGGACGGCTTCCCCCACGGCTACGTCTACGACGATCCCAACGGCTAGCCCACGGGTCTCCACTTCTGACGGTTCGTCAATTATGGTGCGCGGCCATGGGATCCGATACGCGTACCTTCGCGGAACTGGTCCAGGCCCGGTGGGGCGACCACCGGCCCGGTCTCGCGTACGAGGACCAGTCGCTCAGCCACCACCAGGTCACCGCGGGCGCCGCCGCCCGCGCCGCGCTCCTTCGCGACCTGCTGCCGGCCGGCGCCGAGCCGCACCTCGGCGTGCTGCTCGACAACACCCCGGAGTTCCCGCAGTGGCTGGCCGCCGCCGCGCTGTCCGGGGCCGCCGTCGCCGGGCTCAATCCCACCCGCCGCGGCGCCGAGCTCGCCCGCGACATCACGCACACGGAGGTCCGGGTCCTGGTCACCGACCGCGCCCACCTCCCCCTGCTCGACGGGCTCGCGCTGCCCGGCGTCCGCGTCCTGGTCACCGACATCGGGGCCTATCAGGAGCTGCTCGCGCCCTATGCGGGGGCCGGGCCGGAGATCGCCGCGGGCGTCGGGCCCGGGTCGCGCATGCTGCTCTACTTCACCTCCGGCTCGACCGGCGCCCCGAAGGCCGCGCTGTGCAGCCAGGGCCGGCTCGCCGCCGCCGGACACTCCCTGGTCGCCACCTTCGGCGTCCGCCCCGACGACGTGCACTACGTCTGCATGCCGCTCTTCCACGGCAACGCGGTCATCGCCGACTGGGCACCGGCCGTCGCGGCGGGCGCGGGCGTGGCGCTGCGCCGCCGCTTCTCGGCGTCCGCGTTCCTGCCCGACGTGCGACGGTACGGCGCGACCTACTTCACGTACGTGGGCCGGGCCGTCCAGTACCTCCTGGCCACCGGGGAACGGGCCGACGACAAGGACAACCCCCTGCGCGTCGGGTTCGGCACCGAGGCGGGCGCGGTGGACGCGGCCCGCTTCGAGGCGCGGTTCGGCGTCCGGCTGGTCGAGGGGTACGGCTCGTCCGAGGGCGGCGCCGCCGTGCAGCGCACCGCCGACACCCCGCCGGGCGCGATCGGCCGCGCCGCGCCCCACGACGACCTCGTCGTCCTCGACCCGGAGAGCAAGAAGGAGTGCCCGCCCGCCGCGTTCGACACGGGCGGGCGGCTGGTCAACGGGGCCGAGGCGATCGGCGAGCTGGTCAACCGGGGACGCTCGCCCTTCGAGGGGTACTGGCGCAACGACGGCGCGTACGCGGAGCGGGTGCGCGAGCACGGCTGGTACTGGACCGGCGACCTCTTCTACCGGGACGCCGAGGGGTTCCTCTACTTCGCGGGGCGCGGCGACGACAAGATCCGCGTCGACAGCGAGAACCTCGCCCCCGCCATGATCGAGAACATCCTGGCCCGCTGGCCGGACGCGGCCGCCGTCGCCGTGTACGGGGTGCCCGATCCGGTCGCCGGGGATCAGGTGATGGCGACCCTCGCGCCGCGCGAGGGGGTGGCGTTCGATCCGCTGGCGTTCGGCGAGTTCCTGCTCGGGCAGGGAGACCTCGGTACGAAGATGGCGCCCCGCTTCGTCCGGGTGGTGGACCGGATGCCGGTCACCGCGACCAACAAGGTGCGGCGGGGGGAGCTGCGGCGGGAGGGGTTCTGGGGCGGCGCCGACGAGCTGTGGTGGCGGCCGCCGGGCGCTGCCGCGTACCGGGTTCTCTCTCCGGGGGAGCGGGACGGTCTCGCCGCGGCCTTCCGTGAGCGGGGCCGCGGCCATCTGCTCGGTCCGCGGTGACCTCGTGGTCGGGACCACCCCTTCGGACCAGGTAGTATTTAGCTCGTCAACCGGCGCCATTAGCTCAGTTGGTTAGAGCAGCGGACTCTTAATCCGCGTGTCCGGGGTTCGAGTCCCTGATGGCGCACCTGATACGAAGGCCTCCCGTTCGCGGGGGGCCTTCGTCGTTGTCGGGAGCCGCACCGTGGCTCCCGGTGATCAGATCGCCAGGGACAGCAGCACCGGCGCCGCGCTCCGGTTGAGGCGGTCGGCCGCGTGGTGGAGGCGGTGGGCGTGCTCGACCGGGAGGGACAGGGCCAGGCAGCCGACCGAGGCACCCGCGGTGATCGGGACGGCCGCGCAGACCGTGCCCACCGCGTACTCCTGGAGATCCAGGACGGGGACGGTCGCCGGCTGGGCGGCCAGCTTGGAGAGCAGCACCTTCTCGTTGGTGATCGTGCGCGAGGTGAGCCGGGCCATCTTGTGGCGGGAGAGATGATCACGCCGCCCGTTCACGTCGAGCTGCCCGAGGAGGCTCTTGCCCACGGCACTGGCATGGGCCGAGACGCGGAAGTCCACCCACTCGTTCACCGGCGGGGCCTCGGGCCCGGACGCGTACTGCGTGATTCTGACCTCGCCGTCGATGTACCGGCTGATGTAGACGGCGGCGCCCACGGTGTCGCGCAGCTCGTCCAGCGTGACCTGGAGCTTCGCGGTGAGCGCGGACTCGTGGCCGTCGGCCGCGCCGAGCTGGTCGAGCGTGGTCCCGGCGAGATAGGCGCCGTCGGCGGCCTGCTGGACGTATCCCTCGCGCCGCAGCATGCGCAGCATCTGGGTCAGCTGGTCCACGGGCAGACCGGTGACGCGCGCCAATTCCGTGTCGGTGATGCCGACGCCCCGGCGGGCGACGGCGTCCAGCACGCGCAGAGCGTGCTGCACCGACTGGTGCGGCTTGTACGACGACGCGTCCTTGTCGTGCTTCAGCGCCACGGCATCCCCCTGCATGGAAAGTTTCCGGACAGCTGGCTTCGTCCACGATAGCCGCCAACACCCACAGATGGGGCGGTGGTTGGGGAGATTGGTGGCGCGTTCCGGACCCTCTCAGCAGGAACGCGCCACCCTGGCATATGCCAAAGTCATGTCACGATCAGGGCGCGGCTGGTCACAGGACCGCGCTGAGGAACTCCCGGGTGCGCTCATGCTCGGGGTCGCTGAAAATCTTCTCCGGCGATCCGGACTCGATCACCCGGCCGGCATCGAACATCAGCACCTGATCGGAGATGTCCCGGGCGAAGTTCATCTCGTGGGTCACGCAGAGCATGGTGATGTCGGTGGTGTGCGCGATGTCGCGCAGGACGTCGAGGACGCCCGCCACCAGCTCGGGGTCGAGCGCGGACGTCACCTCGTCGAGCAGCAGCACCTGCGGACGCATGGCGAGCGCCCGCGCGATGGCCACCCGCTGCTGCTGGCCGCCGGAGAGCTGCGAGGGGTACGCGTCGATGCGGTCGCCGAGCCCCACCATGTCGAGCAGCTCGCGGGCCCGCTCCTCGGCCTCGTCCTTGGACAGGCCGAGGACGGTGACCGGCGCCTCGGTGATGTTGCGCAGCACCTTCATGTTCGGGAAGAGGTTGAACTGCTGGAAGACCATCCCGATGTTCTTGCGGACCTCGCGGACGTGCTTCTCCCCGGCCGGGACCAGCTTGCCGTTCTTCTGCTCGTGGGTGAGGTACTCGCCGCCCACCTTGATCGTGCCCTCGTCGGGCTTGAGCAGCGTCATCAGCAGCCGCAGGATCGTCGTCTTGCCGGAGCCCGACGGGCCGATCAGCGTCACGTGCTTGCCGGAGGCGACCGAGAAGTCCAGCTCGTCCAGGACGGTGTTGGTGCCGAACCGCTTCACGACCTTGTCGAAGCGGATCAGCTCGCTGCCGTCCACCGCGGGGTTGGGCTGCTCGTTGGACAGGTTCGTGTCAGTGGACAAGGCGGCGCTCCAGGGATCGCAGAAGGAGGGAGGCGAGGTAGGAGATGACGATGAAGGCCACACCGACGACGGTGAGGGCCTCGGTGTACTGGAACGTCTGGGCCGCCTGGAGTCGGGAGCGCTGGAGCAGTTCCAGGACGCCGATGCCCGCGAGCAGCGGGGTGTCCTTCAGCATCGCCACCACGTAGTTGCCGAGCGCGGGCACGACGCGGCGGATCGCCTGCGGCAGGATCACCGCGGTCCACGTCTTGCGGTAGGGCAGGCTCAGCGCGCGGGCCGCCTCCCACTGGCCGACCGGCACGGCCTCGATGCCCGCGCGGTAGACCTGCGCGGTGTACGTCGAGTAGTGCAGGCCGATCGCGACGACGCCCGTGGTCAGCGCGGAGAACTGGATGCCCGCCTCGGGCAGCACGAAGTACAGGAAGAACAGCTGGACCAGGAGCGGGGTGTTGCGGATGAACTCCGTGACCAGCCCGACGGGCCAGCGGACGAAGCGCGTGGGCGCCCGGAAGGCGAGGGCCCAGAGCAGACCGACGCTGAAGGAGATCAGCGAGCCGTACAGCAGGACCTGGAGGGTGACGAGGACGCCGTCCCAGAAGTGCGGCATGAAGTCGCTGACGGCGGACCAGTCCCAGCCGGTCGCGGCGGTGGTGATCACTGGGCACCTCCTCCGCCCACGGGGAGCTGAGCGGTCTCGTTCTGCCGGCGGAGGCTGAGCTTGCGCATGACTCCGGTTCCTGAGGCGGGCTTCTGCCCGAGTCCTGCCTTGGTCTTCTTCTCCAGCGCGCGCATCCCGCGCGTCAGCAGGAACGCGATCACGAAGTAGACGACGAGCGTGATCGTGTAGATCTCCGCGCTCTCCGTCGTCGCGAGACGCACCAGGTACGCGGCGAACGACACGTCACCGATGCCGAGCAGCGACACCAGGGCGGTGCCCTTGAGCAGCTCGATCAGCAGGTTCGAGAACGGCGGGATCATCTCCGGGACGGCCTGCGGCAGCAGGATCAGCCGCATGCGCTGCCACGGCGTGAAGCTCAGCGCGACCCCCGCCTCGCGCTGCGCGGGTGCCACCGCGTTCAGGGCACCGCGGACGATCTCCGCGCCGTACGCGCCGTAGGACAGGCCGAGCGCGAGCACGGCCGCCCACATCGGTACGAGGGACCAGCCCGCGAGCTGCGGCAGGACGAAGAAGATCCAGAACATCAGGACCAGGGCAGAGGTGCCCCGGAAGATCTCGGTGTACACACCGGCCACGAACCGTACGATCCACAGCCGGTGGGTGCGCGCCGCGCCGACGCCGAAGGCGACCACCGTCGCGAGGGCGGCGCTGTAGAGGGTCAGCTGGATCGTGACCCAGATGCCCGGCAGTACCCAGTGTTCCCACAGTCCGGAGGTCATCGGCACAGCTCCTCGGCGGTCAGCGTCGTCATCTCCGCCTTCGTGAAGCCGAACGGCTGGAGAATCCGGAACAGCTCGCCGCTCTTCTTCATCTTGTGGATCTCGACGTTGAAGGCGTCCCGCAGCCCGGTGTCGGCGCGCCGGAAGGTGAAGCCGCCGCCGTCGATGTGCTTCTTGCCGTCCACCAGCGGAGCGAACGGCGTGGTGTGCTCCGCCTTGCGGCTCTTCCTGGTGACCTCGCGCGTGGTCAGGGCGGTGCCCGCGAAGACGTCGATGCGTCCGGCCTCCACGGCGTTGAGCCCGGCCACCTGATCCTGGAGGATCACGATGTCGGACTCCTTGTAGCCCGCGTCCACCGCGTACTGGATCTCCGCGTAGCCGGTGCCGGTGCCGAACTTCGCCTTCGCCTTCACGACGTCGGCGTAGGAGTGCAGGTTCTTCGGGTTGCCCTTGGCGACGATGAAGGAGTCCAGCATCTGGTACTCGGGGTCCGCGAAGATGACCTGCTGGCAGCGTTCCTTGTTGATGTACATCCCGGCGGACACCACGTCGAACTGCTGCGTGTTCAGGCCGGGGATGAGCGAGGCGAAGTCGGTCGCGACCGGCTGCACTTTGGCGACACCCAGCCGTTTGAAGATCACTTTGGCCAGTTCCACCGCCTCGCCGGTGAACTTCCCGCTGTCGTCGATGTATCCGTACGGCACCTCTCCCGCGATGCCGAGTCGCACGGTTCCCTGTGACCGGAGCCGGGCGAGCGTGTCACCGCTCGGCACCCTGCTGCAGCCCGCAGCGCCGAGAGCACCGGCCGCGCCGAGCGCTCCGACGCCGGCGAGCAGTGATCGTCTGCGGACACCCTGTCTTCTGACCGGTTTCCCGTTCGTACGTATCTCTGTTGGTGGAGCCATGGGCGCGCGGCTACCCGAACGGAACCGAACCATGCCGATCAATTCACGCCCCTGTTGCGGCTGATGCGGTCTTGACCGCGAGGGGTGGCCCGGGACGACCATGGAACGCATGGCTGACTCCACGACTGAATCCGGCACCCGTTTCATCGAAGTCTCCCTGGCCAAGAGGGGAGTTGCCTGCACGGCCAGACTCCTCGACGACCGCGCGCCGCTGACCTGCGCGGCCGTCTGGGACGCGCTGCCGCTCGTCTCCGACGTCTACCACGCCAAATACGCGCGCAACGAGATCTACGCCCTGTTCCCGGCATTCGCGGAACAGGAGCCACCGCTGGAGAACCCGACCGTGACGCCCATTCCCGGCGACCTCTGCTATTTCTCCTTCAACGGGACGCAGTTGGGCTCGCAGTCCTACGGCTACGGCTCCGGCGCCGGCCTCAGCGCCGGGTCGCCCGTGATCGACCTCGCCCTGTTCTACGAGCGCAACAACCTGCTCATGAACGGCGATGTGGGGTGGGTGCCCGGCATCGTGTGGGGCCAAGTGGTGGAGGGCCTCGACGACATGGCCGAGGCGTGTCAGGACCTGTGGCGCAGCGGGGCGGTGGGGGAGACCTTGGGCTTCCGCCGGGTCTAGGCAGAAAATCAAGCCCCTCCGGCGATTGAGGAGCGGGGTCCGGGGCGGAGCCCCGTGGCCCGGACCCCGTTACGGAGCGTCGATCCCCGCGACCCCGGCCTCATAAAGGGCATGCGCCACCCGGAGAACCAGCCCGTCCTGGTGACGGGCGCCCACCACCTGGAGCCCGACCGGCAGACCGTTCCCGTCGACCCCGACCGGGACGGTCGCGGCCGGCTGCTGGGTGAGGTTGAACGGGTACGTGAACGGCGTCCAGCCCGTCCACCGCCGCAGCCCGGACCCCCGCGGCACCTCCACCCCGGCCTCGAACGCGGTGACCGGCAGCGACGGTGTGACCAGCACGTCGTACGTCGAGTGGAAGACGCCCATCCGCCGCCCCAGCTCCATCCGCACGTCCACCGCGGCGAGATAGTCCAGCGCGCTCATCTGCGCCCCCTGCGCGCAGATCTCCCGCAGCCCCGGATCGAGCAGCCCGCGCTGCGCGGCCGACAGCCGCTGCGTGACGCGGGCCGCCCCGCTGAACCACAGGGTGTGGAAGGCCTCGACCGGATCGGTGAAGTCCGGGTCGGCCTCCTCCACGTACGCGCCGAGCCCGGCGAGCCGTTCGACGGCCGAGCGCACCGCGGCCGCGACCGGCGCCCGCACCGCGACCTGCCCGCCCAGCGACGGCGAGAACGCGACCCGCAGCCCGCGCACGCCGCCCTGGATCCCCTCGCGGAAGCCGCCGCCCGCCGGGGCGAGCCCCGACCAGTCGCGCGGGTCGGGGCCGGAGATCACGTCCATCAGCAGCGCCGCGTCGGCCGCGGTGCGCGTCATCGGCCCCACGTGCGCGAGCGTGCCGAACGCGGACGCCGGATACAGCGGCACCCGCCCGTACGTCGGCTTGAGCCCGAAGATGCCGCAGAAGGCGGCCGGGATGCGCACCGAGCCGCCGCCGTCCGTACCGAGCGACAGCGGGCCCGCGCCGACGGCGACCGCCGCCGCGCTGCCGCCGCTGGAGCCGCCGGCGGTGCGCGCGGTGTCGTACGGATTGCGGGTCACGCCCGACAGGGGCGAGTCCGTGACGCCCTTCCAGCCGAACTCGGGCGTGGTCGTCTTGCCGACGAACACGGCGCCGTGCTCGCGCAGCCGGGCGACCGACGGCGCGTCCTCCGGCCAACTCCCCTCCGCCCGGACCGTCTTCGACCCCCTGAGCGTGGGCGCTCCGCGCTGCAGCAGGATGTCCTTGACCGTCACCGGGACCCCGTCGACCAGGCCCCGCGGCTCGCCGCGCCGCCAGCGTCCGGCGCTCTCCTCGGCCTCCGCGAGCGCCCCCTCGGCGTCGACGCGCACGAACGCGTTCAGCGCGGGCTCGGTCTCCTCGATCCGGGCCAGCACGGCCCGGGTGGCGTCCACGGGGCTGAACTCGCCCTTGCGGTAGCCGTCGAGGAGTTCCTGCGCGGTCAGTCCGGTGAGCTCGGCCGTCATCCGTCCTCCAGTGCCAGGGGTCCGGTGCGTCAGTGGTTCATCGATCGGCGTTCACTGATCTGCGTTCATCGAGCGGCGTTCATTGATCAGCTTCCGGGGACATACCCACGTTTCTTGTCGACTACATTCATCAGCGGCCGTCCGTTCTCCCAGCGGCCGAACAACTCCACGAACTGACGCCCCAGTTCGTCCCGCCAGCCCACCGTGTCGCCGCTCATGTGCGGGGAGACGATCAACCCCGGGGCGGTCCACAGCGGGCTGTCGGCGGGCAGCGGCTCGTGCTCGAAGACATCGAGCGCGGCGCCCGCGATCCACCGCTTGCGCAGGGCGTCCACCAGGTCGGACTCCACGACCAGCGGCCCGCGCCCGACGTTGATGAACCGCGCGGACGGCTGCATCACACCGAACCGGCGGGCGTCGAACATGCCGCGCGTCTCGTCCGTCAGCGGCGCCGCGCACACCGCCCAGTCGGCGCGGGCGAGCAGCCGGTCCAGGTCGGCCGGGCCGTGCACCCCGGCCCGGGCCCGCCGCCCGACCAGCGCCGTCGTGATGCCGAGTGCCTTGAGCTGCTTCACGATCGCCTGCCCGATGGGGCCGGTGCCGACGACACAGGCGCGCGTCCCGGCGATCCGCTGCGTCTCGCGATGCCGCCACTCCCGGTTCGCCTGGAAGCCGATCGTGGCGGGCAGGTCCTTGCCCATCGCGAGGACGAGCGCGGCCACGTACTCGGCGATCGGCTGGTCGAAGACGCCCCGCGCGTTGGTCAACACCGCGTCCGACGCGACGAGTTCGGGGAACATCAGCCGGTCCACCCCCGCGCTCGCCGTGTGCACCCAGGCGGGGCGCGCACCCCGCCCCGGCCACGCCTCGCGCACCGCGTCCGACAGGAAGTCCCAGACCAGCAGGGCATCCGCGTACGGGAGTTGATCACGCAGTTCGGTGGCGTCCTTGGCGTGCAGGACCCGGGCCCGGCCGGTCAGCACCCCCAGCCGGGGTGGTGGTGCGGGCGGCGCGGCGTCGAGGACGAGCACCGTGGGCCGACGCGCGTCCGGACCGGACATCGAGGGGAAATCGTTTCGCAACGAAGCTCCGCTTTCCTGTTGATGGACAAGTCGGGAACATCGGGATCATGAACTGTGGGCGGTGTGCGCCGTCTCACGGCATCCCATCTGACATGCGCGGATTGACCACGCTGGCACCTGAACCTACCTTCGTCAACAGCGGTACCCCGTACGCGGGTTCCCGCCCTCGTCGCTGTCCCGACGTCCCGGCGCATCGCCGGCTCAAGCATCGCATCGGCACTCATCACGTCAGCTGAACCTGGGGCATGCTCTATGGACGTCTCATTCCTGGGGGGACCGCAGCCGCAGCGCGGCGTCGGCGTTGTCGCACCGTTCGACTTCGCCCTCGACCGTGAACTGTGGCGCTGGGTACCCGACGACATCTCCCTTCACCTCACCCGAACCCCGTTCGTGCCCGTCGAGGTCAGCCTCGACCTGGCCCGCCTGGTCAGCGAGCACGAGACGCTCGGCGAGGCGGTCCGGGCGCTCGGCGCCGCCGAACCGCAGGTCCTCGCGTACGCCTGCACCTCGGGCAGCTTCGTCGGCGGCATCGCCGGGGAACGCGCCATGTGCGAGGCCATGCGCAGGGCCGGGGAGCTTCCGTCCGTGACCACATCGGGGGCGCTGCTCGACGCCCTCGCCGACCTCGGCGCGCGCCGCATCGCGCTCGTCACCCCGTACACCCGCTCCGTCACCGAGTCGCTGGAGGAGTACCTGGCGGAGGCGGGCATCACCGTGGTGGGGCGGGCCTATCTCGGGCTGACCCGGCACATCTGGAAGGTCCCCTACCGGGACGTGGCCGACATGGCGCGCGCTGCGGTCGGCGACAGCGCCGACGCGCTCTTCATCAGCTGTACGAACCTGCCCACCTACGACGTCATCCCGCAGCTGGAGGCCGAACTGCGGATGCCGGTGATCTCGGCGAATCAGGTCACGATGTGGGCAGCCCTCGCCCGACTGGGTACGCGAGCAGTGGGCCCCTACCAGGCGCTGCTCGACCCTGCTGCACGCCGGCAGTGGCCCGTGCCAGGACGTCAGGCAGAACAGCGCCTTCCGGAACTTCCGGAGGGCCAGGAAGGGTGGGCTTAGAGCATGACAGCGCTCGGATTTCTCTACCCCGGACACTCCGCGGAGGACGACTATCCGCGGATCGAGATGCTGATCGACAGCGACGTACGGCTGGCCGTCGTGCACACCGACATCGGCGAGGACGCGCACCGCGTCGACGCGCTGCTGCGCATGGGCGCGCCGGAGCGGCTCGCGGCCGGGGTCGAGGAGCTGCGGCTGTCCGGCGCCGAGGCGGTGGTCTGGGCGTGCACGTCCGGCAGCTTCGTCTTCGGCTGGGACGGCGCCCACGACCAGGTCCGCGGCCTCGCGCAGGCCGCGGGGCTGCCCGCGTCCAGCACGTCCTTCGCCTTCGCGCACGCGATCGGTGAGCTGGGGGTGCGGCGGGTGGCGGTCGCGGCGACCTATCCGTCGGACGTCGCGGACCACTTCGCCACGTTCCTCAAGGCGGCCGGTGCGGAGGTGCTCTCGGTGCGCGGCAGCGGCATCATCACCGCTGCCGAGGTGGGCACCTGGGGCTGGGACGAGGTCCTCGCCATGGCGCGGGCCGGTGACCATCCGGACGCCGAAGTGGTCCTCCTCCCGGACACGGCGCTGCACACCGCCGCGCACATCTCCGATCTCGAACGGGAACTCGGCAAGCCGGTGCTCACCGCCAACCAGGTCACCGTCTGGGAGGCGCTGCGCCTGGTGGACCGCCGAGTGAACGCTCCCGCTCTGGGTGCCCTGTTCACGAAGGAGCCGGTGATCCAGGTGTAGCCGTTCGACCGCGCCACCGTCGTGGCTGGTCGCGCCCCTGGACGAGCGAAGCTCGTTTCAGGGGCGCGGGGAACTGCGCGAGAAGAGGCCACCGGCCCGCAGGCGACCGACAACCGAGAAGGGGCGCGGGGAACTGCGCGACCAGCCCCCACCGGCCCGCAGCCGACGAACCGGGGGAATAAAGCGGAGTGCGCCTCCGTTACGCCGGGGTCCAGCCCAGATACACGCAAAGCCACGCAGGAGGACCCCGTGCCGGCCACCCAAGACGAGATCCGCGGCGCAGCCCACGGCACCGCCCCCACCCCCCTCTCGGTCCTGGACCTGGTCACCGTAGGAGCAGGCCGCACCGCGTCCCAGGCCCTGGCCACCGGCGTCGACATCGCCCGCCTCGCCGAACGCCGCGGCTACCACCGCTACTGGGTCGCCGAGCACCACTCGATGCCCGGCGTCGCGTCCAGCAGCCCGGCCGTGATCCTGGCCCACCTGGCCGCCCACACGGACCGCATCCGCCTCGGCTCCGGCGGCGTCATGCTGCCCAACCACGCCCCCCTGGTCATCGCGGAGCAGTTCGGCACCCTGGAAGCCCTCGCCCCGCACCGCGTCGACCTCGGCCTCGGCCGCGCCCCCGGCACCGACGGCGCCACGGCCGCCGCCCTGCGCCGCTCGGACCGCCTCAACGAAGGCGCCGACGACTTCCCGCAGCAGCTCGCGGAGCTGATCCGTTTCCTGGACGACGACTTCCCCGACGGGCACCCGTACTCCCGGATCCACGCGGTCCCGGGCCCGGTCCAGGCCACCTCCCCCGGCGGTGTCCAGGACCCGCACCGCCCCCCGGTCTGGCTGCTCGGCTCCTCCGGCTTCAGCGCCCGCCTCGCCGGCGCCCTGGGCCTGCCGTTCGCCTTCGCGCACCACTTCTCGGCGCAGAACACCATCCCCGCGCTGGACCTGTACCGCGAGTCGTTCCGGCCCTCTTCAGTCCTGTCCGAGCCCTACGCCCTGATCGGCGTCTCGGCGCTCGCGACCGACGACGACGGCACGGAGGCCCGCCGCCAGGTGCTGGCCGCCGCGCTCAACATGGTGCGGCTGCGCACCGGCCGCCCCGGCCTGGTCCCGACGCCGGAGGAGGCGGAGGCGTACCAGTTCAACGAGATGGAGCGGGACTTCATCGACTCCTGGAACTCCAACGTCATCCACGGCACCGCCGACGAGGTCCGCTCCGGCCTCGACGACCTCCAGAAGCGCACCGGCGCCGACGAGCTGATGCTCACGGCCAACGCCCACACCGGTGAGATCCGGCTGCGCAGCTACGAACTCATCGCGGACGCCTACGGGATGCCGCAGGGCTGACGGGGTCAGGAGGCGGGCGCCAGCAGGCGGGAGATGCGGTCCGGCGCCACCGGCCGGGAGTAGAGCCACCCCTGGCCGGTGTCGCACCCGATCCGGCGCAGCCGCTCCGCCTGCTCGGCCGTTTCCACGCACTCCGCGGTCACGGTGAGCCCGAGCCGGTGCGCCAGCTGCACCAGCGCCTCCACGATCATCGCGTCGGCCGGATCGCTGGGTGCCGCCCCGTCCTCGTACTGGAAACCGCGCACGAACGACCCGTCCAGCTTCAGGACGGAGACCGGGAGCCTGCTCAGATAGGCCAGGTTCGAGTACCCGGTCCCGAAGTCGTCGATGGCGATGCGCACGCCCATGTCGCTGAGGGACTGGAGCGCCTGCAGCGGCCGCCCGGCCGAGCCCATGACGGCGGACTCGGTCAGCTCCAGCTGTAGCAGCTCGGGCGCGAGACCGGTCTCCGCGAGGATCCGCGCGACGTCGGCCACCAGGTCCGAGTCCCACACCTGCCGCACCGCGACGTTCACGCTGACGAAGACGGGCGGCGCCGCCGGGTTCTCCAGCTGCCAGCGGCGCGCCTGCGCGCATGCCGTGCGCAGCACCCACAGCCCCAACTGCACGATGGAACCGTCCTCTTCGGCGAGCCCGATGAACCGATTCGGCGTGAGCAGCCCGAACTGCGGGTGCCGCCAGCGCACCAGCGCCTCGACGCCGCGCAGCGCACCGTCCGCCAGCTGGACGAGCGGCTGGTACTCCAGGACGAACTCGCCCCGCTCGACGGCCGGCCGCAGCCCCGACGACAGGGCCTGCCGGGTCATGCGATGGGCGTTGCGCTCCGGGTCGAACAGGGTCCAGCGGGCCTTGCCGTCGGCCTTCGCCCAGTACAGCGTGGTGTCGGCGGCCTGCATCAGCCCCGTGGTCGTCGTCCCGACGGCCTGCCGCTCGACGACGCCGACCGACGCGGAGACCGACAGCCGCTGCCCGGCCAGGTCGAACGGCTCGCGCAGCGCGGTCAGCACGGACTCGGCCAGATCGGTCGCCTGCTCGGTGCCGGCCGACTCCTCCACGAGCAGCGCGAACTCGTCGCCGCCGAGCCGGGCCACCAGCGGGGCGCCGGAGGTGTGCCGGGCCCGCTCCGCACAGTGCCCGAGCCGCTGCGCGACGGCGGCCAGCAACCGGTCGCCGACGTGGTGGCCCAGGGTGTCGTTGACCGCCTTGAACCCGTCGAGATCCAGATAGCACAGGCCCACCCGGCCGGTCGTGCCCGTCTCGTCGTAGGCGCCCGCCTCCAGGGCGGCGGTGAGCCGCTCGAAGAACAGCGTGCGGTTGGGCAGCTGCGTCACCGGGTCGTGCATCTGGAGATGGCGCAGCCGGGACCGCAGCTCGCGATGGGCGCTGAGGTCGTGCAGGGAGACGAGGACGACCTCGGTGCCCGGCACCGGCGCGAGCGTGACGCGGGTCCACACCGAGTGGCCGACGGGGTGCTTGAGGCGCCGGGTGCGCGAGAGCCGGGCCTGCCGGCCGTGCAGCACGTCCTGGTACGCGTCCCGGGTGCGCGGGTCGGCGGAGAGGTCGAGCAGCTCGGCGGCCAGGCGTCCGACGACCGGCTGGTCGCTCTCGCCGCCGAGCAGGGCGAGCGCCGCGTGGTTGGCCCCGACGATCAGCCCCGCGCGGTCGACGACCGCCATGGGGAGGGGCGCGGCGAGGAACGCGGACCGGCAGGCGGCATCCGGGAAGTCCTGGCGTGAGCGGCCACTCTCCGTGAGGGATTCGGGGCGCCGGAGCGGTGCGGACGCCTCGGTCACCGTCGTGGGCCCATCGGGCTGTGCGCTCACCGTTCGCTCCCGCAGTGCGTCGTCTGGATGCGTGTTCTGGTGCGGCCGGGTCCCGGCAGGAAAGTGTGCCGATCATAGAGGCAGGTCGGACGGCCTATCCAGCCTGTGGCGCACACCGAGGCGGTCCCGGTGGGGGCACCGGGGGACCGGCAGATCGTTTCTGCTCGGGCCGGGCCGGGCTTCTTCCGAGCGGCGACCGGCCTGGATCATCTGTGACGTTCGGTGACCGCCGGGGTGTCGGCCGCTCACTCGTCCGGGCCAGATAAACAGGGCGAAGTGTGACAACTGCACACAGTCTGGGTGGGGTATCCCGCATTCCCCGTCCGGAGGTCGACTTGCCGCGTCCGCAGCCACTCGGGGGAGTGGACAAGCGCCGTCTGCGTGCCACCGCCGCCGCGCTGACCGCTCTCACCGCCCTGGCCGCCACCGGTCTGGTCGCGGGTCCCGCGGCGGCCGCGCCGCCCTACGCGGGGCCGTGCGCCCTGGAGCGCACCGCGGCCCACCACTCCGAGGGCCTGGACTCCTGGAACTCCACCTATCCGCGTCCCGTCAAGCCCCTCAACGCGGTCATGGTCTTCCTCTCCTTCCCCGACTGGACGCCGACGACCACCCCGGAGCAGCTGGCGGCCGACTACTTCCCGGCCACCAGCGACTTCTTCGAGCGCGCCTCGTACGGCAAGTTCCGCCTCGTTCCGCACCCGCAGCGGACGTGGATCGAGATGCCGCAGACCTCGACCTCGTACGCCATAAAGCGCGACTGGAGCCCGGCGCACCGCAGCGCCTATCTGCGGGACGCCCTCGCGGCGGCGGATCCGGCGACCGACTTCAGCAAGTACGACCTCGTGTACTTCGTCGCCGATCCGGACGCGCCCGGTGTCGACTCGGACGCGACGAAGGTCGTGAACTTCGACCGGCCGATGCGCGCGGACGGCACCGACATCCGCCGGATCGTCACCGTCTTCGAGCACCACCCGCCGGACCGCAACGTCCTCGCGCACGAGACCGGCCACGTCTTCGACCTGCCCGATCTCTACCACCGGCCGACCGACGGCGAGGGGGACTGGGACACGTACGTCGGCGACTGGGACGTCATGGGCAGCCAGTTCGGGCTCGCCCCCGACTTCTTCGGCTGGCACAAGTGGAAGCTGGGCTGGCTGCCGTCGCGGCAGGTGACGTGCGTGACGCATCCCGGGGACACCCGGCTGACCCTGGAGCCGCTGAGCACGGCGCCGCGGGTGGCGGGGGTGCCGTTCGGCACCGGTGACGGTACGAAGCTGGCCGTCGTGCGCACCGGGCCGTCCAGCGCCATCGCCCTGGAGGCCCGGGGTGCGGGCGGCAACGACGACGCCACCTGCTCCCAGGGGGTCCTCGTCTACCGCGTCCGCAGCGACTCCGCCTCCGGTGCCGGGCCGGTCCAGGTGCTCGACTCCCATCCGTCCACGGAGGCCTGCTACGGCGACTCGGTCTACCCGCCGCTGGCGGACGCCCCGGTCCAGGAGGGCGAAAGCTTCTCGGTCCCGGGCGAGAAGCTCCGCGTGGAGGTGGGGGACCGGACGTCGTCGGGGTCGTGGACGGTGAAGGTGACGACGGGGTAGTCCACCGGGCCGCAGACGACCGGCAACGACGAAGGCCCCCCGCACAAGCGGGGGGCCTTCGTTTCAGGTGCGCCATCAGGGACTCGAACCCCGGACACGCGGATTAAGAGTCCGCTGCTCTAACCAACTGAGCTAATGGCGCCGGCTGACGTCGTAGACATTAGCACTGAGATCGGCGGCAGGAAAAATCGATACCTGGACCGTGGAGTGCGCGGCGGCCCGGGCCGCCCGGACACACGCCCACAGCAGTACCTCGGCCCCCGGCAGCCAGGGATGACGGGTGTCCGGAGCGACCACCCAGCGCGACGGCTGCTGCGGCTCGGCGGGCACCGACGGCGCCGGCACGGTCACCGCGTCCCCGCTCCCGTGACAGAGCAGCGGCGGCACCGCTGGCCCCCATTCCTCCCAGCGCAGCAGCGACGGCAGGCGCTGAGCGGTGCCCGGCGCGGCGAACAGGAGCATGCGGCCCCGGTGCGCGGCGACCGGCCCGGACCCGGGCCCCTCGTCCCAGAGCCGGTCTAACATCCGCCGTCCGAAGATCGCGGGCACGTTCACCACGTCGAACACGGAACCGCAGGGCAGCACCACCGGAGCGGTCGGGCGGGACTCCCAGTGGGCGAGCGCGGAGCGCGGATACGTTCCTGCGGAGGCGAGCCACGCCGCACCCTCGGGAGTCACCCCCGAGACGTCGAAACGGTCGTGGGTCGCGGTCTGGTCGATGGGGGCGGGGGCGACGGGGGGAGGCGTGGCGCTCATGTTTCTACATCTACAGGGGGTGAGGCTGCGGCTCCAAAGGGTTGCGGGAAATCAGGACAGGAGGGGGCGGGGTGGAGTATCTTGCCCCTCTGGCATATGCCAAGAGTCCTTGACCGGTGCTCAGGCCGTCGGCTCGGCGTTGCCGCGCAGCAGGTCACGGCCGAACTCGACCATCTTCTTGGCGTAGTCCTCGGTCCACTCCGCGCGCTCCGCGATGTCCGCAGCCGTCAGCCGGTCGAACCGGCGCGGGTCGGCGAGCTGGGCCGCCGCGATCGCCTGGAACTCGACGGAGCGGTCGGCCGCCGCGCGGAACGCGTGAGTGAGTTCCGTGGCGCGGGAGAGCAGTTCGCGGGGGTCCTCGACGGACTCCAGGTCGAAGAAGTGCTCCGGGTCGGCGGCGGCCTCCGCGGGCTCGAAGATCAACGGCGCGGGCCGCAAGCGCGGACGGCGCTGCCCCTCGGGCTCCGCCATGGTGGTCCTCCTCGTGCTGGGTGTACGGCCCGTTTTCGTCCCCCGGGCCACCCTCCATTGTCCGCGCTCCCGCAAGAGGGCCACCGCCCACACCCGGCGAACCCCTCTCCTGGACGAGCGAAGCTCGTTTCAGGGGCGCGGGGAACTGCGCGACCAGCCCCCACCGGAGCCGCGGACGAACGACCCTCAGCCCCAAGCGACCCGATGCTCCGACAACCGGCTCAACACGGAGTGATTCGCTTCCCAGCCGTCCGGAAACCTCACCGTCACCCCCAACTGCACCGGCTCCGCCGAAGGATGCGCGTCGAGGAGATCCGCGACCCCCTCCCGGCACACCACGACACACGCATGCCGATGCCGCGAGGCGAGCACGCACAACCGCCCGGTCTCCAAGTGGAACGCCGTCGCGTCGGGCCGCCCCGACAGCGGATGCAGCACCACGGTGACGTCGAACTCCCGCCCCTGAAGACGGTTCGCCGTGTCCACGGTGACCCCGTGCACCCCGAGCCCGCCCAGCGCGGAGCGCACGGCGGCGGCCTGGTCGCGATGGGCGGTGCCGACACAGATCCGGTCCGCCGTCAGCGGCGCCGGATCCGGCCCGCGCTCGGAGGTCGTGAGCCCGTCGCGGTCGAGGAGGCGCCGCACCACGAGCGCCACCGCCCGCACCGCCTCCGGGTCGGTGCGCGGCGTGTGCGCGGCGGGCAGCTCCAGCAGACCCCAGCCGGCCCGCGCCGCCTCGTCGATGACCCGGTCGACGCCCGAACCGTCCGACGCCGCACGGAACTCCAGCGTGCGATCGCCCTCCCGGGTGCCGCTGCGGAACGGCGTGTACGGGTAGAACGCGGCCGACACCAGCGGCGCCGCCGACGCCGGAAGCCGCCAGGAGACCGGGAGTTCGTGCTGCGGCAGCTCGGGATTGTGGGCGAGCAGCGTCGACACCGCCGACGCCGACGGGTCGTAGGACAGCCCCGCCCACTGCTCCGCGCCGACCGTCGAGAACGGGTCGAGCTGCCCCGGGTCGCCCACGAACAGCGCCCGCTCGAACAGCCCGGCCACGGCCAGCAGCGCGTCACCGCGCATCTGGTACGCCTCGTCGACGATCGCGTGCCGCCACGGACCCCCGGCGTCCTCGACCTTCACGTGCGCCCACTTCGCCGCCGTCGAGATGACGACGGGCAGCGGCGCGAGATCGCCGACCTTGGTCGACAGCCGTACCGTCGGCAGATCGTCGAGCGTCTTGTCGTACGCGTCCGGGTCGCTGCTGTGCAGCCGTCCGACGGGCAGGCCGGGGCGCTTCTCGTGCAGGCGCAGGACGAGATCGTCGACCTGCGCGTTCGTCTGCGCGACGATCATCAACGGGCGCCCGGCGTCGGCCAGTTCGAGCGCGGCGCGCACGACGAGCGTCGACTTGCCCGCTCCGGGCGGCGAGTCCACGACCACGCCGCGGGCCTCGCTGTGCAGGGTGTCGTGCAGGATCGCGGCGGTGGCGCGGGCGGCCTCGGCGCCGGGGTCGAAGACGTCGTCGGCGGGGAGCGAGGCGCTGGCGGTCGTCACAGGATGTCCTCCGTCGTCGCGGTGTCGGGCGCCTCGGCCCCGGCGCCCGGCGGGCCGCCGTGGGTCCACGGGGTCTCCTCCGGCTCGGGCAGCTTCGGGCCGCCGCGCTGCTCGTGCTCGAACAGCGTCCAGCACACCCGCTCGCCCTTGTCCGGCACGGAGCCCGGGTCCGGCTCCTTGCCGCGCCCCATCTTGTCGAGGAGCCGCAGGACGACCGTGTCCTCGGCCGCGTCGTCGTAGCCCACGAACTCGGCGGTCTGCGCCTTGCCGTCCAGGGAGCGGTACACCTTCACGCGCTCCCCGAGATGCGGGCGGTCGTCCGTGCGCAGGGTGATCAGCGGGCGCGGGCGCTTCTTCTCGTTGTACGCCGGGACGACCTCCGTCACCTCGCCGGCCAGGGCCTCCCCGGCGAGCCGCCGGCCCGCCATGACGAGGGGGTCGTCGAGCGCCTCCTGGGCGTCGAGGCGGGCCTGCTCGCGCTCGCGTGTGGCCAGTTTGTTCGCCGCCGTCACCGCGTCGTCGCGGCGCGGCTGCGGAGGCTCGCCCGCCGCGACCCGGTCGCGGTGACCGGTGAACGACCAGCGGTCGCGGGTCCAGCGGTCCGTGGCGCGCGGCCCCTCGGGCAGCGTGCACAGGGCGTCGAGCCCCCGCCAGACCGCGTCCCAGGTGGGCCGGGTGCGGGACTCGACCAGGGCGTGGATCTCCCGCTCGGCCGCGGTCAGTTCGGCCAGGCGGCCGTCGGCCTCGACCGCGTCCTCGGCGGCCGCCAGGCGCGTACGGGCCTTGTCGTAGCGCTCGACGGCGGGCGCGAGGAGCTTGTTGTCGAAGGCCGGGTCGGTGGCGGGGCCGGCCGGCGGGCACAGCAGCTGGCCTTGCGCGTCCCGGCCGCGCTCGGCACGGAACGCGGCCTCGGCGCCCGAGGTGCCCTCCGGCGCGTCGACCCACGCGAGCAGCGCGCCGAGGTGCTGGTCCTCCAGGCTGGACTGGCCCGTCGCCCAGTGCCGGGCGAGCAGGTCCGTCATGGCCAGCAGCAGCGCCGAGCCCGGGACCCGCGCGCGCTCGCCGAAGTGCGTCAGCCAGCGGCCCAGGAGCGGGACGTGCGGGGGAGCGGGGTAGGGCGTCTCCGGGTCCTGCTCGGCCGTGCGCCGGAAGCGCATCGAGCGGCCGAGCAGCCGGACGAACTCGATGCCCGCCCGGCTCGGCACGATCAGCTGCGGCGCGTCCGCGCACAGCTCGACCTCGACCTTGACCCGCTTGTTCGTCGCCGGGTCGGTCTCGGCCCGCTCGGTCAGCTCGACGTCGGCGGCGTACCCGTCGATGTACGGCAGGACCGTCTCGGCGAGCTGGGTCAGGAACGCGAAGCGCAGATCGCGGTCGCGGGGCTGCGCCACGACGAGGAGCCGCGGCGAGGTCCGCTCGGTGCCGACGAGGGCGCCGAGCGGGGCGCCCGTCTCGCCCGCGGTGGTGAGCGGGACCAGGACCAGGGGCCGCTGGGACAGATGGCGGTGGCGGACCGTGGCGGTGGGCTGGGCGCGGCCGGTGCTGGTCGCCTCCAGCCGGGCCAGGTGGTTGATCAGGCTCACGCGGCGGGCTCCTCGCGGCGACGGCGGCGGACGGTCGGGTTCGGGGTCAGCACCGCGCGCCTCCGAAGGCTTCCGTGAGGGCCTCCGCGCGCAGGGCGGCCGCGCGGCGCAGCGCCGCCACCGTCGGGTCCTCGGGGTCGCCCGCCTCGCCGTGGGCGGCGGCGAGCACCGCGTCCACCGTCGTCAGACCGCCCAGCTCGGCGCGGAGCGGACGGCCCAGGCTCGTCACCGCGCCCGCCGCGCGGGAGCGGTCCCGGCAGTGGAAGGCCAGCTCGCACGCGGCCAGGCACTCCGGCGCGTACGCCGCGGGCACCGACTCGACGGCCGCCGTCAGCTCGGCCGGCGGCTGCTCGGGGTCGAAGACGGCGCCGGGCGGCAGGGCCGCCGCGATGTGCTCGATCCGGGTCAGCCGGGTCAACTGGCGCCGGGTCACCGAGCACTGCTTGCGCACGTCGACCGCGGACGCGGCCGGCAGGTTCGTGAAGTCCTTCGGGCAGACGAGGACGATCCGGTCCCGGACCCGCGCGCCCGGCGTGCGCTCCGCGACCTGCTCGAGCGCCAGGACGTACACCGCGGCCTGGCGGGCCGCCGCACCGACCTTCGCCGCGTCCGCCGCGCCGTCGATCATCGGGAAGGACTTGATCTCGACGACCGTCCAGCTCCCGTCGGGGTGCACGACCACCGCGTCCGGCTCCAGGAACGCGGGGCTGCCCGCCACGTCCAGGGCGACCATCGGATGGTCCAGGAACGTCCACGTACCGGACGCGGCGGCCGACTCGACGGCCTCGCGCAGGGCCAGCGCGGTGCGCGCGGTGCGCCCCTCGGGCCCGGTCGCCGACAGGTCGGGCGTCCGTACGAGCTCGGGGGCCGGCTCGGGCGTCCCGGCGGAGCCCACGCGTGCGTGCACGAGCCGCAGCAGCTCGGCGCCGCCGTCGGCCTTCACTCTCGCCTCGAACGCGTTCCCCCGCGTCAGCGCGAACTGTGACTGGCCGAAGGAGGCCGGTGCGCCCAGTGCGTCCGCGATCCGGCCCTTGTCGACACCCGCGCCGTCCAGGAGCGCGCGCCGACTGCACCCCGGGTTCGCCGCGAGGGCGGCCAGGGCGCGGGCGTCCAGCGGGCGTGGCGGGGTGTCGGGGCCGCGCAGCTCAGCGAGCCGGTGCCGCAGCCCCGTCGCCGGTGTCGCGGGGCTGCGATCGGCTTGCGGCCTTGCGCTGTCGGGGAATTCGCTCACCCGGCGAAGTCTGGCATTCCTCACTGACAATCGAGGACCGTGTGGCGGAAGGGGCGGCCACCGGGGCGCCGTGCGACCCGGTGAGCAGATCGGCGGCCCACTCCTTGACCAGCGCCGCGACCCGCTGGACGGGCCGGGTGAGCGCCAGGCCGACGCCCATCACCGCGGCTCCGGCGAGCGCGTCGAAGAAGTAGTGGTTGGCGGTGCCCATCACGACGATCGTGGTGATCAGCGGGTAGGCGATGCCCGCGGCCCTGGCCCAGCGGTTGCCGCCGTGGCGCCACAGCATGACGCCGCACCACAGCGCCCACCCGACGTGCAGGCTGGGCATGGCCGCGTACTGGTTGGTCATCCCGCCCATGCCCTTGGGCGCGCTGGCCGCGCCGCCCCACCAGCCGTACGAGCTGTACTGGGCCATCGTGTCGACGAAGCCGTAGGAGGCGGAGAGCAGCCGGGGCGGGCAGGTCGGCAGCAGCGTGAAGCCGACGAGACCGATCATCGTCGAGGTCATCAGCCAGGTGCGGGCCGCGCGGTAGAGGTGCGTGCGGCGGCGGAAGAGCCAGATCAGCACGGCCGGGGTGACCACGTAGTGCAGCGAGGCGTACCAGAAGTCGGCGGGGACGCCGATCCAGGCCTCGCGCGTGAAGAGACGGTTCAGCGGGTGTTCGAGATTGAGGCGGACCGCTTTCTCGGCCCGCAGGATCGACACGCCGTGGTCGACGGCGGTCTGCACGTCGCCCCGGGCCAGCAGCCGGCCCGCGGTGTACGCGCTGTAGACCAGCAGAATCAGGGGAAGCTCGGTCCACCATCGAAGCCGTACGCCCGGTATCGCCTCCGTGCGCGGTGCGTGGTCGATCTGCGACATGCGGGCCGCTCCCCCTCTTCCTCGTCCGGCGGCCTCTGGCCACGTAGCTCACCTTAAGGCGTATATGGGGTCTGCGCGGGTGACCCCCGACCCTCGTAGACGCTGGGATCAGGCGGCGGGTTGCCCGACGGGCCGTCCTTCGTTCCTGTTGCGCGATGATGGAAGTGGTGACACTCCCGTTGCCTCCCGTTCATTCTGTTCCCTCCCGTCCTTCCCCGGCGCGCTCTTCACACTCCTCGCGCCCTTTTCGGCGAAAGGTTCATCCCGCTATGGCACCGCGCATCCTGTTGGCCCGGCACGGACAGACCGAATGGTCGCTGTCCGGACGGCACACCGGCAGGACGGACATTCCGCTCCTGGAAGAGGGCCGCCGCGGGGCGAAGCTGCTCGGCGAGCGGTTGCACCGGGCTCCGTTCGACGGGCTCGACGGGGTCGAGGTCCGGACGTCGCCGCTGGTGCGGGCGAGCGAGACGTGTGCGCTGGCCGGGTTCGGGGAGCGGGCCGCTTCGTGGGACGCGCTGATGGAGTGGGACTACGGGGCGTACGAGGGGCTGACCCCGGCGCAGATCCAGGAGATGCGGCCCGGGTGGTTCATCTGGCGGGACGGGGTTCCCGACGGGGAGTCCATCGCCGAGGTGACGGCGCGGGCCGACGAGGTCGTCTCCTGGGCCCGGGACGCCGACCGCGACGTCCTCGTCTTCGCGCACGGGCACATCCTGCGCTCGATCGGGGCCCGCTGGCTGGGCCTCCCGCTCGATTTCGCGGCCCGCATCCGCCTGAACCCCACCTCGCTCTCGATCCTGAGCTGGGCCTACGGCGACCCGGCCATCGAATCCTGGAACGAGACGGGCCACTTGTCCTGACCGTTCGGCTGCCAGCCACGACGTGAGCTGCACCCGGCGACGTGCCCGTGCCTCAGCGGCGCGTCTCCGCGTGGGACGTCAAGAACGCCGAGACCCCCGACGCCCGGCGATGCGGCAGCAGCACGCGGGCGGTCGTCGCCAGCATCCCCTCGATGCGGGACGACCGGACGTCCCGGAGCAGGGACAGCGCCCGGCCCCCCGCGGCAGCGGCCTCGGCGGGCTGCCCCGCGCGGGCCAGATCGTCCGCGAGTTCGGCCGTGTACAGCGCCATGTTCCGCGTGAAGTGCGGGTCCTGAAGGGCGACGGCGCGCCGCGCGTGCCGGGCCGCGCGGTCCCAGGAGCCCAGCGCCGACCAGCACTGCGCCTCGAGCCCCTCCAGCTCGGCCTCGCCGTAGAAGGACATCCACTCCGGGTCGGCGTCCGTGCCGCCCCGCGCGAACAGGGCCTGTGCCCGCGCCAGCGCCCGCTCGCAGGACCGCTGGTCACCGAGCCCGGCCCAGCCCCCGGCCTCCCGCAGCGCGAGCAGCGACAGCAGCCGCGGCGAACCCTGCCGGGCGGCCACGCGCGCGGCGGCCTGCGCCGCCCGGACCGCCTCGCGCGGCCGCCCCGCGTCCCGGGCGAGGAACGCGGTGTTGCAGAACGCGTGCGCCTCCAGCGCCTCGTCCCCCGCCATCCGCGCCGTCGCGAGCGCCTCCGCGTAGTGCGAGCGGGCGTCGTCGAAGCGACCCGAGTCGTGCGCCAGCCAGCCCACGGAGATGGCCAGTTCACCGGCGCCCGCCTGCAGCCGGTCGGCTTCGTCGCGCGCGGCCACGCCCGAGTCGAGCAGTTCGAAGGCGGTGCGCAGCGGGGCCGCGGCGCGCCGGTACAGGCCGTCGCCGCCGTGCCGGTCGTCGAGCAGCCGGATCCGCCGGATCGCCTCCTCGACGGCGCCGACCCCCGCGCGTGCGGGATGCCGGTCCAGGGTGGCCTGCTGCGGGGCGGTGCCGAAGGGCGCCAGGGCGGCGACGGCCACGGTGGCCGTCGAGCCGGTCATGCCGGTCATGAACGCGCGACGTCGCACGTCGCTCTCCTCGTGGTGCGGGGGGTCGTGCAGGGGGCTGTGCTGGGCCGGGACGACGGGGCGCGCGCCCCGCCCCCGTACCGCGGAGCGGGGCGAGAACCCCAGGTCCGTGAGGGTCCGGTCGGGGAACATGTGCAGAAACACGCGCTCGTACGCGTAGTTGGGGCAGCGGATCTCGCCGGCCTCCACGCGTCCGATGTAGCGCGCGTCGCAACTGACCCGCTCGCCGATCTCGCGCGCCGATCGCCGTACCGCGGCCGCGAACTCGCCCGGCGAGCGCTGACCGCGCAGCTCCCGGAAGGCGAGATTCGGTCGTGGGGGCGGCGGTGCCGGGGCATCCGAGAGATGCGGAGACGACGTCATGAGCGGGTCCTCCCGTGCGAACCGTGCCGGACACCAAGGGAGCGGGGTGCCGAGGTGACGGGCGGCGCGGTGGCGCGGTGCGACGGACACCTCGACGCGGCGTGCTGGTCCTTGTTCCGGCGAGGCTCGAAGGTACCGTCCGCGACGGGTCCGACACGCAGGGTTTGGCTACAAAACGGATATCTCACCCACGATCTGCCATGAACTGCCATCCTTTGCGGCGGCGTGCCGCCGTAGCCGGTTGACGTTCCTGCGCGTTGAACCATGCGCGAAACCCCATCTGACACGAGGAGGGGCCGACGTGTTGGACGCGACACAGCCCACGACATCGACGGCGCAGCACTGTCCGACCGAGGAGCACAGCGACCGGCCGCCCGGCGCCTGCGACCTGGTCACCGTCCCGTCCCGGCAGGGGCTCGAAGCGGTCGACATCCTGCGCCGCGGGTGCGCGGAACCGGTCGGTCCCGTGCTGCACGACGGCGGCGCCACCCTCGGATTCCTCGTCCCGCCCGGCACCGCCGACGGCTGGGACGTCCCGGGCAGCGCCTGCACCCACACCGAGGGGCGCGGCGCCCGGCTCGCCCCGCCGGTCGAGGGCACCGGCTGGCTGCTGCCGCCGGAGTCCGACGGCACCGGGGCCGCCGACCTGGTCACCGACCCGGCCGTGCTGCGCGCCGCCCTCGACGAGGCGGCACGCCTGATCGAGGCCGCCGACAACTGCCGCTGAGCCGCCGCCGCGCCGTCCGCGGATAATGGGCGAATGGCGAGGTCACGCGGGAAGCAGCAGGCGCGCAGGGGCGAGGGCGGTGGCCGGGGGTCCCGGGAGCCCGTCGTGGCGAGCGTCGACGGAGGGCTCGCCGAGCTGATACCCGACCGGGACCGGCCGGCCGGCTGGACCCTGTGTCTGGACGGCGCCCCGCAGTCGCACGTCGACCTCGACGATCCCGCGCACCTCTCCTTCGAGTACCAGCGCCGCATCGGTCATGTGCTCGACCTGGCCGCGGACCCGGGCCGCCCGGTGCAGGCCGTGCACCTCGGCGGCGGTGCCTTCACCCTCGCCCGCTACGTCGCCGCGACCCGGCCGCGCTCCACCCAGCAGGTCGTCGAGCGCGACGGACCCCTCGTCCAACTGGTCCGCACCGAGCTGCCGTTGGATCCCGGCGCCCGGATCCGGGTGCGCACCGCCGACGCCCGTGAGGCGCTCGCCAAGCTGCCCGACGCCTGGGCCGACGTGCTGGTGGCCGACGTCTTCAGCGGGGCCCGCACCCCGGCCCACCTCACCAGCACCGAGTTCCTGACCGAGGTGCGGCGCGTCCTGCGGCCCACCGGGACGTACGTGGCGAACCTCGCCGACGGGCCGCCCCTGGCCCATCTGCGCGGCCAGATCGCGACCGCCGCCGCCGTCTTCCCCGAACTGGCCCTGATCGCCGACCCGACGGTGCTGCGCGGCAAGCGGTTCGGCAACGCGGTGCTGGCCGCCTCCGCGCTGCCGCTCCCGGTGGCCGAGCTGACCCGCCGCGCGGCCGGTGACCCGCATCCCGGGCGGGTGGAGCACGGCCGCGGGCTGCTCGACTTCACCGGGGGAGCGGTCCCGGTGGCGGACGCCTCGGCGAAGGCGTCCCCGGCGCCGCCGCCCTCCGTCTTCCGGTAGACCGGCTCGACCGGCCGGGGACGCTCAGTAGTTCGCGATCTCCACCGACGGCCTGTGGTCGTGCCAGGTGCAGAACACCGACACCTTGTCCGTCCCCGACGTGAACTCCACCCGGATCCACGTCGTCTGCTTCCACACCTGCACCGACCATCCGGCGCCCGGCGTCGCGGAGACGAGCGTCGCCGAGGAGTCGCCGAGGTCGAAGACGGCCCGCCCGCCGGCCGTCGCGTAGCTCTTCAGGGTGCCGGACGAGGAGGTGCCGGGCGGCGACGAGGGCGGCGGTGCGGCGGCCGTCGTACGGGTCGGCGACGCGGGCTTCGTCGAGGCCGGGCGGGAGGGCGCCGTGGACGCCGCCGAGGACGGTGCCGACGGTGACGGCTCCGGCCGGTGCGTGGACGAGGCGAGCGGCGAGGCGGGCCCGTCCTGGCCGACCACCGGCAGCGCCTTCGGCGGGTCGTAGGCCGTGCCCGCCATCACCGTGTGCACGCCCCACCACGACAGGGTCACCGCGGCGCCGGTCGCGAGCAGCCACGCCACCGCGTGCACCAGGCCGCGCCGCACCGGGTTCCCGGCCGGAGCCGAGGGCGCGGCCGGCGGCGCGGACAAGGAGGTCGGTGGGGACGGCGTCGATGGCATCGCGGGCCATACTGCACCACGCCCGCCACTGCTGTCCCCCGAGGTCCACGGTCACCCGGAAGAGGATCGCGAACGCCCGGATGGCGTACGGTGCCGCCCATGGCAAGTGTGCTCGTGGTCGAGGACGACCAGTTCGTGCGCTCCGCTCTCATCCGGCACCTGACCGACGCCGCACACACCGTGCGCAGCGTCGGCACGGCCCTGGAGGCGCTGCGCGAGGTCGCCCATCTCCGGTTCGACGTGGTGATCCTCGACCTCGGTCTGCCCGACCTGGACGGGGCCGAGGCGCTGAAGATGCTGCGCGGGATCACCGACGTACCGGTGATCATCGCCACGGCGCGGGACGACGAGGCGGAGATCGTCCGGCTGCTCAACGACGGCGCCGACGACTACCTCACCAAGCCCTTCTCGCCCGAACACCTCTCCGCCCGGATGGCCGCCGTGCTGCGGCGCGCCCGGGGCAGCGCGGGCGCCGAGCCGCCGTCCCGGCTGATCCAGGTCGGCGGGCTCTCCATCGATCCGCTGCGCCGCCAGGCCGTGCTCGACGGGACACCGCTCGACCTGACCCGCCGCGAGTTCGACCTGCTCGCCTTCCTCGCCGGACGCCCCGGTGTCGTCGTCGCGCGCAAGGAACTCCTCGCCGAGGTGTGGCAGCAGAGCTACGGCGACGACCAGACCATCGACGTCCACCTGTCCTGGCTGCGCCGGAAGTTGGGCGAGACGGCGGCGCGGCCGCGCTATCTGCACACCCTGCGCGGTGTCGGCGTGAAGCTGGAGCCGCCGCGCCCGGAGCCCGCGCCATGAGGTGGGCGCTGGTCAAGGTCTGTCTGGCCGTCACCACCATGGTCGTCGTCGCGTTCGCGATCCCGCTCGGCCTCGTCATCAAGGAGATGGCCCGCGACCGGGCCTTCTCCAGCGCGGAGCGGACCGCCGCCGCCCTCGGTCCCACCCTCTCCATCACCACCGACCGCGATCAGCTCGCCCGCGCCCTCGCCACCGCGCAGACCGGCGGCGGCGACCGGGTGTCCGTCTACGTCCCCGCGGGCGGCGGCACCCCCGCGATCCGGCTCGGCCGGCAGCGGCTCGCCGAGGACCGGCTGACCGGGGTGCAGCGGGCCACCGTGCACGACGTGCCCGGCGGCTCGGTGTGGCTGCAGCCGATCGCGGTCAGCGCCGAGAAGATCGCCGTCGTCGAGGTGTACGTCCCCGAGGACGAGGTCACCAACGGCGTCACCACCGCCTGGGTGGTCCTCGCGGGTGTCGGCGTCGCCCTGATCATCGGGTCCGTGGCCGTCGCCGACCGGCTCGGGGTGCGCATGGTGCAGCCCGCCCAGCGACTCGTCGGCGCAGCCCACGACCTGGGCGAGGGAAAGCTCGGCGCGCGGGTGCCCGAGGACGGGCCCACCGAACTGCGGCTCGCCGCCGTCGCGTTCAACTCCATGGCCGACCAGGTGGTGCAGCTCCTCGCCAACGAGCGCGAGCTGGCCGCCGACCTCTCGCACCGGCTGCGCACCCCGCTCACCGTGCTGCGGCTCAACGCCGCCTCGCTCGGCGCCGGGCCCGCCGCCGACCAGACCCGCGTCGCCGTCGAGCAGCTGGAGCGCGAGGTCGACGCCATCATCCGCACGGCGCGCGACGCCAAGCCGCAGACCGCCGCGGCCGGACCGGGCGCGGGCTGCGACGCGGCCGAGGTGATCCGGGAGCGGATGGACTTCTGGTCCGCGCTCGCCGAGGACGAGGGACGCAAGGTGCGGGTCGCCGGGGTCGACCGGCCGGTCCGCATCCCGGTGGCCCGCGGGGAGCTGGCCGCCGCCCTCGACGCCCTGCTCGGCAACGTCTTCCGGCACACCCCCGAGGGCACCGCCTTCGCCGTCGACGTGCACAGCGGCGAGGACGCCGTGATCGTGCTGGTCTCCGACGCCGGTCCCGGCATCGTCGACCCGGCGGCGGCGATGGCCCGCGGCTCGGCCGACGGCCGGGTGGGCTCCACCGGGCTCGGCCTCGACATCGTGCGCCGGCTCGCCGAGTCGACCGGCGGCGACGTGACGATCGGCTCGTCCGTGCTGGGCGGCACCGAGGTGCGGATCTGGGTGCAGCTGGACCGCAGGGCGCCCGCCGAGGGCCGCCGGGGACGCGGACATCGCGGCCGGGAACGTAAAGGACTGGTCTCGACCTTTAATCGCTCCCGATCCCTTCCTTAAGCCAACCCTAAGATCCGCAACTCCCTTCCTTGTTGCCCGAATTGACGGGTTCCTGATCGCTAGCGTGCTGCTCACCCCCAACACCCCCGTTCTCTAAGGCAGGCACGTCATGAGCAGCACGCACCGGCGCGGCAGGATCAGCGGCAGGAACAAGGCCATCGGCGGTCTGCTCGCCGCGGCCGTGGTGGGCGGCGGCGCGTTCTTCTTCACCTCCACCGCGTCGGCGGCCTCGGTCGGCGCCGCGTACACGAAGACCAGCAGCTGGTCCGGCGGCTACACCGGCCAGTACGTCGTCACCAACGACACGAACGCGGCCCGGACGGGCTGGACCCTGGAGTTCGACCTGCCCGAGGGCGCGAAGCTCAGCTCCCTGTGGAACGCCGAGTCGAAGACCGACGGGCAGCACGTCACCGTCACCCCCGCCTCCTGGGACAAGGCGGGCATCGCCGCCGGCAAGTCCCTGACCGTCGGCTTCGTGGTCGCCGGTGACGCGGATCCGACCGGCTGCACGATCGACGACACCGCGTGTTCCGTGGACGACGGCGCCACCCCGGAGCCGAGCGGCCGCCCGACCGGGTCGGCGACCCCGTCCCCGACCGCCTCGGCGTCGGCCTCGCAGAGCGCCGAGCCCACGAAGACGGCCACGACGTCCGCGAGCCCCTCGCAGTCGGCCACCTCCGGCACGGGCTCCGGGTCCGCCGCGAGCGGCGCCGCCTTCGCCCCGTACGTCGACACGTCGCTGTACCCGAAGTTCGACCTGGTCGCCTCGTCCAAGGCCACCGGCGTCAAGGAGTACAACCTCGCCTTCATCACCTCCGGCGGCTCCTGCGCCCCGAAGTGGGGCGGCGTCACCGACCTCGGCAGCGACGAGGTGGCCGAGCAGATAGGCGACCTGCGGTCCGCCGGCGGCGACGTCCGGGTCTCCTTCGGCGGCGCCTCCGGCACCGAGCTGGCGCAGGCCTGCTCCTCGGCGTCCGACCTGGCGGCGGCGTACCAGAAGGTCGTCGACCAGTTCAAGCTCACCAAGGTCGACTTCGACGTCGAGGGCGGCGCGCTGCCGGACACGGCCGCGAACACCAAGCGGGCCCAGGCGATCGCCACGCTCCAGAAGAACAACGCGGACCTGAACGTCTCCTTCACCCTGCCGGTCATGCCCGAGGGCCTGACGTCCGACGGCGTGAACTTCCTGAAGAACGCCAAGGACAACGGCGTGAAGGCCGACCTCGTCAACATCATGGCGATGGACTACGGGGCGTCCTACAGCGGTGACATGGGCACCTACGCCGAGCAGGCCGCGACCGCCACGCAGGCCCAGATCAAGACGGCGCTCGGCCTGTCCGACGCGGCCGCCTGGAAGGCCGTCGGCATCACCCCGATGATCGGCGTCAACGACGTCTCGTCGGAGGTCTTCAAGGTCGACGACGCCACCCAGCTGGTCTCCTTCGCCAAGGAGAAGGGCCTGGGCGGCCTGTCGATGTGGTCGGCCACCCGCGACAAGCAGTGCGACGGCGGCGCCTCGAACTCGGCGCAGCCGACCTGCAGCTCGATCGAGCAGTCGGCGAACGCGTTCCAGAAGGCGTTCGCCGCCTTCAACTGACCATGACGGTCAACTAGCCACTGGAATACGGGGGTTGCAGCCCCGGCCGGCGCTCTGCGGAGTCCCCCACCCGGCCGGGGCTGACCGACGTCAGCCCTGCGTGGCCCGCCACTCCTCCGCGTAGCCGTCGAAGATCGCCCGCAGATGGTGGCCGATCTTCAGGTAGTCCAGGTCGTCGAGGTTGGCGAGCGAGACGCGCACCGACCACTCCGGGCCCTCGAACCCGCCGCCGTTGAGGAGCACCACGCCCGTCCGCTGGGCGAGGCGGAACAGCGGGTCGACGGGCTCGAACTCCTTCTTCAGGAAGGCCGCGAACTCCTCGCCGTGCTCCAGCTCGGCCTGCGCCATCAGGTCCAGCTCGATGTAGTACCCGGCGCGGTGCGGGTCCTCGGCGACCTTCATCCGGGCGCCCTCCAGGAGGAGTTCGAGGCGCTGCTGGACGATCCCGCGGATCTTCTCCTTGTACGCCTGGCCCTCCTCCAGCATGTCGAAGAGCGAGAAGAGGCCGAGCATGACCTGCTGGGGGAGGGAGAGGCCCGCCGTGTGGTTGAGCGCCACCTGACGGGAGTCGGCGACCAGCCGGTCGATGAACCGGATCTTCTCGGGTTCCAGGGTGAGCGACCCGTACCGCTTGTTCAGGCGCTCCTTCTCCGCCGCCGGGAGCCCCGCGATCAGCTCGTCGATCACGTTGTCGTCGTGCAGCCCGATGACGCCGAGCCGCCAGCCGGTGCAGCCGTAGTGCTTGGAGTACGAGTACACGAGCAGCGTGTTGCGCGGCAGGTCCGCGGCGATGGAGCGGAAGCCCTCCACGAACGTGCCGTACACGTCGTCGGTGACGATGAGCAGGTTCGGGTTCTTCGTCGCGACGATGTCCTTGATCTGGTTCGCGACGCGCTGCGACAGAGCGAGGGAGGGCGGGTTGGAGGGGTTGACCAGGCAGACCAGCTTGATCTCCGGGTCCTCCAGCTTGGCGACCTCCTCGGTCGGGTAGCGCCACTCGCGCACGCCCGCCTCGGCGAACATGCTGGCCTCGACGTACGTGACGTCGAAGTCGTAGGTGTCCAGCTCGGGGATCTCGATGTACGGCGTGAAGACCGGCACCATCAGGGCGATCTTGTCGCCCTTGTGCAGGATCCCGTTCTTCATGAGCGAGTCGAAGATGTAGCACATGGCGGCCGTGCCGCCCTCGGTCGCGAAGTACGAGATGTCCCCGGCCGGCGGCTTCTTCGCGAACATCTCGTCGGCGATGTAGCCGCGCACGATCTCCTGCGTGTGGTGCAGGATCCGGTCCGGCACCGGGTAGTTGTCGCCGATCGAGCTGTCGGTCAGCTCGTGCACGAAGGCGTCCTTGTCGAACCCGAACCGCTGGATGCCCATCTGCACGCACTGGGCGAGCATCTCGATGCCGGGCAGATCGGGGTGGCGGCGCACGAACGTGTCGAAGCGCTCGTAGGAGCCCTTCTCCTCCGGCATCCCGCCGAGGTTGTCGGCCGTCCACACCCGGCGCGACTCCTCCAGGGCGAAGTAACCGAGCGCGTAGAAGGCCTCGCGGGGACCGGTCGCGGTCCAGTTCGGGTTGCCGCGGCCCGCGTTGAGCATCTGGACGCTCGACTTGTCCTTCTGGCCGGGCTGGTCGGCCTGCGCCTCCTTCGCCAGGTCGATGAAGATGTTCTTCAGCTCGAAGGGGGAGAGCTGGGCGTAGCTCTTGATCTGCTCGCGGGTCAGGTGCGTCTTCGGCATGAGGACTCTGCTTTCTTGCGGTGCTCAGGGACGGTGCTCAGTGGTGGAGGAGGACGATCACGGCGCCCCAGATGGTCAGCAGCACGTTCCCGACGGCGTACGGGATCGTGTAGCCGAGCGTCGGCACCTGGGATCTGGACTGCTCGTTGATCGCACCGATCGCCGCCGTGGTGGTCTGGCCGCCCGCGAGGACGCCCATCAGGATCGGGAAGCGGATCTTCTGGATGTAGTGGCCGACCAGGAAGCCGACGATCAGCGGGATCACCGTCGCCACCGCGCCGAAGATCAGCAGGCCCCAGCCCGCCGTCGACAGGCCGGAGGTGAAGCTCGGGCCCGCGTTGATGCCGACGACCGCGACGAACAGGCACAGGCCGAGCGTGTCCATGAACCACTGGGCGCCGGGCGGCACGTTGCCGAACGTCGGGTACTTGCCGCGGATCCAGCCGAAGACCAGGCCCATGATGAGCGCGCCGCCGGAGGTGGACAGGGAGATCGGCACACCGCCCGCGGTCAGCGCCGGGATGCCGATGCAGCCGCCGAGGAAGATGCCGAGCCCGACCCAGATCATGTCGGTCGCGAAGGAGGTCGGCACGGGCTTGCCGAGGGCCTTGCCCGCCGGGTCCACCAGCCGCTTGGGACCGGTCAGGATGAGCGTGTCGCCGCGCTCGATCGTCGAGGAGAGGCGGTACGGGAACTCGGCGCCGGAGCGGTAGATCTTGTCGATGTAGACACCGACCATGAACGGCTCCTTGCGCAGATCGGCGACCGTCCTGCCGAGCTGGGCCTTCTCCGAGGCGACGACGTGCAGCGTCTCGGTCTGGTAGCCGAGCAGTTCGACGTCGTCGGTCTCGCCGCCGATGTGGGTACGGGCGTCGTAGGCGACGAGCGAGCCGCGCAGCGCGCTCAGCGCCACGACGTCGCCCTCGCGCAGCACCGTCTGCTGGTCGTGGTCGAGGATCTGCCCGTCGCGGCGCACCCGTGTGAGGTAGATGCGGTGGCCGAGCTGCTGTTGCTGCTGCTCGAAGTCCTCGATGGTGCGGCCGACGATGTCCGGGCGCTGGATCGTGTAGGCCCGCAGCACGACCTCGTAGTAGCCCTCGTTGAGGTCGGGGTTGTCGTCCGGCGCGTCCAGCTCCTTGGCCAGCGCCGCCGACTCGGCCGCCAGGTCCTTGCGGTACAGCTTCGGCAGGACGTTGGCGAGCAGCATCGCGCAGAGGATCGTGCCGAGGGGGTACGTCACCGCGTACCCGATGGCGACGAGGTTGCTCTCGTCCTTGACCTGGGCCGCGGACAGCCCCGGCAGGTTGCCGATGGCGTCCTGCGCGACACCGATCACGGCGGACTGGGTGAGGGCTCCGCCGAGCAGGCCCGCGCTGAGCCCGGGACCGTAGCCGAGCAGGGCGGCGAAGCCCCAGCAGACCAGCAGGCCGGTGACGCAGACGACGATGGCGTTGACGACCTGCGGCAGGCCGTCCTTCTTCAGGCCGCGGAAGAACTGCGGGCCGACCTTGTAGCCGAGGGCGAACAGGAACATCGTGAAGAACAGGTTCTTCACGGTCCCGTCGATCGTCACCTTGAACTGGGCGCCGAGCAGCAGCCCCGCCACCAGACAGCCGGTGACGGCGCCGAGCGCGATGGCCTTGTAGCGGATCTTCCCGAAGAGGAACCCGATCGCGACGGTGATGAAGACCAGCAGTTCGGGGTGGGGCTGGAAGATGTTCCGGTTGAGGAAGTCGATCACGCCTTACCTCTCAGTGTCCGAGTACGCCGACGAGGACGGGGCCCGTCAGGGGAAGCAGGAAGTTGGAGAGGGCGTAGGTGATCGTGTAGCCGAGCAGCGGCACCGACGACTGCGCCACCTGGGTGACGGCGGTGATCGCGGGTGTCGAGCACTGCTGTCCGGCGATGGCGCCGATCAGCAGCGGCTTCTCGATCTTCAGCAGCCGTCGCCCGACGAACAGCGAGATCGTGGCGGGGATCAGCACCATCGCGATCCCGGCGAACGGCAGCAGCGCCCCGTACTCCTTGAGCAGCGGCCAGGCCTGCGGCCCGGACACCAGACCCGTACAGGCGATGAAGACGGCCAGCCCCATGTCCTTGATCGTGGAGGCGGCCTGCGGCGGGAACGCGCCGAAGGTCTGCGACCGCGAGCGGAACCAGCCGAAGAGCAGCCCGGAGACCAGACAGCCGCCGCCCGTGCCGAGCGAGAGCGGTACGTCGCCGAACTTGACCACGATCTGACCGAGCAGCGAACCGGCCGCGATGCCGAGGCCCAGGTAGATGAAGTCGGTGGCGTCGTTCTTGACCACCGAGCCGATCTTGGCGACCAGCTTGTTCAGGCCCGAGCGGGCGCCGACCAGGGTGAGGACGTCGCCGCGGTGCAGCACCGTGTCGCCGTTGGCCGGGATGTCGGTGTCGCCGCGGGTGATGTCGGTGACGTAGACGCCGTCCTTCAGAAACTCGGGGTTGGCCCGCTGGAGCTCGTCGACCGTCCTGCCGTCGAGCGCCTTGTCGGTGATGGAGACCTCGCGGCTGGCGAGCGGCGAATCGAGGCCGGGCACGCCCGGGGTCTCGGGGCCGATCATCCGGCCCGCCTCGATCACGTTGGCCCGCCGGCCGACCAGGAGCACCAGGTCCGAAAGGGTGAGTTCGAGGTCCGGCGTGACGGTGAGGATCTTGCTGCCGCGCTTGACGTTCTCGATCGTCACCCGCTCGTCGAGATGCTCCTGGAGATCACTGACCGTGCGGCCGTCGGCGGTCGTCACCAGATAGGTGCGGCCCACCATGCCCGGCAGCGCCGGACGCTCGTCCGCCTCCAGGCTGCCGCTGCTGCGGGTCTTCTCCCACAGCTCGCGGGCGGCGTCGCGCAGATTGATGCGGAGGATCATCGGCATGATCTGGCTCGTGTAGAGCACGATCGTGATCAGGCCGAAGAGATAGCAGACCGTGTACGCGGTGGCGACGTTGCCCTGGTACTCGGTGATCTGCGACGCGGTCAGATTGCTGAGCTTGCCGATGGACTCGGTCGCGGTGCCGACCACGGCGGACTCGGTGGCCGCGCCGGCCAGGATGCCGGAGGCGGTACCGACGTCCAGGTCGAACCACTTGGCGAGGCCGAAGGCGATGCCGAGGACGCAGACCAGCTCGATGCCGCAGAGCACGAAGAAGCGCAGCGACTTCTTGTTGAGGTTCCGGAAGAACTGCGGCCCGGCCATGTAGCCGAGCGCGAAGATGAACAGCGCGAAGAACACGGTCTTCACATCGTCGGAGACCTGTGCCTTGGTCCAGGCGCCGAGCAGCAGCGAGACGATCAGCGTGCCGCAGATGCCGCCCAGCGTGAGAGGCCCCACGCGCAGCTTCCCGACGAGGTAGCCGAGCGCGAGGCTCGCGAAGAGGACGAGTTCCGGGTGGTCCTTGAGTACCCCCATGGCGACTCAGTGGCTCTCGTGGACGGACATACGTGAGTTATCGGGCATAGCCGAAAAGTAAGGGCCGGTACGCCGCTCCGCCACGCGAGTGGCGTTCGGCGTACCGGCCCTCCCCCCGGCCTGTGGTCAGTCCTGCGCGGGCAGCCCGCCGGCCCGCGCCACCTGCGCGTACCAGGTGGCGCTCGACTTCGGGATGCGCTGCTGCGTCTCGTAGTCGACGTAGACCGCGCCGAACCGCTTGCTGTAGCCGTAGGCCCATTCGAAGTTGTCCAGCAGCGACCAGAGGAAGTAGCCGCGGACGTCCGCGCCCCGGGCGATCGCGTCGTGCACGGCACCGAGGTGGGCGTGCAGATAGCGGACCCGGTCCGGGTCGTGCACCGCTCCGTCCACGACGACGTCGTCGTACGCGGCGCCGTTCTCCGTCACGTAGAGGGGGACGCCGGGGGCCTGCGCGGTGTAGTCGAGCAGCAGGTCGCTCAGGCCGGTCGGGTCCACCGGCCAGCCCATCGCGGTGACGTCGTCGTTCACGTGGTGGAACTCGACGTCCTCCGAGGCCGGCCAGGGGGAGTGGTCGCTGGCGCCGTGGCCGTCGAGCCGGGCGCCGGTCCGCTCGGCGCGCGGGGCCGAGACGATGGCGGGCGTGTAGTAGTTGAGGCCGATGAAGTCCAGCGGCTGGTGGATGATCCCGGTGTCCCCGTCCTGCACGAACGACCAGTCCGTGAGCCGCGCGGTGTCGGCGATCAGGTCCTCGGGGTAGGCGCCCTTCAGCAGCGGACCGGTGAAGACCCGGTTGGCGAGCGCGTCGATCCGGCGCTTGGCGTCCAGGTCCGCGGGCTCGTCGGTGAGGGACCTGACCACGCTCGGGTTGAGGCTGAGACCGATCTGCGCGCGGCCGGGCAGGACGCCGCGCAGCGCCGACGTGGCGAGGCCGTGGCCGAGGTTGAGGTGGTGCGCGGCGCGCAGCGCGGCGGCCGGGTCGGTGCGGCCCGGCGCGTGCACGCCCGAGCCGTATCCCAGGAAGGCGCTGCACCAGGGCTCGTTGAGGGTCACCCACTGCTCGACCCGGTCGCCGAGCGCCTCGCCGACGAGGGTGGCGTACTCCGCGAACCGGTGGGCGGTGTCCCGGACGGGCCAGCCGCCCGCGTTCTCCAGCTCCTGCGGCAGGTCCCAGTGGTAGAGGGTGGCGACCGGCTTGATGCCGTTCGCGAGCAGCTCGTCGACCAGGCCCCGGTAGAAGTCGAGCCCGCGCTGCACGGCGGGCCCGCGCCCGGTCGGCTGCACCCGCGGCCAGGCCACGGAGAAGCGGTACGCCGTCAGACCCAGGTCCGCCATCAGCCGCACGTCGTCGCGCCAGCGGTGGTAGTGGTCCACGGCGACATCGCCGGTGTCCCCGTTGAGCACCTTGCCCGGAGTGTGGCTGAACGTGTCCCAGATCGACGGTGTGCGCCCGTCCTCGCGGACGGCGCCCTCGATCTGGTACGAGGCGGTGGCGGATCCCCACAGGAACCCGGCGGGGAAGCGGGTCGCTGCCGCGGGGGCGGTGGTGGTGGCGGTGCCGATGTTGTCGGTGGTGGTCATAGGAGCGCTCCCATTGGGGGTAAGAGGACAGGAGGGGCCGGGTTCGCCGTCGGGTGCGGGTGGTGGGGGAACTGCGCGACCAGCCCCCACCGGACCCGCACTCGCCCACGACGACCGGCCCGGCAGACGAGAAGGCGAGGCCCGCTACCCCTTCACCGCGCCCTGCATGATGCCGCCCACGATCTGCTTGCCGAACAGCAAGAACGCGATGAGCAGCGGCAACGTACCCAGGAGCGCGCCGGCCATGATCACGGAGTCGTCGGGGATGTAGCCGGTGCCCAGCGAGTTGAGGGCGACCTGGACCGTCGGGTTCTCCTGGGTCAGGGCGATGATCGGCCACAGGAAGTCGTTCCAGGCCATGACGAAGGTCAGCAGCCCGAGCACGGCCATCGCCGGCCGGGCCGCGGGGAAGACGACGTGCCACACGACCCGCAGGCTGCTCGCGCCGTCGACCCGGGCCGCCTCGATCAGCTCGGTCGGCAGCGCCTGCACCAGGTACTGCCGCATGAAGAACGTGCCGAAGGCGCTGACCAGGGTCGGCAGGATCACGGTCTGCAGCTGGTTGGACCAGCCCAGGTCGCTCATCCACAGGTAGAGCGGCACGACGGCGAGCTGCGGCGGGATCATCATCGTGCCGATGGTCATCAGCAGCAGCGTCGAGGAGAACCGGAACTTCAGCTTGGCGAAGGCGAACCCGGCGAGGGTGGAGAACACGACCGTGCCGACGGTGATGGCCGACGCCACGATCACCGAGTTGAGCATCGCGGTGCCCATCGCGGCCTGTTCCCAGGCGGTCTGCAGGTTCTTGAACAGGTTCCCGCCGAACCAGAAGGGCGGCGGCGTCTGCGCGAGCCGGGTGTTGGTGCGGGAGGCCGCGATCGCCGTCCACACCAGCGGCGCCAGCGAGATCACGGCGAACAGCACGAGCACCAGGTACGTGACCGGCCCCGCGTGCAGTTGCTTGCCGGCCCCCATCACCCGCCGCTTCGGGCCGGGCGGCGGCGCCGGCGTCGGCATCGGTGCCGGCGTCACATCAGTGATCGTGGTCATTGGGACTTCCTCAGCCGTCGGGTGATCAGCAGATTGATCGCGGCGATGACCAACAGGATCAGGAACATCGACCAGGCGATCGCGGACGCCTTGCCGAGGTTGCCGACGATCCACCCCTGGTCGTACATGTACAGGCCGAGCGTCTGGTACTGGTGCTCGGACCCGCCCTTGGTGCCGCTGACCCCGCCGAACAGCAAGGGTTCGCCGAACAGCTGGGTCGCGCCGATGGTGGAGACGACCACGGTGAACAGGATGGTCGGCCGCAGCATCGGAATGGTCACGTGCCGGAACTGCTGCCACCGGTTCGCGCCGTCCAGCGCCGCCGACTCGTACAGGTCGGCCGGGATGGCCTGCATCGCGGCGAGATAGATCAGCGCGTTGTAACCGGTCCACCGCCAGATGACGATCGACGACACGGCGAACTGCGAACCCCAGTCGGACTCACGCCAGTTGACCGGATCCACGCCGACCAGATCGAGCAGCCAGTTGATCATGCCGGTGTCCGGCGAGAACAGCAGCACGAAGACGAGCGTCGCCGCCGCCACCGAGGTCGCGTACGGCGTGAGCACGACGACGCGCCACACGACCGACCCGCGCAGCCGGTAGTTGAGCATGTGGGCGAGCCAGAGGGCCGCGACCAGCTGCGGCACGGTGGAGATCACACCGATGCTGAACGTGTTCTTCAGCGCGTTCCAGAAGAAGTCCGACGCGAAGAGGTTCGTGTAGTTGTCCAGGCCCGCCCAGGTCTGGGAGTCGAGCGAGGACAGCTGCACGTTGTGCAGCGAGTACCAGGCGGTGTAGAGCAGCGGCACCAGGGAGAAGGCGCCGAAGATGATGAAGAACGGGGAGATGAACGCGTACGGGGACGCCTTCATGTCCCAGCGGTACAGCCGGCTGCGCCAGGAGGAGGGGGCCGGCACCGTACCGCGACCCTGAGCGCCCCGGGCCGGGCCCGGCTCCTCGGTGAGGGAGCCGGACCCGGCGTCGGCGCTCGACGCGTCGCGCGCGAGTGCCTGTTCGGAGCTGGTCACTGGCCGAGCACGTCCTTGACTTCCTTGGTGGCCGCGTCCCAGCCCTGCGCGGGCGACTTGCCCTTCTGCTCCACCTGGAGGATGCCGGTGTCGGTGATCGCCGTACCGATCGGCTGGTCCTTGACGCCGAAGTTCTGGACCGGGATGGTCTTCGCCGAGTCGGAGAAGATCTGGGCGAGCGGCGCGTCCGAGAAGTACGTGGTGGTGTCGGGCGACACCTTCAGGCTGCTGTACGCGTCGGGGCGGGACGGGAAGCTGGCCTGCTTGGCGAAGACCTTCGCCTGCTGCTCAGGGTCCGTCAGCCACTTGGCCAGCGCGATGGCCTCCTTCTGGTGCTTGCTCGCGGTCGGCACGCCGATGAACGAGCCGCCCCAGTTGGCCGCGGTCGGCGCCGCCGCCACGTCCCACTTGCCCTCGCCGGCCTTGCCGGCCTTGGTCTGGATGTAGCCGAGCATCCACGCGGGGCAGGCCACGGTGGCGAAGGTGCCGTTGGCGAAGCCCTGGTCCCACGGCTTGTCGAACTGCTTGAGCTTGGCCGACATGTCGCTGGTCGCGACGGTCATCGCGGCGTTCCAGGAGTTCTTCACGCCCGAGGACTTGTCCCAGATGACATTGCCGTCCTTGTCGTAGTAGCGCTCCTTCTCACCACCGAGCGCCGCGTTGTAGACGGAGGAGGCCGAGTCCACGAACTTGGTGCCGCTGGGCGCCTTCTTCATGTACTTCTTGCCCAGGTCGACGTACTTGTCCCAGCTGCCCTTCCAGGAGTCGGCGAGCTTGGTGCGGTCGGTCTCCAGGCCGGCCTTCTGGAACAGGTCCTTGCGGTAGCAGATGGCCATCGGGCCGACGTCCGTGCCGAGCGCGATCTGCTTGCCGTCCTTGGTGGTGGCCTGGGCGTTCTTCCAGTCCAGCCACTTGGACTTGTCGACCTCCTTGCCGATGTCGACGAACTTGGCGGCCTGGGTCTGCACCGCCTCGGTGATGTTGCCGACCTCGATGGCCTGGATGTCGTCCGTGCCGGAGCCGGCCTGCAGACGGGTGAGCGTCTTGGGCCAGTAGACGTCGGTACGAGTGGTGACGTTCTCCTTGATCGTGATGTCCTTGTGGAGCTTCATGTACTCGTCGTAGAGCCCGGCCTGCTTGTAACCGAAGGTGCCGAAGGTGCCGACCGTCAGGGTCGTCTTGCCTCCGCCACCCGAGCCACCGCTCGATCCGCTGCCGGAGTCGCCGTCGTCACTGGCACATCCGGCTAGCAGTCCTGTCGCCAGGGCGGCGACGACCGCGAAGGTCATCGCGCGGCGGGACGTACGGGCAGTCGTGCGCATTGCGTCCTCCAAAGTGCTCACTTGCTCATCTGTACTGATCCCGGCCAACTGCCTTGCTGGACCCTTGTGTTCACGTGCGGCTCGGTCGGGGAGCGTGCGGCTTCTGTATGCGTCCACTAGGATGGGAGCGCTCCCATCCGTGATGAGTTGAAGATTCGCGCCTCGGGCGGTGGGTGTCAAGACGTGTGACGGCGACAAGTCGCCGCGGTTATCGGGCTGTTAGATTCCGCGGGAGACTCGGGGAGGTAGAAGCCATGGTGGCTCACGGCACTCACGGCAGGCGTCCGACGCTGGAGGAGGTCGCGGCCCGGGCCGGCGTCGGCCGCGGCACCGTCTCCCGGGTGATCAACGGCTCCCCCCGGGTCAGCGACACCACCCGTGCCTCCGTCGAGGAGGCGATCGCCGAGCTGGGCTACGTCCCGAACACGGCGGCCCGCGCCCTCGCCGCCAACCGCACGGACTCCATAGCCGTGGTGGTCCCGGAAGCGGAATCCCGGTTCTTCTCGGAGCCCTACTTCTCCGGCATGGTCGGCGGTGTCGGCATGGCCCTCGCCGAGTCCAACCTGCAGCTTCTGCTGACCTTCGCCCGCGGTGAGCGCGAGCGCGACAAGCTCGCCTCCTACCTCGCGGCCCACCGCGTCGACGGCGTTCTGCTGGTCTCCGTCCACTCCGACGACCCGCTCGCCGACCGCCTCCTCCAGATGGACATCCCCACGGTGATCAGCGGTCCCCGCTCGGCCGACGAGCCGCTGCCCTCGGTCGACACCGACAACTACGCCGGGGCCCGCTCGGCGATCGAGCACCTGGTCTCCCGCGGCCGGCGCTCCATCGCCATCATCACCGGCCCGCTCGACGTGTACGGCGCCCAGCGCCGACTGGTCGGGTACGAGGACGAACTGGCCGCGTCCGGACTCGCCTACGACGAGGAAATGGTGGCCTACGGAGACTTCACCGAGGAGGGCGGCCGGCGCTGCATGACTGATCTTCTTGAACGCAGCCCCGGCCTCGACGCGGTCTTCGCCTGCTCGGACCTGATGGCCTCGGGCGCCCGCCAGGTGCTGCGCGAGGCGGGCCGCCGCATCCCCGACGACGTGGCCCTGGTCGGCTTCGACGACTCCATGATCGCCCGCCACCTGGAGCCCGGCCTGACCAGCGTCCGCCAGCCCACCCGCGACATGGGCCGCGCGATGACGGAGCTGCTCCTGGACGAGATCGCCCTGGCGGCCGAGGGCAAGCGCTCGTCGGCCCGGCGGGGGGCCGAGCGGCACCTGGTGCTGCCGACGGAGCTGGTGATCCGGGCCTCGTCGTAGCGGCCGTCCCCCGGCAGGTGTAGCCGGCGGTGCCGTGGTTACCCGGTGGGCGGCCGGACCGCCACGCCGACGAACGGCGGGCCCGGCCGGCGCTCCCTTGGAAGCCGGCGGACCTCCCGCCCGTCTGCGACCTCGGTCGAGGCGGGCCCGGCCGCCCTACGGGGGGACGGTCGGTCGGCGCCCGACGCCAAGCCGGCGGGAGCCGCTTGGCGGACGGTTCCGGAAACGATCAAGGCCCGGTCTGCTTCCGCAGACCGGGCCTTGATCATTCAGGGTGAGTGACGGGACTTGAACCCGCGGCCACCTGGACCACAACCAGGTGCTCTACCAACTGAGCTACACCCACCATGTCCGGTCTTTTGTCGTTCTTCCGACCGGCCGAGAAAAAGTGTACAGGGTCCGAAGGGGTGCTCGCGCACCCCTTTTGCCGAAGCGGGGCGGACCCCGTACGAGTGGGCCCGGGAGCGGCTACTCCGCAGGCAGGACGTGCTTCGCCGCGATCGACTTCGCGGTGTCGGAATCGGGGCCGGGCTGCGGGACGAAGATCGCCTCGCGGTAGTAGCGCAGCTCCGCGATGGATTCGCGGATGTCGGCGAGCGCCCGGTGGTTGCCGTTCTTCTCCGGACTGTTGAAGTACGCCCTCGGGTACCAGCGCCGGGCCAGTTCCTTGACCGAGGACACATCGACGATCCGGTAGTGGAGGTACTCCTCCAGCGTCGGCATGTCCCGCAGCAGGAATCCCCGGTCGGTCCCGACCGAGTTCCCGCACAGCGGGGCCTTGCCCGCGTCCTTGACGTGTTCACGTACGTACGCCAGGACCTGCTCCTCGGCGTCGGCGAGCGTCGTGCCGCCCGCCAGCTCGTCGAGGAGACCCGAGGCGGTGTGCATCTGCCGCACCACCTCGGGCATCTGTTCCAAGGCCTCGTCCGGCGGGCGGATCACGATGTCCACCCCTTCACCCAGTACGTTCAGCTCCGAGTCGGTGACCAGTGCGGCCACCTCGATGAGCGCGTCGTTCGCCAGCGAGAGTCCGGTCATCTCGCAGTCGATCCACACCATGCGATCGTTCATGCGCCAACCCTACGGGTCAGACCTTCTCGCTGGCAGACGACGGGCGTCAGCTCCTGTACGGGTTACTGGGGCGCCGTCCGCGGCCCGGGCAGACTGGCGCGCCCCGGCGCGAACGTGTCGGACGGCGGCCTGCCGCCCTCCAGGTGTCCGGAGTGCCCCGTGTGCCCGGTGTGCCCCGTCGGCCCGGCCGGCAGCGACGCCGCGTGGGCGCCCAGGCCCGACGCGGCCGCGGCCGTGCGCCGGGACTGACTCGGCACGCCGCCGGGGCCCCCCGGGTCGCCGGACATGGCGGCGAGGTCGACCTGTGGCCTGTCCGCCGGCTTGCCGTTCGCCCCCGGGCTGTCGCCCGACTGCGGCCGGCGCGCCCGGTAGGCCGCCCGGTACGCGGCCGGGGACGAGCCCAGCTGCCGCCGGAAGTGGCCGCGCAGTGCGACGGGGGAGCGGAATCCGCAGCGCCCCGCGACCTCGTCCACGGAGTAGTCGGACGTCTCGAGCAGCCGCTGCGCCTGGAGAACCCGCTGCGTGATCAGCCACTGGAGCGGGGCGGACCCCGTCAGCGACCGGAAGCGGCGGTCGAAGGTGCGGCGGCTCATGTACGCGCGGGCGGCGAGCGTCTCCACGTCGAACTGTTCGTGTAAATGCTCCAGCGCCCAGGCGACGACCTCGGCCAGCGGGTCCGCACCGATCTCCTCGGGCAGCGACCGGTCGAGATAGCGCTCCTGGCCGCCACTGCGGCGCGGCGGGACCACCAGACGGCGGGCGAGCGCACCCGCCGCCTCGTTTCCGTGATCCGTGCGCACGATGTGCAGACACAGATCGATACCGGCCGCGGTGCCGGCGCTCGTCAGTACGTCGCCGTCGTCCACGAAGAGCTCGCGCGGGTCCACATGGACCGACGGATACCGCTTCGCGAGTGTCGGTGCGTACATCCAGTGCGTAGTGGCCGGTCGGCCATCGAGCAGACCGGCCGCGGCGAGCACGAACGCGCCGGTGCACAGGCCGACGATGCGTGCTCCTTCCTCATGCGCGCGACGTATCGCGTCAAGCGCCTCCTCCGGTGGCGGCGAGGTGATCGACCGCCAGGCCGGCACGACGACCGTGCCTGCCCGCGAGATCGCCTCGAGTCCATGAGGCGCTGTGAGTTCGAGCCCTCCGGTCGTCCGCAGGGGTCCCTCTTCACCGGCGCACACGAGCAACCGGTAGCGGGGAACTCCCGCGTCCTGACGGTCGATTCCGAATACGGAGAGCGGTATGGAACTCTCGAAGATGGGTCCGCCGCTGAACAGCAGCACCGCGACGATCTCGCGTCGCCTGCGCCCTGACAGCTTGCGAGCCGCCGCCTCCGGCGCGGTGGTGGAGTCGTGGCTCATCCTGCTAAGCCCCCCTCGGTGATCGCGGCTCCCTCAATACTTTGACGGGCTGTTCGCTCCTGCACGTTTCCCCTCGGTCCTGCTGAAGTCCCCCGCCGCCAAAAACTCGACCAGTCATGATCGAATCTACTGTGTCTCCGGCTGCCCCTGTGACCAGTTAAAGACCTGGCACATTGTCGACATGGCAACTTGGCGTGAAGCATTCGATCACGAAGCGTTGCACTCGCGGGCGTTGCTGGGAAGTGCGCCTCAACTCAGTGGCCGGTCCCCGTAGGGTGCGCGGGGGTTTTGCGGCCCTTTCAGCCCTGGTGGGAGGGGGGTTGGAGGCGGTGAGGAGCAAGGAAAGCCTGTGCGGCTGAAGTTGGCTGAAAATATACGGGGTAGCGCGTCGAAAGGCATCAATCCACCGGCGCACTCTGCCCGGCGCGGTGCCCGCCCCTGTGCGCCCCCTGCCCCGTCCGGCCGTGCCTACCACGATGCGCGCAGCATTGTTCAGTGTGCAACCGCACGGCACCACGTTCGGACTGACGCAGGAGCAGTCGGCAGGCCGCGGTGACCGCGGCGAGGCCCAGCGCGGCCCCGGCCGCGCCGGCCGCCGAGCTGCCGTAGCCGACGAGAACCAGCGGCACCAGGACGCAGCTGAACGCCGCCCAGCGGACGACGTCGCCCGCGCCGTCGGTCCCTGGGCGTGGCTTGTCATGGGTGTGGGGGGTCGGCCGTGTGTGCGACTCCGGCGCGCGGGCGGGGGCCGGGATGCTCCGGCGCGAGCCGGTGGTCCGGTGCGCGGTGGACGGTCCGGGCACGTGGTGCTCCTTCGGGCTCCCTGGGTCGTGACGGTCGGGAGTTCAACGCGCGGCGTGCGTCCCGGTCACTCGATCCGCCCGCGCAGTGGCCCACAAGAGTGCGCAAACCGCCTGTACGGGGCAGCAACCATTGCCATACGGTCGGCGCCTCGTGCATGCTCCCCTGAACGCTGCGGAGCGCACGTGCGTACAGGTCCGAGAGCGGGCCGGAGTCTGGGCAGAGGAGGAGTGTCGCCGTACCCTTGGGGGTATGGGGTTGGGAAGATGATTCCCGGACACAGCTCCGCCGATCAGATGTCGTCCCCTCATTTGAGGCCCACGAGGTACACGCCGAGACACTCATGGCCGGTCACGAATTTTCCGAACCCGAAGGCCGCAAACGGCAGGTCGCCGACCCTACGACGACCCCCCGAGCCGCCGAAGAGCCCCGTCACGCCTGTGACCCCGCGTTCAAGCACGGGGTCGTCGTCGGCTTCGACGGGTCGACGTCCAGTGAGCGGGCGCTCTCGTACGCGATCGGCATGGCGCACCGCTCGGGCTCCGGGCTGATCATCGTCCATGTCGCCAATCGGCTGCCGACCACGGTGTGGGCCGGCTGCGAGCCGCCGGTCTTCGTGGACGTGCCCGACCATCGCACCGAGGTGCTGGGTCTGGAGCTGGCCTGCGCCGACTATCTCTCCGAGGTGCCCTGGATCCTCGTCGAGCGGGGTGGCGACATCTGCCACGAGCTGGAGGAGGTCGGCCGGGAGTACTCCGCCGACGCCATTGTCGTGGGCTCCACCCACGGTCTCGTCGGGCGGATCTTCGGCTCGGTCGCCGGGCGACTGGCGCGCCGCGCTCAGCGCCCTGTCATCGTCATCCCGTAACTCGCCTGCGGGGCGCGGCTGTTGGTTTTCACAGTTGCGGGCCGGTGGGGGCTGGTCGCGCAGTTCCCCGCGCCCCTGGGTAGTTCTCCGTGTGCGGGCCGGTGGCCGCTTCTCGCGCAGTTCCCCGCGCCCCTGAGGTGCGCACTTCGTGCGGCATCTCATCTTGAGAGGCGCGGGGAACCGCGCGGCCAGCCCCCACCGGCCGTCAGTGCTACTCGACCGTCACCGACTTCGCCAGGTTGCGCGGCTTGTCGATGTCGCGGCCGAGGGCCAACGCCGTGTGGTAGGCGAGGAGTTGGAGGGGGATGCCCATCAGGATCGGGTCCAGCTCGTCCTCGTTCTTCGGGACGACGATGGTGCGGTCGGCCTTCTCCTGCTCCTGGTGCGCGACCGCGAGGATGCGGCCGGAGCGGGCCTTGATCTCCTCCATCGCGGCGCGGTTCTTCTCCAGCAGGTCGTCGTCGGGGACGATCGCGACCGTGGGGAGCGCCGGCTCGATGAGCGCGAGGGGGCCGTGCTTCAGCTCGGAGGCGGGGTAGGCCTCGGCGTGGATGTACGAGACCTCCTTGAGCTTCAGGGACGCCTCGCGGGCCACCGGGTAGCCCCGGACGCGGCCGATGAACATCATCGAGCGGGCGTCCGCGTACTCCTCGGCGATCTTCTTGATCTCCGCCTCCTGCGCGAGGATCTCGGTGATCTGGGCGGGGAGCTTGCGCAGGCCCTCGATGATGCGCTTGCCGTCGGCGACGGAGAGGTCGCGGATGCGGCCGAGGTGCAGGGCGAGCAGGGCGAAGGCGACCGTGGTGTTGGTGAAGCACTTCGTGGAGACGACGCAGACCTCGGGGCCCGCGTGGACGTAGACACCGGCGTCGGACTCGCGGGCGATCGCCGAGCCGACGACGTTGACCACGCCGAAGACGCGGGCGCCCTTGCGCTTCAGCTCCTGGACGGCGGCGAGGACGTCGTACGTCTCGCCCGACTGGGACACCGCGATGTACAGGGTGTCGGGGTCGACGACCGGGTTGCGGTAGCGGAACTCGGAGGCCGGCTCGGCGTCCGCGGGGATGCGGGCCAGCTCCTCGATCATCTGGGCGCCGATCAGGCCCGCGTGGTACGAGGTGCCGCAGCCGAGGATCTTCACGCGGCGCACGGTGCGGGCCTCGCGGGCGTCGAGGTTGAGGCCGCCCAGGTGCACGGTGGAGAAGCGGTCGTCGATGCGGCCGCGCAGCACGCGGTCCACGGCGTCGGCCTGCTCGGAGATCTCCTTGTGCATGTACGTGTCGTGGCCGCCCATGTCGTAGGAGGCCGCCTCCCACTCCACCGTGGTGGGGGAGGCCGTCGTGCGGGTGCCCTCCGTGGTGTACGTACGGAAGTCGTCGGACTTCAGGGTCGCCATCTCACCGTCGTCGAGGGTGACGATCTGGCGGGTGTGCGAGACCAGCGCGGCGATGTCCGAGGCGACGAACATCTCCTTGTCGCCGATGCCGAGGACGACCGGCGAGCCGTTGCGGGCCACGACGATGCGGTCCGGGAAGTCGGCGTGCACGACCGCGATGCCGTAGGTGCCCTCGATCAGGCGCAGCGCGTCGCGGACCTTGTCCTCCAGGTCCGTCGCCTGCGAGCGGGCGACGAGGTGGGTGAGGACCTCGGTGTCGGTCTCGGAGAGGAAGACGACGCCCTCGGCGGTGAGCTTCGCGCGCAGCTCGGAGGCGTTGTCGATGATGCCGTTGTGCACGACGGCGACCTTGTTGTCGCCGGACATGTGCGGGTGCGCGTTCTCGTCGGAGGGGGCGCCGTGCGTGGCCCAGCGGGTGTGCGCGATGCCGGTCGTGCCCTTGAAGCGCGCCGGGACCTTCGCCTCCAGGTCACGGACGCGGCCCTTGGCCTTGACCATCTTCAGGCCGGCCGCCTTGGGGCTGGTGATGACGACGCCCGCGGAGTCGTACCCCCGGTACTCCAGGCGCTGCAGGCCCTCCAGGAGCAGCGGTGCCACGTCACGCTTGCCGATGTAACCGACAATTCCGCACATAAGTTGGTGAAATCCCCTCTGCGTGAAGCACTGGTTCAGTCGGCTGGTTCAGCCGTAGACGATCCGGCGGAGCTGCCGGAGCGAGAGCTCCGGCGGGGCCACCGCCCGGTAGGGCAGCTCCGCCGCGATCTGTTCGAAGATCGCCGCGTTCACCAGGCCCTGACCCTGGAGCTCGCGGTGGCGGCGGCGGACGAAGCCCTCCGTCGGTTCGTCGTAGTAGGCGAGCACGTCCTGGATCACCCGCAGCGCCTCGCCCCGGCTCAGGGCGGTGGTCCGCGTCAGATGATCGACAAGTTCCTCGTGCACTCGGTAGATCCTGGGGGACGGTCGGGGGTTTCGCAAGAAATCTGCCCGATATCGGGCAGGCGTGGCGTGGTCGGGGGGAGCGGCGAGGGCGTCGGGGCGCTGGCTGTGAAGGTTTGAAGGGCGCCATGCCGCTTGTTCGGCCCGCGTTCATCCGGCGTATCCGGCCGGGATGGTTGCCACCAGCACCTTTCGGGTCATGGACATTCCACGTATGGGCGTTCCCGCCGAACTGGCCGAGCGGAGCCTCGCCGAGCAGCACGAGTACCTGCGCAGCACCTTCTCCCGGCGCACGATGATGCGCGGCGGCGCCGTCACCGTCGGCGCGATCGCCGGCGGGGTCTTCGTGCCCGGCGCCGTCGCCCAGGCCGCCCCGGCCGCCGCGCCGGCCGCCGCGACCGCCGACATCGACGGCGCGCTCGTCGCCCCCTTCGGCCGGCACCTCTCCTACGGCGAGGACCCGCGCACCGAGATGACGGTCTCCTGGCAGGTGCCGGCGCCGGTCAAGAACCCGTTCATCCGGATCGGGTCCAGCGCCGGTGAGCTGTCGCGGAAGATCTCCGCCGAGGTCCGCGCGCTGTACACCCCGGCCGGGGTCGGCACCAGCGCCGACCACACCCAGTACTACGTGCACGCCAAGCTGTCCCACCTCAAGCCGGGCCGCACCTACTACTACGGCGTCGGCCACCAGGGCTTCGACCCCGCCTCGCCGAAGTTCGCGGGCACGATCGGCACCTTCACCACGGCGCCCTCGCACGCGGAGCCCTTCACCTTCACCGCCTTCGGCGACCAGGGCGTCAGCTACCACGCGCTCGCCAACGACTCCCTGATCCTGGCCCAGGGCCCGTCCTTCCACCTGCACGCCGGTGACATCGCGTACGCCGACCCGTCGGGCTCGGGCCAGACCACGGACACCTTCGACGCGCGGACCTGGGACCAGTTCCTCGCGCAGACCGAGTCCGTCGCCAAGACCGTGCCGTGGATGGTCTCCTACGGCAACCACGACATGGAGGCCTGGTACGCGCCGCACGGCTACGGCAGCCAGCAGGCCCGCTTCGAGCCCCCGGCCAACGGCCCCGACCCCGAGAACCTGCCCGGCGTCTACTCCTTCGTGCACGGCAACACGGCGATCATCTCGCTCGACGCCAACGACGTGTCGTTCGAGATCCCGGCCAACCTCGGGCTGTCCGGCGGCACCCAGACGAAGTGGTTCGAGGCGCAGCTGAAGAAGTTCCGCGCGCACAACTCCGGCATCGACTTCGTCGTCGTCTTCTTCCACCACTGCGCGTACTGCACCGCCACCGCGCACGCCTCGGAGGGGGGCGTGCGCAAGGAGTGGGTGCCGCTGTTCGAGAAGTACACCGTCGACCTGGTGATCAACGGCCACAACCACGTCTACGAGCGCTCCGACGTGCTCAAGGGCGAGAAGGTCACCAAGGAGCTGCCGATCGGCGGCACCGTCTACCCGGAGACCGAGGGCGTCGTCTACGTCACGGCCGGCGCGGCGGGCAAGAGCCTGTACGCCTTCCCGGTCACCGACTCCTACGAGGGCAACGAGAAGGACACCGACCCGTTCGCCTCGTACGTCACCGAGGAGGGCGGCGCCAAGAAGGCCGTCACCGTCGACTGGTCGCGGGTGCGCTACACCAACTACTCGTTCCTGCGCGTGGACGTGAAGCCCGCGTCCTTCGGGCGCACGGCGACCCTGACGGTGCGCGGCATCGCCGAGACCGGCGCGGAGATCGACAAGTTCGTGGTGGCCCGCAGGTCCAAGCGGTAGACACGCCCTAGAGCCGCTTGAGGACCGCCTGCTTCGCCGCCGCGAACTCCTCGGCCGTCAGGACGCCGGCCTGGTGCAGCTCGCCCAGTTCGCGCAGCCGGCGCAGCAGCGCGTCGTGGTCGTCCTCCGGCACCTTCGCGGGTGCCGGAGGCGCGGCCTCGGGCGCCTTCTCCAGGGCGGGGGCCGCGGTCCCCGCGCCCGGATGCGGCAGCCGGGCCTGCACCGCCGCCGCGACCAGCGCCATCAGCGGGTCCTTCTTGAAGCCCCACAGCTCGACGGAGTTCGGGTCGTACTTCGGCGGGGCCTTGGTCGGCGAGGAGCGGACGGTGAAGCGCAGACAGCCGTTCTCCAGGCCCGCGGCCGGTTGCCACTCCACCGCCTCGATGTCGGCGAGGGCCAGCTGCCGGGTGCCGGCGGTCGCCTTCGCGTCCTCCGTCTTCCAGTTCCACTCGAGCCGGACGTGCTCCCCGTCGAAGCTCGCCGTGCCGTCGCCCGCGGAGACCGAGAGCGGCACGGCCGGGCCGGGCAACAGGTACGCGGTGCAGGCCGACGACGGGACCTGTTCGAGCAGCAGCGCGGCCCGCACCTCGTCCACGAGGTACTCCGCGACGCCGTAGCGGTCCGGCTCCACGGTCAGCTGGTACGGGTCCGTGCCCTCCGTCAGCTTGCCGCCGGTGGCCTGCAGCAGCGGGTCCGCGCCGTCGCGCAGCCGCAGCCGCAGCCGCCCCGACTTCCGGCCCTGCTCGAAGGAGACCCCGGCCAGCGCCGCGAGCGGGACGGTCAGCTCACCCAGGGTCCTGCGCAGCAGGTTCACGCCCTTGTCGCGTCCGGGGACGAGCCGCAGCGCGTCGCCGTCGAACGTCCACGTCCCGTCGCGCTGGATGATTTCCGCCATGGGGCAATTCTGGCAGGGGCCCGGGAGGACCGTCTCCCGAGCCCCTGCGGTCTGTGCGCCTGCGATCAGGCGATCGGGTTGTCGAGGGCGCCGACCAGCTGCAGGGCGCCCGAGGGGTCGGCCAGGTCCACCATCTGCTCGTTGTTGCGCAGCTGGAGCCGGTTCAGGCAGGACAGCGCGAAGCTCGGGGCGAACATGTCGAACCGGGCGAACTTGTCGGCGAGTTGGGGCGCCGACGCCTGGTAGTCACGGACGCAGTCCGCGACCGCCGCCCAGAACGTGTCCTCGTCGACGACGCCGTCCGCGACCAGGTTCGCCGCCAGGAAGCGGAAGAAGCAGTCGAAGACGTCCGTGAAGATCGACAGGAGTTTCATGTCGTCGGGCACGTCGGCGCGGATGCGGTCGACCTTCGGCGGCAGCACCGCGTCCGGGTCCATGACCGCGATCTCCTCGGCGATGTCCTTGTAGACGGCCCGCTGGACCACGCCCCGCTCGTCCAGGACCAGGATGACGTTCTCGCCGTGCGGCATGAACACCAGGTCGTAGGCGTAGAAGCTGTGCAGCAGCGGGGTCAGGTACGCCGTGAGGTACGGCTTCAGCCACTCCGTCGGCGTCAGGCCCGAGCGCTCGATCAGGGCGCCCGCGAGCGAGCGGCCCTCGCGGTCCACGTGCAGCAGCGAGGCCATGGTGGCCAGCCGCTCGCCGGGGGCCAGGGACGGGACCGGGGACTCGCGCCACAGGGCCGCGAGCATCTTGCGGTACGGGGAGTAGCGGTCGGTGGCCGCCTCGTACTCCAGGTGCCGGTAGCCGACCGCCGCCCGCTCGCGGATGATCGTCAGGCCGGTGCCCTTGAGCACCTCGTCGTTCTCGATGAGCGCGGCGAGCCAGTCGTTGATCGCGGGCGTCGCCTCCATGTACGCCGCCGACAGGCCGCGCATGAAGCCCATGTTGATGACCGACAGGGCCGTCTTCACATAGTGCTTGGCGGGGTCGGTGGTGTTGAAGAACGTACGGATCGACTGCTGGGCCAGGTACTCGTCGTCGCCCTCGCCGAGGCAGACGAGGTGCCGCTGGGCGACCTCCGCCGCGAAGGTGACCGACAGCTTGTTCCACCACTGCCACGGGTGCACCGGGATCAGCAGGAAGTCCGCCGGGTCCAGGCCCTGGTCGCGCAGGGTCGTGCCGAAGCGGTCGAGGGTCTCCTGGCCGAGTTCGGCACGCAGGAAGGACTCGTACTCCAGGCCGGCGCCCGCCGTGAACGCGGCGCGCTCGCGGGTCGCCGCCAGCCAGATCAGCCGGACCGGGCTCGCGGTCTCGGGCGCGTACGACAGGTACTCGTGGATGCCGAAGCCGAGCCGGCCGTTGTTGGCGACGAAGCACGGGTGGCCCTCGGTCATGCCCGTCTCGATGGCCTGGAAGTCGTCGGTGGCCGCGAGCTCGGCGGCCGTCGCGGCCGGCTTCGCCAGCTTGTAGCAGGTGCCGGACAGGGTGGAGGAGATCTCCTCCAGATAGACCGGCAGGATCGATTCGCTCAGGCCGAGCGAGTCCTTCATCTCGATGAAGAACTCCAGCGCGTTCAGCGGGAGTTCCGCGCCGTCACGGTGGCGCGTGACGGAGTCGGCCGACACCTGCCAGTGGTCGAGGCGCAGCCGCCGGGCCGCGAACCGGTAGCTGGTCTGGCCGTCGTCGCTGCGGACGGCGTACCGGTCGGCCCCGTCCTCGGCGGGCTCCGGGGTGAGCAGCCGCTCGTGGGCGAACTCGGCGAGCGCCTTGCGGATCAGGAGACGGTTGGCCTCCGCCCAGTGCTCGGGGGTCAGATGGGAGACTGCGTCCGCGATGCTCATGCTCGCGCGCTCCTTCCGGTGGCCTTCTCGAACTGTTCGCGCGTGCAGAAACTCAGCAGCGCCTTCTTCTCCGGCTTGTCGATCTCCCGCTCGGGGACGAAGCCGACGGCCTCGTTGAGCGCGTGGACCGCCGTGTTGCGCACGTCGGGCTCGACGACGACGCGCTCGACCGCCGGGTCGGCGAAGAGGTGTTCCATCACCGCCGTGATCACGGCCCGGGTGAAGCCCGGTATGCGTATCTCCGACGGCGCGGTCAGGAAGTGCATGCCGATGTCGCCGGGCTCGGGCTCGTACAGGCCGACGAGTTCGACGTGACGCGGGTCGTAGCGCTCCATCAGGAACGCGGGCTCCCCGTCGTGCAGGCCGAGGAACGCGTCGTGGTGCTCGGCCGCCGCGATGGACATGTACTCGCGCTCGACGTCCTGCAGTTTCGCGTCCTGCATCAGCCAGAACGCGGCCTTCGGATCGGTGACCCAGCGGTGCAGCAGCTCCGCGTCGGCCAGCGGGTCGACGGGGCGCAGGGTCAGTTTGCCGAGCGTGCGGGTGGTGGTGCTCATACTGCGAACTCCTGGAAGGCGATGGTCTTCTCGACGGGGTAGTACTCGGTGCCGAGCAGCTCGCCGATGATGTAGCTGTTGCGGTAGGCGCCCATGCCCAGGTCGGGGCTGGTGATCGAGTGGGTGTGCACGCCCGCGTTCTGCAGGAAGATGCCGCTCCCGGTGGTGTCGATCGTGTAGTTGCGGGCGACGTCGAAGCGGCCCCGCCCGTCGAGCCGGATGCGGTCCTTGACGGGCTCCAGGAACGCGGGCGTCGCGTACTTGTAGCCGGTGGCGAGGATCAGGCCCTCGGTCTCGATCTCGTACGCCTTGTCCTGCTCCTCCTGGTGCAGGCCGAGGGTGTACGTGCCGTTGTCGTCGTACGAGGCCGTGCGCAGCGCCGAGTTGGTGAGCAGCCTCGTCGGGACCGGGCCGTCGAGGCCCTTCTGGTAGAGCAGGTCGAAGATGGCGTCGATCAGCTCGCCGTCGATGCCCTTGAACAGACCCTTCTGCCGCTCCTCCAGCGAGTACCGGGTGGCCTCCGGCAGCGCGTGGAAGTAGTCGATGTAGTCCGGGGACGTCATCTCCAGCGTCAGCTTGGTGTATTCGAGCGGGAAGAAGCGGGGGGAGCGGGTGACCCAGTTCAGGCGGTAGCCGTGGACGTCGATCTCGCTCAGCAGGTCGTAGTAGATCTCGGCGGCGGACTGGCCGCTGCCGACCAGCGTGATCGACTTCTTCTGCTGGAGGGCCTGCTTGTGCTGCATGTAGCGGGAGTTGTGCAGGACTCCGTCGCCGCCCAGCTCCGCGCAGGCCTCCGGGATGTGCGGCGGGGTGCCGGTGCCGAGCACCAGGCGGCGGGCGCGGTGGGTCTCGCCGGTGTCGGTGGTGACGACGTACGTCTCGGTGTCGTCCTCGAAGCGCACCTCGGTCACCGTGGTGCTGAACCGGATCGAGGAGAGCTTGGCCGCGGCCCAGCGGCAGTACGCGTTGTACTCCACGCGCAGCGGATAGAAGTTCTCGCGGATGTAGAACGAGTACAACCGCCCAGATTCCTTCAGGTAGTTGAGGAAGGAGTAGGGGGAGGTCGGGTCGGCGAGGGTCACCAGGTCCGACATGAACGGGGTCTGGAGGTGGGCCCCGTCGAGGAACATGCCCGAGTGCCACTCGAAGTCCGGCTTGGACTCCAGGAAGACGCCGTTCAGCTCGGCTATGGGTTCGGTGAGACAGGCGAGACCGAGGTTGAAGGGGCCGAGCCCGATCCCGATGAAGTCGTAGGTCTCAAGAGGCGCGGTCAAGGGTGTCTCCCAGGTACTGCTCGGCGTGGCCGGCGATGAGGTCGAGGACGGCCTTGATGTCGTCAAGGGTCGTCTCGGGGTTGAGCAGGGTGAACTTCAGGTACTGGCGGCCGCCGGTCTTGGTGCCCGCCACGACCGCGTCGCCGGAGGCGAACAGTGCTTTGCGGGCATAGAGGTTGGCCCGGTCGATCTCGGCCGGGTCGGCGACGGTCGCGGGGATGTAGCGGTAGACGAGGGTGGACAGGCTCGGCTCGACGACCACGTCGAAGCGCGGGTCGGCGGCGAGCACCTCCCAGGCCCGGTGGGCCAGTTCGCAGACCTCGTCGAAGAGGCCGCCGATGCCGTCGGCGCCCATCACGCGCAGGGTGAGCCACAGCTTGAGGGCGTCGAAGCGGCGGGTGGTCTGCAGCGACTTGTCCACCTGGTTGGGGATGCGCTCGGCGACGGTGCGCCGCGGGTTGAGGTACTCCGCGTGGTAGGTGGCGTGCCGCAGGGTGGCGCTGTCGCGGACCAGCACGGCGCTCGAACTCACCGGCTGGAAGAAGGACTTGTGGTAGTCGACGGTGACGGAGTCGGCGCGCTCGATGCCGTCGAGGCGGTCCCGGCGGGTGCGCGAGGCGAGCAGGCCGCAGCCGTAGGCCGCGTCCACGTGCATCCAGGTGTCGTACTGGGCACAGAGCTCGGCGATCTCCGGCAGCGGGTCGATGGAGCCGAAGTCGGTGGTGCCCGCGGTGGCGACGACGGCCATGGGGACGAGGTCCTCGGCCTTGCAGCGCTCCAGTTCGGCCGCGAGGGCCAGGGCGCGCATCCGCTTGTCCTTGTCGACCGGGACGGTCACGACGGACTCCGGGGGCAGGCCGAGGAGTTTGGCGGACTTCTGGACGCTGAAGTGTCCGGCCTCGGACGCGAAGATCCGCAGTCTGCCGAGGTCGTCGGTCTTGCTCTCCTCGCGGGCGAGCAGCAGCGCCTGGAGGTTGGACTGCGAGCCGCCCGAGGTGAAGACGCCGTCGGCGGCCGGGCCGAGGCCGATCCGGGCGGCGGTCCAGTCGATCAGTTTGCGCTCGATGAGCGTGCCGCCGGCCGACTGGTCCCAGGTGTCGAGCGAGGAGTTGACCGCCGACAGGACGGCCTCGCCGAGCACGGCCGGGATGACGACCGGGCAGTTGAGGTGGGCGAGATAGCGCGGGTGGTGGAAGTAGACGGCGTCGCGGAGGTAGACGTCCTCCAGCTCGTCGAGCGCGGCGATGGTGTCGTGCAGCGGCTCGTCGAGGTTCACGGCGTCGACGGTGGGGGAGAGGGCGTCGGGTGTGACGCCGGTGAACGGCCGTGCAGCGGTGGCGAGTTTGGCCGCCACCCGCTCGATTCCCTCGGTCACGGAGCTGCGGTACAACTCCGCGGTCGTGTCATTGAGCAGGTGCGAGCGCATGAACGGATCCTCCGGGTGGGGATGAGGTGGTTCCCGGGTGGGGCAGGAGTGCCGCGGCCATGAGCAGGGGCGGGGCCGCGACGCTTGACTTAGGTTAGCCTAACCTAAGTTCTACGCGCGACCCCGCCCCTGTTTATGGCGAAATGTGCAGTTGTTTGGCGGGAATTGTGTCTACGCGGCGGCCTCGGCCCGCAGCGCGTCCTCGCTGAGACCGCGCCGCCAGTACCCGACGAACTTCACCGCGCGCTTGTCGTAGCCGCGCTCGCGCACCAGATGGCGGCGCAGCTCCTTCATCGACCCGGACTCGCCGGACAGCCAGGCGTACGGCCTTGTGGTCTCGGGGAGTTGGGCGGCGCGGATGGCGTCGAGCGCGGTCGGGGCCTGCTCGTCGCGGACCAGCCAGTGCACGGTGAGATTGGCCGCGGTGAGGATCGGCTGGATGTCGGCGCGGTGCGGGACCTCCAGCCACACGTGGGCGGAGACGGACGCGGGCAGCCAGGCCAGGATGCCGAGCGCGGCGGGCAGGGCCGTCTCGTCGCCCCACATCAGGATGTGGTCGAAGTCGGCCGGGGGCTGGCAGCGCACGGCGGCGTTGTCGGCGATCGCGGGGCCGAGCACCACGACCTTGTCGCCGGCGGTGGCGGCCTCGGCCCAGCGGCAGGCGGGGCCGGTGGTCGCCGGGTCGTCGTTGTGCAGCACGAAGTCGATGTCGACCTCCTGCGCGGGGTGCCGGCGCTGGCCGCTCAGGGTGTACGAGCGCATGACCGCGCGGACGTCGTCCGGCAGCGCCCGGTACGCGGCGTGCCAGCCGTGGCCGTCGTCGCCGGGCACGATGGGCGGCAGGACGGGGGCGTCCTGGCCCGGCTGCGGCAGGAAGAGGGAGAGGGACTGGTCCCGGCCGCCGCCGTGGAAGTGCTCCAGGTCGGGACCGGTGAAGGTCACCCGGAGCAGCGACGGGCCGAGCCGCCGCGTGCGGACCACTTGCAGATCGAAGAATCGGAAAGGGGCTACAGCGGGGGCTTCGGCCGTCGCGGTCATGGGGTCAGGACACCTTCTTCGCGGTCTCGATCGCCTTGGCGAGGTTCTCCAGGAGCGGGGCGCACTTGTCGTAGGACAGGATCGGCTCGGCGGAGCGGGCGATGACCTGCCCGGCCTTCACCGCGGGCAGCTTCTTCCAGGTGCCCTCGTCGATGGCGTCGGGCTGGAGGGCCTGGGCGCGGTCGTCCATCATGATGATGTCGGCCGGGTACTTGTCGACGTTCTCCCAGCTCAGGTTCTCGAACCAGCCGCCGGATGCCTTCTTCGCCTTCTCCGAGGGCTCGACGAAGTTCACGCCGAGGGCCTTGAAGTACTCCAGGTCGATGGAGAGGTTCGTGCCGGACACGTAGAAGATGTCCGCGCTCGCCGAACCGGCCAGGACCTTGATGTCGGGGTGGGCCTTGGCGGCCTTGCGCAGCCGGGCCGCGGCGTCCTCGAAGCGCTTCTTCGCCGCGACGACCTTGGCGTCCTTCAGGTCGGCGCCCAGCGACTCGGCCAGCGCGTACATCCGCTCCAGCGGCTGGGTCAGCTGACGGTCGAAGACGGAGATGCCGACGCTCGGGGCGAGCTTGGCGATCTTGTCCTTGGACTCCTCGGGGACGTACCAGAGCGTGCCCGCGGAGTCGAACATCGTGGTGATCAGGACGTCGGGCGCCAGGCCAGCGTACTTCTCGATGTTGAACTGGCCCCAGGTGTTGCCGATGACCGTGACCTTGTCGACGGGCATGTCGCCGGCCTGCACGTCCGGCTTGCCGCCCTTGACGGTGGTCGGGCCGAAGACGCCCTTGACCTGGATGCCGTAGTCGTAGAGGGCCGCGCCGACGCCGGTGAAGGCGACGATGTTCGCCGGGGTCTTGTCCAGCTTCACGGTCGTGCCGCGGTCGTCCTTGAAGGAGAACGGACCGGCCTTGTCCGCGGCCTTCGTCGCGTCCGAACCGCTGTCTTTGGAACCGCTGTCGCTGCCGCAGGCGGCCAGCGCGGCACCGAGGCCGAGGGCGCCGCCGGCGGCGAGTATGCCGCGGCGGGTGGGGCGGGGCAGTCGGGCGTTGGGCATCACGGGCTGCTTTCGGACGTGCCGGAACTCTGGCCGGGCGGGGTCGCAGAACTGAGGGTAGGTTAACCTAAGTTCCTGGCATGTCCAGAGGGCGGGGCCCGTTGCGTCCGAGGACACGGGGCTCTGCCCCGGACCCCGCTCCTCAATCGCCGGAGGGGCTTGAACTGCTAAGAGGTCAGTCCCAGTTCCCTCGCGATCAGCATGCGCTGCACCTCGCTCGTGCCCTCGCCGATCTCCAGGATCTTGGAGTCCCGCCACATGCGGGCCACCGGGTACTCGTTCATGAAGCCGTAGCCGCCGTGGATCTGGGTCGCCTCCCGCGCGTTGTCCACCGCGATCGTCGACGAGTAGAGCTTCGCGAGTGCCGCCTCCTTCTTGAACGGCTCCCCGGACACCAGCCGCGACGCCGCGTCCCGCCAGGCGAGCCGCGCGGTGTGCGCCTTCATCTCCATGTCGGCGATCTTGAACTGGATCGCCTGGTAGCCGCCGATGCTCCGCCCGAAGGCGTGGCGCTCCTTGGCGTACTTCACCGACTCGTCGACGCAGCCCTGGGCGAGACCGGTGGCGAGCGCCGAGATCGCGATCCGGCCCTCGTCGAGGATGCGCAGGAACTGGGCGAAGCCGCGGCCCTCCGCGCCCAGCAGGTTCTCCGCCGGTACGCGGACGTCGTCGAAGTGGAGCTCACGGGTGTCCGACGCGTTCCACCCCACCTTCGAGTACGGGGCCGCGACCGTGAAGCCGGGCGTCCCGGACGGCACGATGACCGAGGAGATCTGCGGCTTGCCGTCCGCCGTGCGGCCGGTCACCGCCGCCACCGTGACCAGGCCCGTGATGTCGGTGCCGGAGTTGGTGATGAAGCACTTCGTGCCGTTGATCACCCAGTCGCCGGTCTCCGGGTCGCGGACGGCCGTGGTGCGGGTGCCGCCCGCGTCCGAACCGGCCTCCGGCTCGGTCAGACCGAACGCGCCCAGGATCTCGCCCGCGCAGAGCTTCGGCAGCCACTGCCGCTTCTGCTCCTCGGTGCCGAAGAGATGGAGCGGCATCGCGCCGAGCGAGACACCGGCTTCGAGGGTGATGGCGACCGAGGAGTCGACGCGGGCCAGCTCCTCCAGCGCGATGCCGAGCGCCAGGTAGTCGCCGCCCATGCCGCCGTACTCCTCCGGGAACGGCAGCCCGAACAGGCCCATCCGCCCCATCTCGCGCACGATCTCGTACGGGAACTCGTGCCGCTCGTAGTAGTCGCCGATCTTCGGCGCCACGACCTCGTGCGCGAACTCCTCGACGGTGCGCCGCAGTTCCTCGTGCTCGGGGGAGAGGTGGTGATCCATCGTTCTCACTGCTCCTGTGGGGTCGCGGAGAGGGCCCGCACGGTGCGGGAGGGGCTGGGCCGGCCCAGGTGTCCGGCCATCCACCTGCTGGTGTCGGTGAGCAGGCCGAGATCGACGCCGGTCTCGATGCCGAGCCCGCGCAGCATCCAGACGAGGTCCTCGGTGGCGAGATTGCCGGTGGCGCTCTTCGCGTACGGGCAGCCGCCGAGGCCTCCGGCGGACGCGTCGACCGTGGTGACCCCGTGCTGGAGCGCCGCCAGGGTGTTGGCGAGCGCCTGCCCGTAGGTGTCGTGGAAGTGCACGCCGAGCACGTCGGTGGGCACGCCCTCCTCGTTCAGCTCCGCGAGCAGGGTCTGGACGTGGCCGGGGGTGGCCACGCCGATCGTGTCGCCGAGGCTCAGCTCGTCGCAGCCCAGCTCCCGCAGGGACTTGGCGACGGAGACGACCTGGTGGACCGGGACCGGGCCCTCCCACGGGTCGCCGAAGCACATGGAGAGATAGCCGCGCACGTGCGACCGCGCCTCCTTGGCGCGGGCCACCACCGGCTCGAACATCGCCAGGGACTCGGCGACCGTGCGGTTGAGGTTGGCCTTGGCGAAGGATTCGGTGGCGCTGGCGAACACGGCGATGCGGCTCGCGCCGAGGGCCAGGGCTCGGTCCAGGCCCCTTTCGTTCGGGACCAGGACCGGGAGGTGCACGGCGGGGCCGAGGTCCTGGAGGCCGGGGAACAGGGTCTCCGCGTCCGCCAGTTGGGGCACCCACTTGGGGTGGACGAAGCTGGTGGCCTCGATCGTGGTCAGGCCCGCGCGGGCCAGGCGGTGGATGAACTCCGCCTTGATCTCCGTGGGGACCGTGGACTTCTCGTTCTGCAGGCCGTCGCGGGGGCCCACCTCGTGGATCCGCACGCGGGTGGGGAGGCCCTCGGCGGGGGCCACCATCGGGAGGGCGGTCACCTTGTCTCCGTCTCGCCGTAGGGGCTTCCGTCGGGTGGTGAGTTCTCCGCCGTCGTGGTTGCTCGCGCAGTTCCCCGCGCCCCTTCGGGCGCGATTCCCTCGGCCGTGCTGGAGGGTTCGACGACCGCCAGTACCTGGTCCATCGCCACCGTCGTGCCGGGGGAGACGTCCAGCTCCGTGACCGTGCCCGCGTGGGGGGCCGCGATGACGTGTTCCATCTTCATGGCCTCCACCACCAGCAGGCTCTGGCCCGCGGTGACTTCGTCGCCCACCGCCACCTTCACCACCGTCACCGTGCCCGGCATGGGGGCGGTGAGGGAGCCCGCGCCGGTGGAGGATGCGCCGGACAGGGCGGCCGTCACCGGGTCGTGGTCGCGGAGCTGCCAGGCGTCGCCGTCGCGGGACAGCCAGTCGCCCGCGGAGGCGGTCAGGCGGGCGGGGATGGTGGGCACGCCGTCGACCAGGACCTCGGCGCCGCGGACGCGGAGCTCGACCGGGTCGTGGCCGGGGGCGCGGACGTGGTGCACGGTCCAGGCGGGGCTGCCGCCCAGGCGCCACCCGTCGGGGCGGGCGAACGGGTCCACCCAGCCGTCCGCCGCCGGGGCGAGTGCCTGCTGACGCAGGACGCCCGCCGCCGCGTACACCTCCGGCGGGATGTCCGCCGCGACCAGTGACTCGGCCTCCCGCTCCACGAGCCCGGTGTCCAACTCGCCCGCCACGACCGCCGGATGGGCCAGCAGGCGGCGCAGGAAGCCGGCGTTCGTCGGCACGCCGAGCGTCACCGTCCGGGCCAGCGCGGCCCGCAGCCGGCGCAGTGCCGTGTCCCGGTCGGGGCCGTACGCGATGACCTTCGCCAGCATCGGGTCGTAGAGCGACGAGACCTCGGTGCCCTCGCTGAGCCCGGAGTCGGTGCGCACGCCGTCGCCCTCCGGCTCGTGCAGGGCGAGGACCGTGCCGCCGGAGGGGAGGAAGCCGCGCGAGGGGTCCTCCGCGCACAGGCGGGCCTCCACCGCGTGACCGGTCAGGGTGATGTCGGCCTGGGCGAAGGGGAGGTGTTCGCCCGCCGCGACCCGCACCTGCCACTCCACCAGGTCCAGGCCCGTGACCAGCTCGGTGACCGGGTGCTCGACCTGGAGGCGGGTGTTCATCTCCATGAAGTAGTACGAGGACGGATCCTCGCCCGGCACGATGAACTCCACCGTGCCCGCGCCCCGGTAGCCGCACGAGCGCGCCGCCTCCACGGCCGCCGCGCCCATCGCCTCCCGGGTCGCCTCGTCGAGGAGCACGCTGGGCGCCTCCTCGATGATCTTCTGGTGGCGGCGCTGGAGCGAGCACTCGCGCTCGCCGAGGTGCACGACATGGCCGTGCCCGTCCGCCAGGACCTGGATCTCGATGTGCCGGGGGCGGTCGACCCACCGCTCCACGAGCAGCGTGTCGTCGCCGAAGGAGGCCCGGGCCTCGCGGCGCGCGGCGGCGATCTCCTCCTCCAGGAGAGCCAGGTCGCGCACCAGCCGCATGCCCTTGCCGCCGCCGCCCGCGGACGGCTTGAGCAGCACGGGTGCGCCCAACTCCGCCGCGGCCCGCGCCAGATCGGGGTCGCGGCCGCCCGGGACCACCGGGACACCGGCCGCCTCGACCGTCTCCTTGGCGCGGATCTTGTCGCCCATCAGCGCGATCGCGTCCGGGGACGGACCGATGAAGGTCAGGCCCGCGTCCTCGCAGGCCCGCGCGAACGTCGCGTTCTCCGCGAGGAAGCCGTACCCCGGGTGCACGGCCTGTGCCCCCGTGCGCAGCGCGGCCTCGACGATCCGCTCCACCGACAGATAGCTCTCGGCGGCGGGCGGCGGCCCGATGCGCACCGACTCGTCGGCCTCGCGCACGTGCCGGGCGTCCGCGTCGGCGTCGCTGTGGACCGCCACCGAGCGGATGCCGAGCTGCCGCAGCGTACGGATGACGCGGACGGCGATCTCGCCGCGGTTGGCGACCAGGACTGTGTCGAACACTTCCCTAAGCTCCTCTCACATCCGGAAGACGCCGAAGCCGCCGGACTTCTCCGGAAGCGGCGCGTGGGCGCAGGCGGTCAGCGCCAGGCCGAGGACCTGGCGGGTCTCCATGGGGTCGATCACGCCGTCGTCCCAGAGCCGGGCCGTGGCGTAGTAGGCGCTCCCCTGGGTGTCGTACTGGGCGCGGACCGGGGCCTTGAACGCCTCTTCCTCGTCCGCGGGCCACTCCTCGCCCCGCGCCTCCAACTGGTCGCGCTTGACGGTCGCGAGGACCGAGGCGGCCTGCTCGCCGCCCATGACGCTGATCTTCGCGCCGGGCCACATCCACAGGAAGCGGGGCGAGTACGCGCGGCCGCACATCGAGTAGTTCCCCGCGCCGTACGAGCCGCCGATCACCACCGTCAGCTTCGGGACGCGCGCGCAGGCCACCGCCGTGACCATCTTGGCGCCGTGCTTGGCGATCCCGCCCGCCTCGTAGTCCTTGCCGACCATGAAGCCCGAGATGTTCTGCAGGAACACCAGCGGGATGCCGCGCTGGTCGCACAGCTCGATGAAGTGGGCGCCCTTCTGGGCGGATTCGGCGAACAGGATGCCGTTGTTGGCGACGATGCCGACCGGGTGGCCGTGGATCCGGGCGAAGCCGGTGACCAGCGTCTGCCCGAACTCCGACTTGAACTCGGCGAACCGCGAGCCGTCCACGACCCGGGCGATGACCTCACGGACGTCGTACGGCGTGCGCGAGTCGACCGGGACCGCGCCGTACAGCCCGGCCGGGTCCACCTTGGGCTCGACCGCCGCCGTCACCGACCACGGCAGCGGGCCGCGCTCCGGCAGCGTGGAGACGATCGTGCGGACGATGCGCAGCGCGTGCGCGTCGTCCTCGGCGAGGTGGTCGGTGACGCCCGAGACGCGCGAGTGGACCTCGCCGCCGCCCAGCTCCTCGGCCGTGACGACCTCGCCCGTGGCGGCCTTCACCAGCGGCGGGCCGCCGAGGAAGATCGTGCCCTGATTGCGGACGATCACCGCTTCGTCGCTCATCGCCGGGACGTACGCGCCGCCCGCGGTGCACGAGCCGAGCACCGCCGCGATCTGCGGGATGCCCGCCCCGGACATCCGCGCCTGGTTGTAGAAGATCCGGCCGAAGTGCTCGCGGTCCGGAAAGACCTCGTCCTGCATCGGCAGGAAGGCGCCGCCGGAGTCCACCAGATAGACGCACGGCAGCCGGTTCTCCAGCGCGACCTCCTGGGCGCGCAGGTGCTTCTTCACCGTCATCGGGTAGTACGTGCCGCCCTTGACGGTCGCGTCATTGGCGACGATCACGCAGGCGCGGCCCGACACCCGGCCGATGCCGGCGATCACTCCGGCGGCCGGCGCCTGGTCCCCGTACATCCCGTCGGCCGCGAGCGGGGCCAGCTCCAGGAACGGGGAGCCCGGGTCGAGCAGGGTGTCCACGCGGTCGCGCGGCAGCAGCTTGCCGCGTGCGGTGTGCCGGGCCCGGGAGCGCTCACCGCCGCCGAGCCGCGCGGCCGTCAGCTTCTCGCGCAGCTCGGCCGCGAGCGCCCGGTGGGCCGCCTCATTGGCCCGCCAGGCCTCCGACGCGGGATCCGCCGCGCTCGTCAGCTCAGGTGCCTCCTGCATCCTGCGGTCCCCTCACCACGTCACGACGTTAATGACCGTTAACCTCTCGCCTTCAGGTTAACGGTCGCTAACCGCGCTGTCTAGAATTGACGCATGGTCTCCAGAGCCACCAGAACCGATGCCCCCACCCGTCGCGAGCAGATCCTCAAAGAGGCGGCCCGGCTCTTCGCCGAGCGCGGGTTCCACGGCGTCGGGGTCGACGAGATAGGCGCCGCGGTGGGCATCAGCGGGCCCGGCCTCTACCGCCACTTCGCCGGCAAGGACGCGATGCTCGCCGAGCTGCTCGTCGGCATCAGCGGGCAGTTGCTCACCGGTGGCCGGCGCCGGGTCGCCGAGGCCGAGCACGGCCCGGAGGCGCTGCTCGACTCGCTCATCGAGGGCCACATCGACTTCGCCCTCGACGACCGGGACCTGATCACGCTGCACGACCGGGAGCTGGACCGCCTGCGCGACACCGACCGCAAGCTGGTGCGCTCGCTGCAGCGCCAGTACGTGGAGCTGTGGGTCGAGGTCGTCCGCAAGGTCTGCCCCGATCTCGTGGAGCCGCAGGCCCGGGTGGCCGTGCACGCGGTCTTCGGGCTGCTGAACTCCACGCCGCACCTGTCCCGGCCGGGTCCGCTGCCCGGGCGGGAGGCCACGGCGCGGATGTTGCACAAGCTGGCGCGCGGGGCCTTCGCGGCTGCCGCAGAGTGATGTGTATCTCTGGACGCTCCGGTGACCGGCCGGTAACGTTGTTCTGAGCAAGCGCTTAGTCGTCGTAGAGGGAGAGTTCTCCGTGCGCCGTACCGTTTTTGATGAGGACCACGAGGCGTTCCGGGAGACCCTGCGCGCCTTCGTCGAGGCCGAGGTCGTCCCCCACTACGACGCGTGGTTCCAGGAGGGCATCGTCCCGCGCGAGCTGTACACCAAGCTCGCCGACCTGGGTCTCTTCGGCATCAACGTCCCCGAGGAGTTCGGCGGCGCGGGCCTGGAGACGCACAAGTTCGAGGCCATCCAGTACGAGGAGACCGCGCGCGCGGGCGTCACGTTCGGCGGCTCGGGCGTCCACGTCCTGCTCGCGCTTCCCTACATCAAGATGCTCGGCACCGACGAGCAGAAGAAGCGCTACCTGGAGAAGTTCGTCACCGCCGAGGAGATGTGGGCCCTCGCGATGACCGAGCCGGGCACCGGCTCCGACCTCGCCGGCATGAAGACCACGGCGAAGCTCTCCGAGGACGGCACGCACTACGTCCTCAACGGCTCGAAGACCTTCATCACCGGCGGCGTGCACGCCGACCGCGTCATCGTCTGCGCCCGCACTGCCGCGCCGACCGCCGAGGACCGCCGCTTCGGCATCTCCCTCTTCGCCGTCGACACCAAGCTCGAGGGCTACTCGATCGGCCGCAAGCTGGACAAGCTGGGCCTGCGCACCTCCGACACCGCCGAGCTGGCGTTCGTCGACGTGAAGGTGCCCGTCGAGGACCTGCTGGGCGAGGAGAACAAGGGCTTCTACTACCTCGGCCAGAACCTCCCCTCCGAGCGCTGGGGCATCGCCTACGGCGCGTACGCGCAGGCCAAGGCCGCCGTCGCGTTCGCCAAGCAGTACGTGCAGGACCGCACCGTCTTCGGCAAGCCGGTCGCGTCCTTCCAGAACACCAAGTTCGAGCTGGCCGCCTGCCAGGCCGAGGTGGACGCCGCCGAGGCCGTCGCCGACCGCGCCCTGGAGGCCCTCGACGCCGGTGAGCTGACGGCCGCCGAGGCCGCTTCGGCCAAGCTGTTCAACACCGAGGTCGCGCACCGCGTCATCGACCGCTGCCTCCAGCTGCACGGCGGCTACGGGTTCATGAACGAGTACCCGATCGCCCGCCTGTACGCGGACAACCGCGTCAACCGCATCTACGGCGGCACCAGCGAGGTCATGAAGATGATCATCGCGAAGAACATGGGCCTGTAACCCACAGGATCCGGACGTCGCATACAACTGAGCGCATGAACAAGGCACTTCAGTCCCTCCTCGATCTGCTCGACCTGGAGCGGATCGAGGAGGACATCTTCCGGGGCCAGTCCCGGTCCGCCGTCGTCCCCCGGGTCTTCGGCGGACAGGTGGCGGCCCAGGCGCTGGTCGCGGCCGGGCGCACCGTCCCGGCCGACCGGCACGCCCACTCCCTGCACGCGTACTTCCTCGTCGCGGGCGACCCGGGCGCGCCCATCGTCTACACCGTCGACCGGATCAGGGACGGCCGCTCCTTCACCACCCGCCGGGTCGTCGCGATCCAGCACGGGCAGCCGATCTTCCACCTCTCCGCGTCCTTCCAGACGTACGAGGACGGCCTGGAGCACCAGGCCGACATGCCGCCCGCGCCCGACCCCGCGTCGCTGCCGACCGCCGCCGAGATGCTGCCGCGCTACGCCGACGTCCTCGGCGCCGACCGCGTCCGGCGGATGCTCGAAGCGCGCGAGGCCGTCGACCTGCGGTACGCGGACGCGCCGCCGTTCGCCTTCGTCGGCGAGCCGCAGCAGCCGCGCTCGCAGGTCTGGTTCCGCACCGACGGCAAGCTGGCGGACGACCCGCTGCTGCACGTCTGCCTGGCCACCTACGTCTCCGACATGACCCTCCTCGACTCCGTGCTGCTCGCGCACGGCCGCGGCGGCTGGGCCGTCGGCGACGTCGTCGGGGCCTCCCTCGACCACGCCATGTGGTTCCACCGGCCCTTCCGTGCCGACGAATGGCTCCTCTACGACCAGCAGTCGCCCTCCGCGTCCGGCGGCCGGGGCCTCGGCCAGGCCCGCATCTACACCCAGGACGGCCGGCTCGCGATCACCGTGATCCAGGAAGGCGTGGTTCGCGTTCCCCGCTGATCGGACATAAGGTCCCGTACGTGGATGAACGGGACGGAAGTGCGGTGGCGGACGGGTACGACGACGCGGAGCAGGACGGCGGGGAGAGCGTCTTCACGGTGCTCGTCGCCGCGGCGGCGAACCTCGGCATCGCGCTCGCCAAGGTCGTCGCCGGGCTCATCAGCGGATCCAGCGCGATGCTGTCGGAGGCCGCGCACTCGTTCGCGGACACCGTCACCGAACTGATGCTGCTCACCGCCCTGAAGCGCGGCGCCAAGCCCGCCGACGAGGACCACCCGCTGGGCCACGGCGGCGAACGGTACGTCTGGGCGCTGCTCGCCGCCGTCGCCACGTTCGTCGGCGGCGCCGTCTTCTCCCTCTACGACGGCATCCACACGCTGATCGCCGGTGAGGAGCTGGGCGACCCGCTGGTCTCGTACATCGTCCTGGCCGTCGCCTTCGTCCTGGAGGGCTTCTCGCTGCGCACCGCCGTCAAGCAGGCGCGGGGGGAGGCCGCCCGGTACAAGGCGCCCGTCGGTACGTATCTGAAGCACACGCCCGACACCGCCGTGAAGGCCGTCGTCATGGAGGACAGCGCCGCCCTCGCCGGTCTGCTGCTGGCCGCCGGCGGCCTGCTGGGCGGGCAGTTGACCGGGTCCGGGGTGTGGGACGGGATCGCTTCGCTGTGCATCGGGGCGCTGCTGCTGTGGGTCGCGTGGGTGCTGGGGCGGTCCAATGCGGCGTTGCTGGTGGGGCGGCCGTTGCCGCGGCCGATGCGCGACGAGATCCGTGCGCTGCTGGTCGGCAGCGAGCACGTCGAGAGCGTGCTGGAGCTGACGACGCTGGTGCAGGGGCCCCGGGAGGCGCTGGTCGCCGCCAAGGTCGATTTCCGGGACGCGTCGACCGCTGCCCAGATCGAGTGGGCCTGTGAGGATGCCGCCCGGCGGTTGCAGGAGCGGTTCCCTTCGGTGCGCCGGGTGTACCTGGACCCGACGCCCGGGTTCGCCCAGCGCCGTGAGGCGGGGCTGGAGCCCTGGTAGCGCCGCGTTCGCGGGTGCGCCACCGTCGTGGCTGGTCGCGCGGTTCCCCGCGCCCCTGAGACGAGCTCCGCTCGTCCAGGGGCGCCGAGGGGCCGGTCAGTCGAGAAGGCCCGCCGCGTTCAGCAAATAGGCCGTCATCGGGTCGTAGTGACGGGGGCTCGTGACGTGGTCGTCCAAGGGGACCGTCACCTGCATCGTGCCCTCGGCCTCGCCGACGAACAGCGCGGGGTCGTTGCAGTCCGCGTAACCGACGGAGTCGAGCCCGCGCTGGGCCGCGCACCCCGCCCAGCCGTGGTCGGCGACGACCAGATCGGGCAGCGGGCGGCCCTCGCGCTCCAGGCCGTCCAGGATGCGCGTCATCGGGTCGGGGGAGTGCGTGTGCCACAGCGTCGCCCCGCGCTCCAGCATCGCCACGTCCGCGAACTGGAAGACCATGCCCTCCTCGGTGGCCAGCCCCTCGGGGATCACCACGATCTCGCAGCCGGCCGCGCGCAGAGCGGCGGCCGTCGCCCGGTGCACGTCGAGCAGCCCGCCCGGGTGCCCGGTCGCGAACAGCACGCGCTGGCGGTCCTCGGCCGCCTTGCGCAGCCGGGCCGCCATCCGCTCCAGGGCGTCGACCGTCAGCTCCGGGTCGATGGTGTCCTGGCCGTAGCGGTGCTCCGCGTCGTCGACGACACCGCAGCGCTCGGCCATCACCGACAGCACGTCCTGCTCGTCGGTCCAGCGGTCGCCGAGTTCCAGGCCCAGCCAGAAGTGCCGGTCGCCGTTCGCGAGCTTGCGGTAGTGGGAGAGGTTGTTCTCGCGGGGCGTGGCCACGTCGCCCGCGATGCGGGTGCGGACGAGGTGGTCGATCAGGGCGGCGCGGGTCGGACTGTCGGTGGGAATCCCGGGTATCGGCATGGCTCCCATTGTGCCGGGGCATGCCAGGGGGTGCTGATCGGTTCCGCGGAGTGGGACCGGCGCCACTGCCGCTCCGGTCCTCGATATTCCGGTGCTCCCCGCACGGTTTTCTCCGTACGCTCCCCCGTATGACCTCATCGGACCCGCGTCCCGCCGCCCCCGGACCGCTCACCGTCGGCGCCGTCTGTTTCACGGTGCTCGCCTGGGCCTCCGCCTTCGTCTCCATCCGCAGCGCGGGCGCCGCCTACTCGCCGGGATCCCTGGCCCTGGGGCGGCTGCTCGCCGGGTCGGTGGTGCTGGTCGCGCTGGTGCTGATCCGCCGTGAAGGGCTGCCGCCGCGCGGCGCCTGGCGCGGGATCGTGATCTCGGGCGTCGTCTGGTTCGGCGGCTACATGGTGGCGCTGAACTGGGGCGAGCGGCTCGTCGACGCCGGGACCGCCGCGCTGCTGGTGAACGTCGGGCCGATCCTGATGGCGCTGCTCGCCGCCCGGCTGCTCGGCGAGGGACTGCCGCCGCGGCTGCTCGCCGGGATGCTCGTCTCGTTCGCGGGGGCCGTCGTGGTCGGCCTGTCGATGTCGGCCGGGTCCTCGGGCTCCGGGGACGTCGAGGGCAGCTCCGGGGAGCTGATCGGGGGCGTCGTGCTGTGCCTGCTGGCCGCCGTGGCGTACGCGGTCGGTGTCGTCTCCCAGAAGCCCGCCCTGTCGTACGGCTCCCCGCTCCAGGTCACCGCGTTCGCCTGTCTCATCGGTACGGCGGTCTGCCTGCCCTTCTCCGGACAGCTGGTCTCGGAGGCGTCCAGGGCCCCGATGTCCGCGACGCTCAACATGGTCTACCTCGGCGTCGTGCCCACCGCGCTCGCCTTCACCACCTGGACCTACGCCCTGGCCCGCACGCCCGCCGGGAAGATGGGCGCGACGACGTACGCCGTGCCCGCCATCGTGGTCCTGCTCAGCTGGCTGTTCCTGGACGAGGTGCCCGGCTGGCTGACGCTGCTCGGCGGCGTGCTCTGCCTGGCCGGCGTCGCGGTCTCCCGGTCGCGGGCCCGGGCGCGGGCCGCCGTCCGGGAGCCGGAGATCGTCCCCGGTCCCGAGCGGCAGGAGAACGCGGACTGCTGATCTGCGGTCTCCTCCTACGCCGTGTCCAGGTGCGGGAGGGGCATTTGGACGGATGGGCGGAGACGGGGCGCGGGGGCGCGGGTTAGGGTCCAGCCGTCACCAGGCGTGCGCCCGCGCGCCCCGTACGGCGAGAGGAAAGGCTCCGCGATGAACGACTCCACGGAGCGGGACGGCCGGCCGATGACCACCGTGGCCTGCGCCCAGCTCGCCCTCGGGGTCGGCGACGTCGCCGAGAACCTGGCCGCCGCCGAGGAGGCGATCGAGGCCGCCGCCCGCGCCGGGGCCCGGGTGGTCGTCCTGCCCGAACTCGCCAACAGCGGCTACGTCTTCGACTCCGTCGCCGAGGCGCGTGCCCTCGCCGAGCCGCTGGACGGGCCGACCGTCACCGCCTGGTCGGCGGCCGCCCGGCGGCACGGCGTCACCCTGGTCGCGGGGCTCGCCGAGCTGGACGCCGACGACCGCGTCCGCAACTCGGCCGTCGTCGTCGACCCGGCCGGCGAGCTGCGCGCCGTCTACCGCAAGGTCCACCTCTTCGGCACCGAGAAGGACTTCTTCGTCCCCGGTGACGAGGCGCCGCCGACCGTCGACATCGACGGGGTCGGGCGGATCGGTGTCATGGTCTGCTACGACCTGGAGTTCCCCGAGTGGGTGCGGCGGGCGGCCCTCGCCGGTACCGAGCTGTTGTGCGCGCCCGTGAACTGGCCGCTGTTCCCGCGGCCCGAGGGGGAGCGGCCCGCCGAGGTCACCAAGGCGCAGGCGGCTGCCGCCGGGAACCGGATGTACGTTGCCGTGGCCGATCGGGCCGGGGACGAGCGCGGGGTCGTCTGGACGGGTGGCTCGGTGATCGTCGATCCCGACGGCTTCCCGGTCGCCGGGCGGGTGCCGACGGCGGGGTCGGCGTTGTTGCTCGCCTCCTGTGATCTCGGAGCGGCCCGGGACAAGTCCCTGGGCGCCCACAACGACGTCTTCGGCGACCGCCGCCCCGAGCTGTATTGAGGCCGGGCCGTGCCGCCGTTCCGTTCGTCCGCGGCCCGGTGGGGGCTGGTCGCGCAGTTCCCCGCGCCCCTGAGGCAGGCGCTGCGCGCCGCCTCCCCTGAGGCTGCGGCTCCGCCGCGCCTCTGTTGATGAGATGGCGCACGAAGTGCGCATCTCAGGGGCGCGGGGAACTGCGCGAGAAGCGGCCACCGGCCCGCGGACGAAAGACAACTCAGGGGCGCGGGGAACTGCGCGGCCAGCCACGACGCACCCGCGCCCGAGGACGGGACCGCCTCACGGCAGATCCCGTAGGGCGAACCACAGCTCCATGCGGACGTCCGGGTCGTCCAGGTCCGCCGAGATCAGCACCCCGCACTTGGCGATGCGCTGCCGCACCGTGTTCCGGTGGACCCCGAGGGCGTTCGCCGTGCGGTCCCAGCTTCCGTGCAGGGAGAGCCAGGTGCGCAGGGTCCGCCGCAGTTCGGGACGGTCGGCCAGCGCGGTCAGGGCGGGCGGCGGGATGTCGTCGCGGTGCCGGACCAGCGGAGTGCGCAGGGCCCGGGCGCGGGCCAGGGCATGGGCCGCCTGAGCGGACGCGCTGCGCAGCTGACCGGGGCCGGCCGGCGCCGAGACGCCCAGGGCCCAGCCGTCGTGCGCGGTGACGTCCAGGTCGGCCGGGACGAGCGCGCGGAGCAGGGAGTCGGCGGCGTCGACCAGCGGGGTGCCGAGCGCCGGCACCGGCCGGGTGCCCTGCGCCTGCGCGTGCACCACCCGCCAGCGGCCCGGCGCGCCGAGCAGCTCGGCGGCGTCCCGCGGATCCTCGCCGAGCAGCAGCCGGACCAGCGCCGCGGAGCGCCGGACGTCCCCCGTCGACCGGTGCTCGCCCTGCAGCAGCGAGAGCAGGACGACCGCGACCCCCGCGACGGTGTGGTCGCCGGGCGCCCGCGCCGCGGTGGCGAGCCCGAGCGCCCGGCCGCCGGAACCGCCGAGCGCGTACGCCGACAGCTGCACGCCGTCCACCTCGTCCGAGGCGGACGCGGGCGTCGGGAAGAGCCGGGTCGTCCCGGGCAGCACCACCCGCACCAGGTCGGCCAGAGCCGTCTCCGCCGCCTCGGACGGCGGGGTTCCGGCGCGCTGCGGTTCGGTGCCCTCCGGGCCGACCAGCACCGCGAACCCGCCTGTGCGCTGGGCGAGTTGACGCAGGACGGCCGGGACCGGATCGGGCCGGGCGGCCGCGGTGGCGAGCCCCTGCTGCGCCTCGGTGACCCGGCGCAGTTCGAGATGGCGCACCGCCGTCATCAGGTCCCACAGGGTGCGGCCGACCGCGCTGAACGTCGTCTCCTCCGGCACCTCCACCAGCGCCAGCCGGTGCCGCTCGCACGCCGCGACCAGACCGGACGGCACCGTGTCGTGCACCGGCGCCACGCCGAACCCCAGGGCCGCGGCGCCCGCCGCGACGATCCGCTCCACGTAGCCGTCGTAGTAGGCGTCGGTCCCCGTCGCCTCCGGCGCGTGCACGCCCGCCGTCAGCAGCAGCTCGCCGCCCAGCAGATACGGGTACGGGTCCGACAGCTCCGAGGTGTGGGCCGAGTGCACCGGAACCGCGTCGGCCGGCGGCCCCGCGAGCTGCCGCAGGCCCAGCTCGGTACGGGCCAGCAGGGCGCTCAGCTGCACGGTGGGCAGCGGGGGCACGGCGGGCAGCGACGGCACGACGGGCGTACGGCGGTCGGGTGCCGACGGGGAGGACATGGTGTGCGTTTCCTCTGGTTCGTACGCGATCAGTAGAGGAAACGTACACTTCAGCGACGCTTTCCAGCCACCTAAGGTCGTGCCGACCGGTGAGTACGGGTACGGGCGGATGTCCCCGTGACGAGATCCGGGTCTGTTTCCCCGCACCGCACGACACGCCACCGAAGTGTGTGAAGGAGGGCTGCCCCATGGCCGTCGACTACATCGTGATCGTCCTCTACCTGGCCGGCATGCTGGCCATGGGCTGGTGGGGCATGCGCCGCGCCAAGTCCAAGAGTGACTTCCTGGTCGCCGGCCGGCGCCTGGGTCCGGCCATGTACTCCGGCACGATGGCCGCCGTCGTCCTCGGCGGCGCCTCCACCATCGGCGGCGTCGGCCTCGGCTACCAGTACGGCCTGTCGGGCGCCTGGATGGTCTTCACCATCGGCCTCGGCATCCTCGCCCTGTCGCTGTTCTTCTCGGCGCGCATCGCCCGCCTGAAGGTCTACACCGTCTCGGAGATGCTCGACCTGCGCTACGGCGGCAGCGCCGGGATGATCTCCGGCATCGTGATGTGGGCGTACACGCTGATGCTGGTGGTCACCTCCACGATCGCGTACGCCACGATCTTCGACGTGCTCTTCGACGTGCCGCGCTGGCTGGCGATCGTGATCGGCGGCTCCATCGTCGTCGCCTACTCGACGCTCGGCGGCATGTGGTCCATCACCATCACCGACATGGTGCAGTTCGTCGTCAAGACGATCGGCGTGCTGCTGATCCTGCTGCCGGTGGCCGTCGTGAAGGCGGGCGGCTTCAGCGAGATGAAGGCCGCGCTGCCCACCTCGTACTTCGACCCGCTGGGCATCGGCGGCGAGACGATCTTCACGTACGTGCTGATCTACACGTTCGGCATGCTCATCGGCCAGGACATCTGGCAGCGCGTGTTCACCGCCCGCAACGACAAGGTGGCCCGCTGGGGCGGCACCGTCTCCGGTGTCTACTGCCTGCTCTACGCGATCGGCGGCGCCGTCATCGGCACCGCGGCCAAGGTCATCTACCCGAAGGGCCTGGGCCAGGCCGACGAGGCGTTCGCCCAGATCGTCAAGGACGAGCTGCCCGTCGGCATCCGCGGCCTGGTCCTCGCCGCCGCGCTCGCCGCCGTCATGTCGACGTCGTCCGGCGCCCTGATCGCCTGCGCCACCGTCGCCAACAACGACATCTGGAAGCGGCTGCGCGGCATCAGGCCCGACACCGCGTCCGGAGCCGAGGGCGCCGAGCACGACGAGGTCAAGGGCAACCGGATCTTCATCCTGGTCCTCGGCGTCGTCGCGATCATCACCTCGATCATCCTCAACAACGTCGTCGAGGCGCTGACCGTCGCCTACAACCTGCTCGTCGCCGGCCTCCTCGTGCCGATCCTCGGCGGGCTGATCTGGAAGCGCGGCACCGGCACCGGCGCCCTCGCCTCCGTCGTCGTCGGCGGTCTCTCCGTCATCGGCCTGATGATGAAGTTCGGGATCCTCGCCAACGAGCCCGTCTACTACGGCCTGTCGGCGTCCCTCGTCGTCTACGTCGTCGTCTCCCTGGCCACCCGGCCGACCGACGCCGCCGTCCTCGCCCACTGGCGCGAGCGGCTCGCCGGACGCGGCACCGCCGAGTCCGCGTCCGAGCCCGCCGCCCCCGTGGCCGCCGCCCAGTAACCCCGCAGGAAAGAAGGCACCCGCGCATGAACCCCAACGAGACGCCCCGCGTGCAGGCCGACCCCAACGGTCCGGTCGGTCCCGTCGACTCCTCGCTCGTCCCGCGCTACGCGGGCCCGGCGACCTTCGCGCGCCTCCCGCGCCTGGACGAGGTCGGCACCGCGGACGTCGCGGTCGTCGGCGTGCCCTTCGACACCGGTGTCTCCTACCGGCCGGGCGCCCGCTTCGGCGGCAACGCGATCCGCGAGGCGTCCCGGCTCCTGCGCCCCTACAACCCGGCGCAGGACGCGTCCCCGTTCGCCCTCGCGCAGGTCGTGGACGCCGGTGACGTCGCCGCGAACCCGTTCAACATCAACGAGGCCGTCGAGACGATCGAGGCCGCCGCCGACGGCATCCTCGGCTCCGGCGCCCGCATGATGACGCTCGGCGGCGACCACACCATCGCGCTGCCGCTGCTCCGCTCGGTCGCCAAGAAGCACGGCCCGGTCGCGCTGCTCCACTTCGACGCGCACCTCGACACCTGGGACACGTACTTCGGCGCCGAGTACACGCACGGCACCCCGTTCCGCCGCGCCGTCGAGGAGGGCATCCTCGACACCTCGGCCCTCTCCCACGTCGGCACCCGCGGCCCGCTCTACGGCAAGAGCGACCTCACCGACGACGAGAAGCTCGGCTTCGGCATCGTCACCTCCGCCGACGTCTACCGGCGCGGCGCCGACGAGGTCGCCGACCAGCTGCGCCAGCGCATCGGCGACCGGCCGCTGTACATCTCCATCGACATCGACTGCCTCGACCCGGCCCACGCCCCCGGCACGGGCACCCCGGAGGCGGGCGGCATGACCTCCCGCGAGCTCCTGGAGATCCTGCGCGGTCTGGCATCGTGCAACCTGGTGTCGGCGGACGTCGTCGAGGTGGCCCCCGCCTACGACCACGCCGAGATCACGGCCGTCGCCGCCTCGCACACCGCGTACGAGCTGACGACGATCATGGCGCGGCAGATCGCGGCGTCCCGCACGGCCTGACCGCACCACCGGACCACCTCCGGCACTTCGAGGAGAGAGCCCCGCGATGACCCACGACCACGATCTCGTCCTGCGGCCCACCGAGGCCCAGACCGAAGCGGCCCTCAACCCGCCGCCCGGGCGGACCGGCGGCGACCTGGTCGTGGAGACCCTCGCGGGGCTCGGCGCGTCCACCGTCTTCGGGCTGCCCGGCCAGCACGCGCTCGGCCTCTTCGACGCGCTGCGCCGCAGCGACCTGCGCTACGTGGGCCTGCGCGTGGAGAACAACGCCGGATTCGCGGCGGACGCGTACGGCCGGGTGACCGGAGAGGTCGCGCCGCTGTTCCTGTCCACCGGGCCCGGCGCGCTCACCTCCCTCTCCGCGCTCCAGGAGGCGGCCGCGGCCTCCGCGCCGGTGCTCACGATCGTCAGCCAGGTGCCGGTGGCCGGGCTGGGCGGCGGGCGGCACGGCTACCTCCACGAGCTGCGCGACCAGCAGGCCGCGTTCCGCGACGTGGTGAAGTCCGTCCACACCGTGCGCACCCAGTCGCAGATCCCGTCGGCGATCGCCGCGGCCTGGGAGTCGGCGCTGAGCGCGCCGCACGGCCCGGTCTACGTGGAGATCCCGCAGGACGTCCTGCTCGCCCCGGCGACCCTGCCCCAGGTCACGGCGGTCGACGCCACCCCGCACGAACTCGTGCCCCGCCCCGAGCTGACCGCGGTCGCGGCCGATCTGCTCGCGAAGGCCGAGCGGCCGGTGATCATCGCGGGCGGCGGAGTGGTCCGCGCCGACGCGGCGGGCAAGCTGCGCGCGCTCGCGGAGAGGGTGAACGCCCCGGTGGTGTGCACCTTCGGCGGCAAGGGCGCCTTCCCCTGGGAGCACCCGCTCTCGCTCCAGTCCTGGATGGAGGACCGGCACGTCACCGACTTCCTGGAGGACGCGGACGTCCTGCTGGTCGTCGGCTCGGGACTCGGCGAACTCTCCTCGAACTACCACACGTTCGCGCCGCGCGGCCGGGTGATCCAGATCGAGGCGGACGCGGGCAAGCTGGAGTCCAACCACCCGGCGCTCGGCATCCACGCGGACGCCCGCCTCGCCGTCCAGGCCCTCCTGGAGACGGTGGCGGAGCGCCCGGACGAGAAGGCCCCGGCACGCGTCGCCGAGGTCCTGAACGCCGTACGGGAACGCATCGACTCCCAGGAACTCACCCTGGAACAGGACGTGCTGGCCTCGGTCCGCGCCGCGCTCCCGCCGAAGGCGCCGTCCTTCTGGGACATGACGATCCTGGCCTACTGGGCCTGGTCGGCCTGGCCCGGCCCGCTGCACTCGGCGCAGGGCGCGGGCGGTCTCGGCTACGGCTTCCCGGCCGCGCTCGGCGCCGCGGCGGCCGACCCGACGACGCCGGTCCTCGCGGTCTCCGGCGACGGCGGCGCCCTGTACTCGATCGCCGAACTGGCCACGGCGAAGCAGGAGTCCCTGAACGTCACCTGGCTGATCGTCGACGACGGCGGCTACGGCATCCTGCGCGAGTACATGAACGACACCTTCGGCCAGGCGACCGCCACCGAGCTGACCCGGCCGGACTACGTGGCCCTCGCGGAGTCCTTCGGCGTGCCGGCCGTGCGCACGTCACCGGAGAAGCTCCGCGAGGATCTGGCCGCCGCCCTGGCCGCGCCCGGCCCGAGCGTGGTCGTGCTGCCGGCGCTGCTGAAGATGTTCGCGCCGACGCACCTGGGCTAGGCCCCCTGGCCGAGTCCGTCCAGGAACTCCGCCACCTTGGCCGTGAGCAGGTCCGGGTTCTCGCCGGGCAGGCCGTGTCCGCCGGGGACGCGCAGCAGGCGGGCGTGCGTGATGCCTTCGGCCAGGTCGAGCTGGTGGTGCGGTGGGACGAGGCGGTCGTCGGCGCTGGACAGCAGGAGCGTCGGGGCGGTGATGCGGGGGAGCAGGCCGGTGAGGTCGACTGCGGTGTCCGTCTCGGTCTGCCGGACGAAGCCGTCCAGGCCACCCGTGATCAGCTCGGCGAACCCGGCCGCCGCCTGCGCGAACGTCTCCTCGTCCCAGCCGCGCAGCGTGTCCTTGCCCAGCGCGGTGAGCAGGATCAGCCGGGCCAGCGCGTCCGGGTCGGTGCCGGCCAGCTGCCGCCACAGGTCGAACTGGAACGCCATGTGGGCGTCCGTGCGCACCCAGCCCGCGTGCGCGATCAGTGAGGTCACCGCGTCCGGATGCAGGGCGGCCGCCGCCGTCGCGACCACGGCGCCGAGCGAGTGGCCCACGAGGTGGAAGCGCTCCAGCCCCGCGTCCCATGCCGCCGCGACGACGACGGCCACCATGTCGGTCACGGAGACCGGGCCACCCGGGTCACTCGTCCCGCCCGAACCCTGGAGGTCGGGGGCGACGATCGTGCAGCGGTCGCTCAACTCGGCCATGAGCGGGCTCCAGTTGGCCTCCGCACTGGCGCCGGTTCCGTGCACCAGGACCAGGCCGGGACCGTTGCCGGTGACGAGGTAGTGGGCCTTGGCGATCCCGCCCGAGGTGGGCACGTCGACGAAAGGCATGCGTAACTCCTTCAAGGAAAAGCCTGGTCGGGTTGGTCAGTGCAGGCCGGCGAGGGCCGCGCGCAGGGCGGCGGTGAACCGGTCGGCCTGGTCCTGCTGCGACATGTGGCCCGCGCCGTCGATCACCGTGAGGCGAGCACCCGGGATCAGGGCGGTGAGTTCGCGGGGCACCGACAGGGGGACCTCGGTGTCGAGTTCGCCGTGCAGGAAGTGGGTGGGCACGCGCAGGGCGGCCACCCGGCCGCGCGGGTCGTAGGCTGCCTGGTCGACGACGAGTCCGTCGATGCGGAACGTCGACTCCAGGAGCTGGCGCACCGTCCAGTCGATCATCGCGTCGCTCGCCCCGGGCCGGTACCAGTGCGGCACGAAGGCGGCGAGCGTTCCCGCCCGGTCGGCGCGCAGGTCCGTGAGCAGCTTGTCCATGGCGTCCTGGAGCCCGGAGAAGTGGTGGACGCCCGAGTCGACCGGGACGATCGCGCCGATCCGGTCGGGCGCGGCGAGGGCCGCCTCGACGATGAAGGCGCCCGCGATCGACGAGCCGATCAGTACCGGCCGGTCGAGCTCCAGGACTTCGATGAACGCCAGCACGTCATCGGTGAGTTGGGTGATGGTGTAGCCGTCCGTGGGGCGCTCCGAGCGACCGCAGCCCCGCCAGTCGAGGGCGATCACGCGGTGGTCGGCCATGAGGTCGGCCGCCTGCGCGTCCCACACCCGGCCGCTGGTGCCCCAGCCGTGCAGGAACACCAGGGGCCGGCCCGTGCCGAGGTCCTCGTAGTGGAGTGCCGTGCCGTTGACGGTCGTGTACGCCATGAGGGGCTGCCTTCCCGGTGCGCTGGGGTGATGCGGCGGTGGGGCAATTCCAGCGGGCGGACGGCCGTGGGCCAATGGGTGATCCGCTCCTAGACTCATCACGGATCGTGATGGGTGAGGGGCGGGGCGGCGTGGAGTTGCGGCAGGTGAAGTACTTCGTGGCGGTGGCCGAGGAACTGCACTTCGGGCGGGCCGCCGAACGGCTGCACATCGTGCAGCCCGCGGTGAGTCAGCAAGTGCGGCGTCTGGAGAAGGAGTTCGGTGTCGAGCTCTTCGACCGCAGCAGGCGGGCCGTGCGGCTGACCGGCGCGGGACGGGCGCTTCTGCCGCACGCCCGCGCGCTGCTCGCGGCCGAGCGAGCGGTGGCCGAGGCGATGGACACCGTGCGGGGCGAGCAGGAGTCCACGCTGCGCGTCGGTACGAGCACGGGGCTCGGCCTGCGCCTCGACGCGGTGCTGACCGCGCTGTCGGAGCGGGCGCCGCGGCTGCTGGTCGAGCTGGTCAGCGGCACCACGGCGCTACGGCTCCAGCAGGTGCGCGACGGCGACCTGGACGCCACCTTCGTGCGCGGCGCCGACCGCGCCCCGGGCCTCGAACTGCTGCCGCTGTGGCGGGACGAACTGGTCGCGGCGCTGCCCGCCGCGCACCCGCTCGCCGGGCGGGACGGGATCGATCTCGCGGACCTGGCCGGGCTGCCCCTGCGGATCGCGTCCCGCGAGAGCAACCCGCACCTGGTCGACACGGTCGTCGACGCCTGCCGGGTGGCGGGGTTCGAGCCGGTCATGGGCCCGGCGTTCACCACCGACCAGGACACCCTGGCCGCGATCGCCACGGGCCGGTCGAGCTGGAGCGTCTACTTCGCCGCGCAGGCCGCCGTGCAGCCCGCGCACCGCATCGCCTTCCGGCCGTTCACCGGACCGGCGGCGGCGCCGTCCCTGCCGACCTGCCTGGCCGTGCGCCCCGGCCCGCCGTCCCGCCGCCTCGCGGCACTGCTCGTCGCGTGCGGCGAAGTGGGGGACGGCGCGCCGTAGTTGCCGCTACCAGATCGACTCGACCCACTCCGGGTGGTCGATGAACGGGTTGCGGTTGTGCTGGTAGGTGTCGTAGATGACCTGGTTGCGCTTCTCCTCGAAGGCGCTCGGCGGGTCCTCCTGGCTCCACTGCTTGAGCACGGAGAGCTTGCCCATGAAGGCGGCGCTTCCGTTGTTGACCTTCTCGTTCGGCTCCAGGTCGGCGAAGCCGTCGCCGCCGTCGTAGCGCACCGCCATGTAGAGGATCATGCGGGCCACGTCGCCCTTGTCGGCGTCGCGCGGCTCGAAGGAGTCGGAGTCGGTGAGGCTGCCGCCGCCGCCCGAGACGGCGCTGCCGCCGTCGTCGAAGTCCTTGTTGCCGCGGACGCTGTTGACCTGGACGTCGGCGGGGCGCAGGTGGTGCAGGTCCGTGCCGGGGCCCGTCACCTCGCCGAAGTCGCCGTGGGACTTGGCCCAGGTGTGCTCGCGGTTCCAGTCGCCGACGGCCCCGCCGTTGAGGGACTTGGCCCGCGAGACACCGCTGTACAGCAGGATCACGTTGTTGCTGTTGTTCGGATCCTGGTCGGTGACCTTGAGCGCGTCCCAGACCGCGGAGTACGAGATCTTGCTCTGGCTGCTGATGATCGTGTGCAGCGAGGACTTGAGGCTCGCGCCGGTCTTGCCGATCGCGTTCTTGTAGTACGTCGAGTCGTACGCGGTGGTCGTCGCGGAGGCGGGGCCCGCGGTGGCCAGGGGGAGGGCGACGGCCGTCATCAGGGCGGCGGCAGTGAGGGCGGCGGTGCGTATGGGGATTCCGGGCATGAGGGGTGTCCGTCCGTTCTACGCGGGTTGACTGGAAGGCAACCCGCGTAGAGTGACATGGACACGTAGTGTTTGGGTGAACGTTTCGGGTCGATCGTGTGACACAAATGCGATCCCTGATGGAGTATCAGGGACCGCTGTGCGTAGGTCAGTTCACGTCCGACGGGTCCAGGCGGTAGAGGGACGAGGACGAGGACGCGGACGAGGACGACGAGCTCTTGCCGTACGCACTCGCCTTCACCGCCGTCCCGTGCTTCTTCACCCACGCGGTGACCGCGGAGCCGACGTCGTCGCCGCCCATACCGCCGCCCATCCCGCTCTCGCCGACCTGGATGTAGTGCAACTGACCGCTCTTCACCAGCTTCTCGAGCTTGGCGACGGTCATGCCCTTGTCGGAGCCGGTGAAGCCGTACATGGAGATCACGGGCTTCTCGGTGCTCAGGATGATCTGTGCGGCGGACTGTGAGTTGGACACCGCCAGCAGCCACGTGGCGCCGTCCTGGTGCTTCTCCAGGTACGCGATCAGGTCGCTGTCGACCGAGCCGCCCATGCCGCCGCCGGGCGCCTCTGCGCCACCCGGCATCTCCCCGCCGCCGTTCGGCGGGGTGAACCCGCCCTCCTGGCCGCCCTCGCCCTGGCCCGGCATCCCGCCGGGCCGGTTGCCCTGGCCCGGGCCTGAACCCTGCCGGCCGCCCCCGCCCGGCATCTCGCCGCCTCCGGGGAAGCCACCGCGGCCGCCAGCGCCGCCACCGCCGCCACCCGGGCCGCCCATGCCGTCGCCCGTCGTGGGCCCGGCCGTCGGGTTGGTGCCGCCCATGCCGCCGCCCGCGCCGGACGAGAACGGCTCCGCGAAGGAGTACGCGGCGGGGCCCGCCACGGACGCGACGACCGCCGCCGCCACCGCCGCGGCGAACAGCCGCAGCCGTGTGCCCGACGCCGTGCGGAAGAGCAGCAGGCCCGCGATCGCGAGCGCCATGACGAGGGCGATCAGCGGCCACAGCCAGCCGTTCCAGCCGGAGGCGCGGCGCAGCAGCACGACCGCCCAGATCCCGGTGGCACCGAGCGCGACGGGCAGCACCCACACCCATCGCCTGTCGGTGCGGAAGGCGCGCAGCAGCATCACGCCGCCGCCTCCGCACAGCGCCGCGACGCCGGGGGCGACCGCGGTCGTGTAGTACGGGTGCATGGTGCCCTCGGCCGTCGCGAACGTGCCGTAGTGCAGCAGCAGCCAGCCGCCCCACAGCACCAGCGCGGCGCGCGTGATGTCGGTGCGGGAGGCGCGCCCGCGCAGCACCAGACCGCCGGTCAGGGCGATCACCGCGAACGGGATCAGCCAGGAGATCTGCCCGCCGAGCGTGTCGTTGAAGAGCCGGCCGAGACCCGCGGCGCCGGAGAAGCCGCCGCCCCCTCCTCCGCCGCCCCCGCCGTTGCCCTCGCCGCCGAGGACCCGGCCCAGGCCGTTGTAGCCCATGATCAGGTCCCAGGCCGAGCCGTCCGTGGAGCCGCCGATGTAGGGGCGGTCGTCGGCCGGTACGAGGGAGACGGCCGTCGCCCACCAGAAGCTGGAGACCGCGAGGACCACGGCGGCGAGCACCAGGTTGCGGATCCTCCTCGCCCAGCCCGGCTGAGACGCGTACAGGTACACGGCGAGGACGGCGGGCAGCGCGATGTAGCCCTGGAGCATCTTGGTGTTGAAGGCCAGGCCGAAGCAGAGGGCCGAGCCGAGCAGCGGCAGGAGCCGGCCGTCGCGGGTGGCGCGCAGCGCGAGGGCCGCGCCGCCCACCATCAGCAGGACCAGCAGGGTGTCCGGGTTGTTGTCCCGGTCGATCGCGACCGTGATCGGGGTCAGGGCCAGGACCAGCGCGGCGAGCGCGGCGGCCGCGTGGCCCCACACCCGCTTCACGGAGGAGTGCAGGATCCAGATCGTGCCGAGCGCGGCCCCGATCTGCGGCAGCATCATCTGCCAGGTGCCGAAGCCGAGGATCCGGCAGGACAGGCCCATCACCATCAGTGCGAAGGGCGGCTTGTCGACGGTCAGGAAGTTGCCCGCGTCGATGGAGCCGAAGAACCAGGCCTTCCAGCTCTGCGTGCCGCTGTAGACCGCGGCGCTGTAGAAGCTGTTCAGGCCGTTCGACGAGAGGTTCCAGGCGTACAGCACCGCGGCGAGCGCCAGGATGCCGAGCAGCGCGGGCAGCGACCAGCGCGGGGCGCGGTGCGCGGTCGGCGGGGCCGCCGGTGGTGGCGGGGCGGGAGCGTGGGGGAGCGGTTCGGTCGCAGAGGTCACCAGGGAAAGGTGCACGGCGCGGGTGGGCGCGGGCTGTGCCGAGGCTGGGTGCCACCTGTGAAAGCCGGGGGAACGCCCGTCGGATTGTTGCGGCGGGATGAAATCGGCGGCGTGCCGTGTTGGTCCTCACGGCACAGCAGAGGGTTGGCGAGAGGCGACGGTGTGACGGCGGAGAAACAGGTCGGGCGGGGCTGGGCGAAGCGGCTCGCGGGATACGCCTGGCGCTATCCCAAGGACGTCGTGCTCGCGCTCGGGGCCTCGCTCGGCGGCATGGCCGTCATGGCGCTGGTCCCGCTGATCACGAAGGTGATCATCGACGATGTGATCGGCGACCACACGCGGTCCATGGGGCTGTGGGCGGGCGCGCTGATCGGCGCGGCCGTCGTCGTCTACGTCCTGGCCTACGTCCGCCGCTACTACGGCGGCCGGCTCGCCCTCGACGTCCAGCACGACCTGCGCACCGACATGTACGACACCATCACCCGGCTCGACGGGCGGCGGCAGGACGAGCTGTCCACCGGGCAGGTCGTCGGCCGTGCCACCAGCGACCTTCAGCTCATCCAGGGCCTGCTCTTCATGCTCCCGATGACCATCGGGAACTTCATGCTGTTCCTCATATCCCTGGTGATCATGGCGTGGCTGTCGCTGCCGCTGACCCTGGTCGCGGTCGCCGTCGCCCCCGCCCTGTGGTTCATCGCCAAGCGCAGCCGCTCCCGGCTGCACCCCGCCACCTGGTACGCGCAGGCGCAGGCCGCAGCCGTGGCGGGTGTCGTCGACGGCGCGGTGAGCGGCGTCCGGGTCGTGAAGGGCTTCGGGCAGGAGGACCAGGAGACGGGGAAGCTGCGTGAGGTCGGTCGGCGGCTGTTCGCCGGGCGGCTGCGCACCATCCGGCTCAATTCCAAGTTCACCCCCGCCCTCCAGGCCGTGCCCGCGCTCGGGCAGGTCGCGATGCTGGCCCTCGGCGGCTGGCTCGCCGTGCGCGGGCAGATCACGCTCGGGACCTTCGTCGCCTTCTCCTCGTACCTGTCCCAGCTCGTCGGCCCGGTGCGGATGCTCGCCGTCGTGCTGACCGTCGGGCAGCAGGCCCGGGCCGGCGCCGAGCGCGTCCTGGAACTCATCGACACCGAGCCGTCGCTCGTGGACGGCACCAAGGAACTGCCCGCCGACGCCCCGGCCACCGTCGAGTTCGACGACGTCGCCTTCGAGTACGCGGGCGGGGACCGGCCCGTTCTGGACGGGCTCTCCTTCGAGATCCGCGCGGGCGAGACCCTGGCCGTCGTCGGTTCGTCCGGCTCCGGCAAGTCCACCGTGTCGCTGCTGCTGCCGCGCCTGTACGACGTCACGCGCGGCGCCGTCCTCGTCGGCGGCCACGACGTGCGCGAGCTGAGCCTCGCCTCGCTGCGGGCCGCCATCGGCCTCGTGCCGGAGGACTCCTTCCTCTTCTCCGACACCGTGCGGGCCAACATCGCCTACGGGATGCCGGACGCCACCGACGAGCAGGTCGAGGCCGCCGCGCGCGCCGCGCAGGCCGACCGGTTCATCGCCGAGCTGCCCGAGGGGTACGACACCAAGGTCGGCGAGCACGGGCTGACCCTCTCCGGCGGCCAGCGCCAGCGCGTCGCGCTCGCCCGCGCCATCCTCACCGACCCGCGCCTGCTGGTCCTCGACGACGCCACGTCCGCCGTGGACGCGCGCGTCGAGCACGAGATCCACGAGGCGCTCAAGGAGGTCATGGCGGGCCGCACCACCCTGCTCATCGCGCACCGCCGCTCCACCCTGAACCTCGCGGACCGCATCGCCGTCCTCGACGGCGGCCGGCTCGCCGCCATCGGCACGCACGCGGAGCTGGAGGCCGGCTCGCCGCTCTACCGGCGGCTGCTCACCGACCCCGACGAGCTGGGCGGCGTATCGCCCGGGCACACGCTGCCCACGGCCCCGGCCGAGGACACGTCCGTACGGGAGGAGCTGGACGCCGAGTTCGACGCCGAGCGCGGGGTCACCCCCGGGCTGTGGAGCGGCGACCGTGACAACACCAAGGATCCGGCGCTGTCCGGGATGCCCGCCACTCCCGGGCTGCTCGCGCAGGTGGACGCGCTGCCGCCCGCCACCGACACCCCCGACATCGACGAGGCACGGGCCGTCACGCCCGAGGACTCCTACGGCCTGCGGCGGCTGCTGCGCGGCTTCGGGCCGGTGCTGCTGATCAGCCTGGGCCTGGTCGCGGTCGACGCGGGCGTCGGACTGCTGCTGCCCGTCCTCATCCGGCACGGCATCGACGAGGGCGTCAGCCGGCTGGCGCTCGGCGCGGTCTGGGCCGCGTCCGGGCTGGCCCTCGTCGCCGTGCTCGTGCAGTGGGCCGCGCAGATCGGCGAGACCCGGATGACCGGCCGCACCGGCGAGCGGGTGCTCTACTCGCTCCGCCTGAAGATCTTCTCCCAGCTCCAGCGGCTCGGTCTCGACTACTACGAGCGGGAGCTGACCGGCCGGATCATGACCCGGATGACGACGGACGTCGACGCGCTGTCGACGTTCCTGCAGACCGGCCTGGTCACCGCGTTCGTCTCCGTCGTCACCTTCTTCGGCATCATGGTCGCCCTGCTCGTCATCGACCTCCAGCTCGCCCTCGTCGTCTTCGCGACGCTGCCGCTGCTGATCGTCGGCACGTTCTACTTCCGCCGCTCCAGCGTCAAGGCGTACGAGCTGGCCCGCGAGCGGGTCTCCGTCGTCAACGCCGACCTCCAGGAGACCGTCGCCGGACTGCGCATCGTGCAGGCGTTCCGGCGCGAGAAGGACGGCAGGGCGCGGTTCGCGGCGGGCAGCGACAGCTACCGCAGCGCGCGGATCCGCGGCCAGTGGCTGATCTCCGTCTACTTCCCGTTCGTCCAGCTGCTGTCGTCGGTGGCGGCCGCCGCCGTGCTGATGGTGGGCGCCCACCGGGTGGACGCGGGCACGCTGACGACCGGCGCGCTGGTCGCCTACCTGCTCTACATCGACCTGTTCTTCGCGCCCGTGCAGCAGCTCTCCCAGGTCTTCGACGGCTACCAGCAGGCCACCGTCTCGCTGGGCCGCATCCAGGAACTGCTGCGCGAGCCGACCTCCACGAAGGGCGCCGCCGAGCCCCTGGACGTGCTGTCCCTGCGCGGCGAGATCGCCTTCGAGGACGTCGACTTCGCGTACGGCCCCGCAGAAGAGGGGGAGACCGCCCTGTCCGGCGTACGGCTGCGGATCCCGGCCGGGCAGACCGTCGCGTTCGTCGGCGAGACCGGCGCGGGCAAGTCGACCCTGGTCAAGCTGGTCGCCCGGTTCTACGACCCGACCGGCGGCCGGGTCACCGCCGACGGCACCGACCTGCGCGACCTCGACCTCACCGCGTACCGGCACCGGCTCGGCGTCGTCCCGCAGGAGGCGTACCTCTTCCCCGGCACGGTCCGCGACGCCATCGCGTACGGGCGGCCCGGGGCGACGGACGCCGAGGTGGAGGCGGCGGCCCGGACGGTCGGTGCGCACGCCATGATCGCCACCCTGGACGGCGGCTACCTCCACGAGGTCGCCGAGCGCGGCCGCAACCTCTCGGCGGGCCAGCGCCAGCTGATCGCCCTGGCCCGCGCCGAGCTCGTCGACCCCGACGTCCTGCTGCTCGACGAGGCCACGGCCGCCCTCGACCTCGCCACCGAGGCCCAGGTCAACGCGGCCACCGAGCGGCTGGCCGGCCGACGCACCACCCTGGTCGTCGCCCACCGCCTGACGACGGCGGCCCGCGCCGACCGGGTCGTGGTGATGGACCACGGGCGGGTCGTGGAGGACGGCACCCACGACGAGCTGCTCGCCCTCGACGGCACGTACGCCCGGCTGTGGCGCACCTTCATCGGCGAGGACGACGACGCGGCGGACGTGGTCAGCGCGTCGAGGTGATGGATTCGCGCAACCGTACGACCCCTGTGTCGCGTCCGTTCATCAGTACGCTGATGCCGATGTGACGGGAGGGATCCGTGGTGCGAAGAGACGGTGAGGCGGGCGCCGGCATACGCCGCGGGCCGCGCCGCCCGGCCGCGCTCCTGCTGGCCGCGCTGCTCGGCTCGGGCCTGCTGGTCGTCGGCGGTCCGGCCGTCGGCAGCGCGCACGCGGCGGTGCTCTGCTCCGGGCACAAGGTCCGCACCCTCTCCTTCGCCACCGGCCGGACGGTCGTCTACAAGAACAACGGCTACGTCTGCGCCGTCACCTATCCCGAGCGCGGCGGCACCCGCCAGTACATGTCGGTCGGCGTCCAGGCGCGCGGCAACCGCGCGGTCGTCGACGCGGGCCGCTTCACCCAGCGCGCGGGACCGGTCATCGTGCACGCGGGGCACCGCTGCGTCCGGGTGACGGGGAAGGTGGGCTCGCGGTCGGTCAGCACCGGCTGGATCCTGTGCTGAGGCCGGTCCTCCGGGCCTGCCGCGCCGGGCCTGTTCTGCTCAGCGGACACCAAGTCCCTCTGGTGGTACGCGGATCGCTCCGATAGTTTCCGGGGCGCTGTTGTACTCGCGTCTCCAGGGGAGTGTGTATGCGCAAGGTGCTCAGATGGCTGCTGTCGCTCGTCGTGCTGATAGGCACGGTGGCCGCGGCCGGCACGACGACGGCCACCGCCGCCGCGGACGCCACCGACATCAAGGACCGGCTGCTCGCCGTACCCGGCATCAGCCTCGTCGAGGAGAAGCCGTACGACGGGTACCGCTACTTCGTCCTGAACTTCACCCAGCCCGTCGACCACAAGCATCCGTCCAAGGGCACGTTCCAGCAGCGGATCACCGTGCTGCACAAGGACGTCAGCCGTCCCACGGTCATGTTCACCAGCGGCTACAACGTCTCGACGACGCCCTCGCGCAGCGAGCCGACCCGGATCGTCGACGGCAACCAGGTCTCCGTCGAGTACCGCTTCTTCACCCCGTCCCGGCCGCAGCCCGCCGACTGGTCCAAGCTCGACATCTGGCAGGCGGCCAGCGACCAGCACGCCATCTACCAGGCCCTCAAGCCCGTCTACGGTGCCAACTGGCTGACCACCGGCGGCTCCAAGGGCGGCATGACCGCCACGTACTACGAGCGCTTCTACCCGCGGGACATGGACGGCGTCGTCGCCTACGTCGCCCCGAACGACGTCGTGAACGACGAGGACTCGGCCTACGACCGCTTCCTCGCGCACGTCGGTCCGAAGGACTGCCGCGTCGCCCTGCAGAAGGTGCAGCGCGAGACGCTGGTGCGCCGCACCGCGCTGGAGAAGAAGTACAAGGACTACCTCGCCGCCAACAACTACACCGTGAACACGGTCGGTTCGCTGGACAAGGCGTACGAGGCGACCGTCCTCGACCTCGTGTGGGGCTTCTGGCAGTACCAGCCCGAGTCGGCCTGCGCGGACGTCCCGGACGCGAAGACCGTCACCGACCAGGCCCTCTTCGACTACGTCGACGCCGTCGGCGGCTGGTCGTCCTACGCCGACCAGGGCCTGGAGCGGTACACCCCGTACTACTACCAGGCGGGCACCCAGCTCGGCTCGCCCGACATCAGGCAGCCCTGGCTCGGCAAGCTCTCCCGCTACGGCTACCAGCCGCCGCGCAACTTCGTGCCGCGCTCCATCCCCATGAAGTTCGACAAGCGGGCGATGCCCGACGTGGACGCCTGGGTGCGCCACCACGCCACGCGCATGCTGTACGTGTACGGCGACAACGACCCGTGGGGCGCCGAGCGCTTCCGCCTCGGCCGCGGCGCCGAGGACTCGTACGTGCTGACCGCGCCGCACGCCAACCACGGCGCGAACGTCGCCGCGCTGACCGCCGGTGACAAGGACCTCGCCACCCAGCGGATCCTCGCGTGGGCCGGCCTGTCCGGTACGACGGCCAAGGCGCCGCACGACGCGAAGCTGGACCGGACCGACCCGGCCCGGGAGCTGACGCTCCGGCCGTGACCCGGCCGACGCCGTGAGGGGGCGGTGGCCCGCCGCCGCCCCCTCACAGCCGCACCGCGCACCCCACCGGAGCGCCGCCGCCCAGAGCCACGTACAGGGCCGTCGACGGCGGGCACCGGTCGCGCACCCGCACCGCGGAGCCCACCCGGTACTGCGGCGCGCGCTCGCCCGAACCGTCGCAGGCCGTCTCCCGGACCCGGCCCTCACCGGCCGCGTACACGCAGTCGCCGACGACGGTGCGCGGGCCGCCCCCGCCGCCCGGGTCACCGGGGTGCGGGGGCTCCAGATTGCGCATGCACGCGAAGCCCCGGGAGGCGATGCCCGCGGGGTCGCTCTCGCTGATGTGCAGCACGAAGTCGGTGCCGGCCGGGCAGACCGGGCCGCCGGAGGGCCCGCCGTCGTGGCGGGCGAGCACCCGGGCGACGGCGCTCTCGCTGCGGCACGCCACCTCGCCGAACGAGGCCGGCCCCCGCGCACCGCACTCGCCGGCCGCCAGGAAGACCGCCCCGTACCCGGACGGCGACACGCGTGTCGGCGTGGCCCTCGCCGCGTCTACCGGCGCGCCCTGACAGCCGGCCAGCGCGAGGGACAGCAGCAGCCCCGCGCACCCCGCTCCAACCGTTCGCGCACGCATGACAGCCCCCCGGGTGTGCCCGTCAAGACTGACCCGCGGACGCGTGGGCACGCCAGCGGTACGGGGTGCTTTGCGTAGGCCGGAGGTGGTGTGCCGGTGGTGCGGACGTAGACCCCCGTACGGACAGGGAGGTACGGGCCTGCCCCTGCCCGTACGGCGGCGGTTACGTCAGTACCTCAGCCCGTACCCGATCGGACAGAGCACCTGGGTCGGGTCGTCGGCCCGCTGCACGGGGACCGGCAGCCTGCCCCGCGGCTTGGCCGCGCCCGTCAACACCCGTACGGCGGCGCGCAGTTCGACGTCGATCCACGAGTACGCGGCCACGTGCGCGTCGGCGGCGCCCAGGTGGGCGACGTCGTAGGGATTGCGCACGGACAGGGTGACGACCGGGACGCCGGTGGCGGCGACCGCGTTCACCAGCTTCTGCTGGGCGCTGCCCGCGGTCACGTTGTACGTGGCGATGACGACGGCGTCCTTGCCCGCCGCCGCGGCGACGGCCTGGTCGATGACGGCCTGGCTCGGCGCCGTGCCCGTCGCCAGCACCGCGGCGGAGAAGCCGCGTTCGGTGAGGGCGGCGCCGATCACGGTGATCGGCGGGCCGTCGCTGAGCGAGGGCGAGGCCGGGTTGGCGCCGAGGACGAGGACGTTCCTGTGGGTGCGGCGGGAGAGCGGGAGCAGCTTCTCCTTGTTCACCAGGAGCGTCGTGGTGCGCTCGGCGATCCGGTCCGCGGCGGCCAGGTGCGCGGCGGTCCCGACGGTGCGGTCGACGCCGCCGTGCGAGACGTAGAGCTCCTTGGCCTTGAAGAGCCCGAGCTTCGCCTTCAGGCGCAGGATGCGCAGGATCGATTCGTCGAGCCGGGCCTCGGCCAGCTCGCCGCTCTTCACGGCGTCGAGGACCGCGTTCCAGGAGACGTCCAGGGTCGGCGGGTTGAGCAGCTGGTCGACTCCGGCCCGGAGCGCGAGGACGGGGACGCGCGCGTCGCCGTACTTGGTCCGCACGCCCTCCATGCCGAGCGAGTCGGTGATGACGACGCCGTCGTAGCCGAGCTGTTCGCGCAGGATGCCGGTGAGGATCGGGCGCGAGAGCGTCGCCGGGTCCTCGGCCGGGTCCAGGGCCGGTACGACGATGTGGGCCGTCATGATCGAGTCGATGCCGGCGGCTATCGCGGCCTCGAACGACGGCCGGTCCAGCTGCTCCCACTGCTCGCGCGTGTGCGTGATGACCGGCAGGCCGGTGTGCGAGTCGGTGGCGGTGTCGCCGTGTCCGGGGAAGTGCTTGGCCGTCGAGGCGATGCCGGCCGACTGGTAGCCCTTGACCTGGGCGGCGACCAGGCCGGCGACGGCGTCGGGGTCGGCGCCGAAGGAGCGGACGCCGATGACCGGGTTGGCCGGGTTGACGTTGACGTCCGCGTCGGGCGCGTAGTCCTGGACGATGCCGAGCGCGCGCAGCTCGGCGCCGGCGATCTGCCCCGCCTCGCGCGCGTCGCCGTGGCTGCCGCCCGCGCCGAGCGCCATCGCGCCCGGGAACAGGGTGGCGGGCTTGCCGACCCGGCAGACGATGCCGTGCTCCTGGTCGGTGGCGATCAGCAGCGGTATGCGGGAGGGCTGTCGCTGTCCGGCCCGCTGGATGCCGTTGCTGAGGTCGGCTATCTGGTGGGGGTCGCGGACGTTGTGCGCCCACTGGAAGTAGATGATGCCGCCGAGCTTGTACTTGTCGATCAGCTCGTCGGCCGTGCGCACCCCGATCTCTTTGAGGTTCGCGTCGATGTCGGCCTGGTCCGGGGCGTCGGCCGAGTGTCCGTACACCCGCATCACGAAGAGCTGGCCGACCTTCTCCTCCAGGGACATCCCGGAGATGATCTTCTTCAGGGTCTTGTCGGAGAGGCCTTTGGACGCCTGGGCGGGTGCGGCGCTCAGGGCGGTCGCGGCGACACCCGCGGTGGTGGCGGCGAGCAGCGTACGTCTGGAGAGGTGGTGCACTTGCGCTCCTTCCGGAGGGAGGGCGGCGGGGCACTTGCACGGGGCTGAAGGAAACTTCCGCGCGCTATGAATATGGGGAAAGTTTCTGCCAGTCAAGAGAGCGGGCATGAAGAGGGGCCGTCACCGGCGCTGTTGGAGGGGGTGCGCCGGTGACGGCTTGCTGCCGGCCGCATGCGGCGGAGAGGGTGGTCAGCGGTCGCAGCCAGCAGCGAGGCCGACACCGCACTGCGGAGACTCACCGGCAGCTCGCCCCTTGGACGCCGGGCCCCACGCCCGGGTTCCCGTCTTCCGGGGGTTCCGGGAAGTTGGTGCGCGGGGGGCTTCTGGGGTTGTCGCCCGGCTGCCGGCCGGTGGGGCTTCTCGCGCAGTTCCCCGCGCCCCTGAGAGGCCTGCGGCCTTCAGGGGAGGCTGCGCGTCAGCGCATGCCTCAGGGGCGCGGGGAACTGCG
>NZ_JBEOYI010000025.1:0-128322 GCF_040297005.1 Streptomyces sp. NPDC001904 | reverse complement strand
AGCGCGTGTGGTCGGCAAGGACGGCCGGCCCGGCATCCCTTACGACCACATGGCGCTGCGCGTGCGCACGGCGGTATCGCCGTGGCCCGGGGCTCTGCCGCTGAGCGCGACGCGGTGTCAGAGAAGTTCGAGGATCGTGGCGTTGGCCATGCCGCCCGCCTCGCACATCGCCTGCAGGCCGTAGCGGATGCCGTTGTCCCGCATGTGGTGGACGAGCGTCGTCATCAGGCGCGCACCCGAGCCGCCGAGCGGATGGCCGATCGCCATCGCGCCGCCATTGGGATTCATCAGGGCGTAGTCGGCGCCCGTCTCCCGCAGCCAGGCCAGGGTGACCGGGGCGAACGCCTCGTTGATCTCGAACGCGCCGATGTCGCCGATCGACAGGCCCGACCGCTTCAGCGCCCTGGCGGTCGCGGGGGCCGGGCCCAGGGCCATGGTGACCGGGTCGCAGCCCGCGAGGACGGCCGTGTGCACGCGCGCCATCGGGGTCCAGCCCCGCGCCTTCGCGATCTCGGGGGTGGTGATGAGCAGCGCGGCCGCGCCGTCGGAGATCTGCGAGGAATTGCCCGCGCTCACCACCCCGCCCTCCTTGAACGGCGTCTTCAGCGTCGCGAGCTTCTCCAGGGTCGAGCCCCGCCGGACTCCCTCGTCGGTGTCGAAGAGACGCTCGCCGCCGTCCTCGCCCGTGACCGTGACGGGCGCGATCTGCCCGGCGAAGCGGCCGCCGTCGACGGCCCGGGCAGCGCGCTCGTGCGAGTCCAGGGCGTGCTGGTCGAGCTCGGCGCGGGTGAAGCCGTACCGCTCGGCGATCAGCTCGGCTCCCACACCCTGGTCGAACTGCCCCTGCCCGTCCGGGAAGTAGCGGCGCATCACCAGGGGGCCGTACGCCTCGCCGGCCCCCGGCACACTCCGGGCCGCGCCCATCGGGACGCGGCTCATGGACTCCACGCCGCCCGCGACCGCGATGTCGTACTGGCCCGCGGTCACCAGTCCCGCGGCGAAGTGCACCGACTGCTGGGAGGAGCCGCAGGCGCGGGAGACGGAGACGCCGGGCACGGACTCGGGCCACCCTGCCGCGAGCGCCGCGAACCGGCCGACGACGCCTGCCTGCTCGCCGACCTGGGAGACGGTGCCCCAGACGACGTCGTCGACCGAGGCGGGATCGAGCCCGGTGCGCTCGGCGAGCGCCGTCAGGACGTGGGCCGACAGATCCACCGCATGGATGCCGGAGAGGGAACCGCCGCGCTTGCCGACGGGGGTGCGCACGGCGTCGACGATCACTGCGTCACGCATGAGCTGCTCCTGGGGGAGGGCTGAATGAGGGCTGAGGATGGGCGCTAAGTTATTTCACGCTAACTCACGTGTCTAGATGTTCTTGACGTCTCCATGCTCCTTGACAGCTGGGCTAGGGGGCGTAAAAGTGAAACTCGGCTAACCCGAGGTCAGGAGATGTGAACATGCCGCGCACGGTATTCGGCGAGGAGCACGAGGCGTTCCGAAAGGTGGTCAGGGAGTTCCTCGCCAAGGAAGCGGAACCGCACCTGGGGGAGTGGCTGGCGGCCAAGGCCGTCTCCCGCGACTTCTACCGCAGACTCGGGGAACTGGGGGTCCTCGGCATCGAGGTGCCCGAGGAGTACGGCGGCGGCGCACAGTCCGGCCACCACTTCGGCGCCGTGTTCGCCGAGGAGGTCGCCCGCGCCGGCGTGACCGTCGGCACGGCCATGACACACGCCAACATCATCCTGCCGTACCTGCTGCACTTCGGGACCGAGGAGCAGAAGCGGCGCTGGGTTCCCGGCTGCGTGTCGGGCGACATCATGCTGTCCATCGCGATGACCGAGCCGGGCACCGGATCGGACCTCGCCGGTATCCGTACGAAGGCCGAACTGTCCGAGGACGGGACGCACTTCATTCTCAACGGTGCCAAGACGTTCATCACCGGCGGCACCCAGTGCGACCTCGTTCTCGTCGTCTGCCGTACGTCGCCCGCACCCGTCGACAACCGGCGCAAGGGCCTGTCGATCCTCGTCGTCGACACCAGGAGCGAGGGCTTCGAGGTCGGCCGCAGCCTCGACAAGATCGGGCTGCACGCCTCCGACACGGCCGAGCTCTCCTTCACCGACGTCAAGGTGCCCGTGGAGAACCTGCTCGGCACCGAGGGTGAGGGCTTCTTCTGCCTGGGCCGCAACCTCGCCCGCGAGCGGCTCGTCATCGCCGTCCAGGCCGCCGCCGCGGCTGCCGCGGCCGTTGGCTTCGCCAGGGAGTACACCCGGGAGCGCGCGGTGTTCGGCAAGCCGGTGGCCGCCTTCCAGAACACCAAGTTCGTGCTCGCCGAGTGCGCCACCGAGGCCGAGACGGCGCGGCTGATGGCGTACGAGGCGCTGGAGCGCGACGCGCAGGGCGAGTTGAGCGCCGACTACGCCGCGATGGCCAAGCTGCACTGCACCGAGGTGGCTGGCCGTGTCATCGACAAGTGCCTCCAGTTGCACGGCGGTTACGGCTACATGCTGGAGTACCCGATCGCGCGCCTGTACGCCGACACCCGCGTCATGCGGATCTACGGCGGTACCAGCGAGGTCATGAAGACGATCATCGCCAAGTCGATCGGCCTCTGAGTCCGAACCCGCAGTACATCCCCCGCAATCAGGAAACAGGAAGCAGAACACAACCATGCAGATCAACGGAGTCTCCGCCGTCGTCACCGGCGGCGCGTCGGGCCTCGGCCTGGCCACCGCCACCCGCCTCGTCGAGCACGGCGCCCACGTCGTCCTCCTCGACCTGCCGACCTCCAACGGCGAGGCGGTGGCGAAGGATCTGGGCGAGCGTGCCCACTTCGTCGCCGGTGACGTCCGCAACGCCGACGACGCCGCACGCGCCGTGGCGACCGCCGCCGCGCAGGCGCCCCTGCGCATCACGGTCAACTGCGCCGGTCTCGGCAAGGGCGGCCGGACCGTCGGCCGCGACGGCACGCCGTACGCGCTGGAGGACTTCGAGTTCGTCGTCGGCGTCAACCTCATCGGCACCTTCAACGTGCTGCGCCTCGCGGCCGCCGAGATGGCGAGGACGGACGAGATCCACGGTGAGCGCGGCGTCATCATCAACACCGCGTCCGCCGCTGCCTTCGAGGGGCAGATCGGGCAGTGCGCCTACTCCGCCTCCAAGGGCGGCATCGTCGGCATGACCCTGCCGATCGCCCGCGACCTGGCCGCCGCCAAGGTCCGGGTGATGACCATCGCGCCCGGTCTGTTCTCCACGCCGCTGCTCAACAAGAAGCCCCAGAGCTTCCTCGACGCACTCGGCGCCCAGGTGCCGCACCCCTCGCGGCTCGGCGACCCCGGCGAGTTCGCCCACCTGGCCACGTCGATCATCGAGAACCCGATGCTCAACGGCGAGACGATCCGCCTCGACGGCGCGATCCGGATGGCTCCCAAGTAGACCGCCCCCACCCGTCCCGCCCCGTAGTCATCGGAGTCGACCATGCCCACAACCACTACCGTTCAGCGCGTCGCCATCGTCACCGGTGCGGCCCGCGGCATCGGCGCCGCGACCGCCGTACGCCTCGCCGCGGACGGGTTCGCCGTCGCCGTCCTCGACCTGGACGAGGCCGCGTGCGCCTCGACCGTAGCGACGATCGAGAAGGAGGGCGGCCGCGCCCTCGCCGTCGACTGCGACGTCTCGGACGCCGCGCAGGTCGAGGCCGCCGTCGCCCGCGTCGACACCGAACTCGGCGCCCCCACCGTCCTGGTGAACAACGCCGGGATCGTCCGCGACAACCTGGTCTTCAAGATGACCGACCGGGACTTCGACTCGGTCATCGGCGTCCACCTCCGGGGCGCCTTCCTGATGGCCCGAGCCGTGCAGCGTCACCAGACCGCCGCCGGCTGGGGCCGCACCGTGAACCTGTCCTCGTCCGCGGCCCTCGGCAACCGCGGCCAGGCCAACTACTCCTCGGCCAAGGCCGGCCTGCAGGGCCTCACCAAGACGCTGGCCATCGAGCTCGGCCCGTTCGGCGTCACGGTCAACTGCGTGGCACCCGGGTTCATCGCCACCGAGATGACCGCGGCCACCGCGCAGCGCATGGGCATCACCTTCGAGGAGTTCACCGACCGCTACGCGCAGAGCATCCCGGTGCGCAGGGGCGGACGGCCCGAGGACATCGCCCAGGCTGTCTCCTTCTTCGTGCGGGAGGAGGCCGGGTTCGTCAACGGCCAGATCCTGTACGTCGCCGGAGGCCCCAAGGGCTGACCCGACACGGCCCTGTACCCGGCCCCGCACCACCTCGCATCCTCTGCCGACGACGTTGGAGGGAAACCCGCATGGGACCCACGGGCCTGCATCTGCCCGACGCGATCCGCCTGCACGCCCGGGAGCGCGGCACGTCCGCCGCACTCGTCTGCGCGGACCGCACGATCCACTACGCCGACCTGCACACCCGCACCAACCGGCTCGCCCGCGCCCTGCTGGCCGCCGCCCCCGCCGGATCGCGGATCGGTTTCCTCGCCCGTACCCGCACCGAGGCGGGCGAGATCGTGACCGCCGCCGCCAAGGCGGGGCAGGTCACCGTCCCGCTGAACTGGCGCCTTACCGCCGCCGAGCTGACGGCCGTTGCCCAGGACGCCGAACTGCGGGTCCTGCTCGTCGAACCGGAGTTCAGGGCGGCGGCCGACACCGTGCGCGCGGCCCTGCCCGGCCTCCGCATCGTCGCCATCGGCCCGTCCGTCGACCCGGACGTACCGGCGTACGAGACCTGGCTCGCCACCCACCCGGACGACGACCCGGGGCGCGGCGGCGCCGACGACGCCGACGAGGTGTTCCTGCAGATCTACACCTCCGGCACGACCGGAGTGCCCAAGGGTGTGCTCCTCACCCACGCCAACTTCTTCGCCGACGCGAGCGAGTTGGCGGAGTATCTCTGGGACGCCGAGTCGGTCGCGCTCAACGCCCTGCCGATGTTCCACATCGGCGGACTCGGCTGGCTGCGCGTCGCGCTGACCGCCGGCGCGGCCAGCCTCATGCTCCCCGACTTCACCCCGGAGAGCGCGGCCGCGGCCATCGAGCGGGCGGGCGTCACCCACGCCTTCCTCGTCCCGTCCGTGCTCCACATGCTCACCGAGCTCCCGGACATCGACCGGCGTGACTTCTCCCGGCTGCGACTGATCACCTACGGCTCCGCGCCCGTCACACCGGCCCTGCTGCGCCGCTCCCTGCACGTCTTCGGCTGCCACTTCATGGGCAAGTACGGGCTGACCGAGGGCGGCGGCACCGTCACCCAGCTGCCGCCCGAGGACCACGCACCCGACGGGCCACGACAGCACCTGCTCACCTCCGTCGGGAAACCGCGCCGCGGCGTCGACGTCGTGATCGCCGACCTCACCAGCGGCCGCCCCGTGCCCGCCGGAACAGCGGGCGAGATCCGGATCCGCTCCCGCCACAACACGCCCGGCTACTGGAGACGACCCGCGGAGACGGCGGAACTGTACGACAGCGACGGCCTGTTGAGAACCGGTGACGGCGGGTACCTCGATGCCGACGGCTATCTGTACCTCACCGACCGGATCAAGGACATGATCGTCAGCGGGGGCGAGAACGTGTACCCGGCCGAGGTCGAGTCCGCGCTCGCCGAGCACCCGGCGGTGTCCGAGGCCGCGGTCGTCGGCCTCCCCGACGCGGTGTGGGGAGAGGCCGTCACCGCCTTCGTGGTCCTGCGCCCGGGAGCCGACCGCCCCACCGAGCAGGAGCTCGTCGACTTCACCCGGCCGCGGATCGCCTCGTACAAGAAACCCCGCCGGGTCGAGTTCGTCGACTCCCTGCCCCGCAACCCCAACGGCAAGGTCCTCAAGCGCGCCCTGCGCGCCGACTAGGGAGGGACGGTCATGGCCGATCTCGAATACACCGTCCGCGACACAATCGCGACCATCCTGCTCAACCGCCCCGCCCGCAAGAACGCCTTCACCATCGAGATGGTGCACGCCTGGGCGGACGCCCTGATCGAGGCCCAGCGTGACCCCGAGGTACGGGTGATCGTGATCACCGGGGCCGGGGGATCGTTCTGCTCGGGCGTCGACCTCTCCACCTTCAAGGGGGAGCAGCGGGCGCCGCTCGCCGAGAAGGAACTCCTGACGCGGAACGTGCACCGTGTCGCCCTCGCCCTGGAGGACGTCGACAAGCCGGTCATCGCCGCCGTCTCGGGACCCGCCGTCGGCGCCGGAATGGACATGGCGCTCCTGTGCGACCTGCGCTTCGGCGGCCGCTCCGCCCGCTTCTCCGAGGGGTACATCAAGGTCGGCCTGGTCCCCGGTGACGGAGGCTGCTGGCTGCTGCCGCGCGCCGTCGGCACCTCCACGGCCCTGCGGATGCTGTGGACCGGCGACTTCGTCGGCGCCGACGAAGCGCTGCGCATCGGCCTGGTCGACGAGGTCCACGAGGACGACGCCCTGCTGGACGCCACGTACGCCTACGCGCGGCGGCTCGCCGAGCGCCCGCCCGTCGCGATCCGCACCATCAAGCGCGCCGTCCGGCAGGGCGCCCGCCACGACCTGCGCACGGCGCTCGACCTCATCTCCTCGCACATGGCCGTCATCACCTCCACCGAGGACTCCGCGGAGGCGTTCGCCGCCTTCCAGGAGAAGCGCCCCGGCCACTACACCGGCAGCTGAGCCGCCCCGCCCGAAAGGCCGTCATGGACCACCCTTCACAAACCGCAGTGGAATCCTGTGCCGAACTAAGCCACCAGGTACGGCAGTTGACCGACGAGTGGCAGGCCGCCGGACGCTACACACCCCGCAGTGACTCCTGGCTGCGCTCCTTCGACCTGGAGTTCAGCAAGGAGCTGGCCGCCCGCGGCCTCATCGCGATGACCTACCCGAAGGAGTTCGGCGGCGCGGACCGTACCCACGTCGAACGGCTCGCCGTGACCGAGGAGTTGCTCCGCGCGGGCGCCCCCGTCGCGGCGCACTGGATCGGCGACCGGCAGATCGGCCCCGCCGTCCTGCGGCACGGCACACGGGAGCTCCAGGAGGAGATCGTGCCGCGCATCGCCTCCGGCGAAGCCGTCTTCTGCCTCGGGATGAGCGAGCCCGAGGCCGGCTCGGACCTCGCCTCCGTACGCACCTCGGCGCGGGCCGTCGACGGCGGCTGGCTGGTCGACGGCCACAAGATCTGGACCACGCAGGCCCATCACGCCACCCACGCCTACCTGCTGGCCCGCACCGCGCGCGGCGAACGCAAGCACGACGGGCTCACCGAATTCATCGTCGACATGGACGCCGACGGCGTGACGGTCACCCCGATCGTCGACCTCGCGGGCGAGCACCACTTCAACGAGGTGCGCTTCGAGAGCGTCTTCGTCCCCTCCTCCCGTGTGCTCGGCGACGTCGGGGGCGGCTGGAAGCAGGTGGTCGAGCAGCTGTCCTTCGAGCGGGGCGGCGCCGAGCGCGCCCTGTCCAGCTACCCCGTCCTCGTGGAGCTGCTCGCGGCGAGTGCGCGACACGCCGACGACCGGGAACTGCACGGAGTACTGGGCGAGTTGGTGGCCCGCCTCGCCGTCCTGCGCCGCCTGTGCTTCGAGGTCGCGCGCGCCATGGACGAGGGACTGGCCCCCGTCCAGCAGGCCGCCGCGCTGAAGTACCTCGGCAACGCCTTCGAGCGCGACGTCATCGAGGCACTGCGCCGCACCGACCTGTGCCGGGACCCCGCCTTCGACTCCGTCTTCGGGCAGGCCCTGCTCGCCTCTCCCGCGTTCGGCCTGCGCGGCGGCGCGGCCGAGGTCCTGCTCTCCCTCATCGCCCGACAGGAGGCCCACGCATGAGCGAGCACGCGGACGAACTGCGGAGTCTGGTGGACGGCCTGGCCGCCGCCGGCCCCACGGACCTGTGGGGCGGCCTGGTGGAGCTCGGCCTGCACCGGGTCGGCATCGACGAGGACCGGGGCGGCTCCGGCGGCTGCCTCGACGACCTGCTCGTGGTGGTCGAAGCGCTGGCCGGGCACGGCATCGGCGTCCCCCTCGTCGAGTCGTCCACCGCCGACTGGGTGCTCGCACACGGACAGCACCTGGGCGGCGAGCAGGCCACCATCGCCCTGCTCGACCGCGCGCCGGACGTGACGTCCGGAACGGTCACGGCGGAGCTGCACGCCGTTCCGTGGGCTCGCGACGCCTCCCGACTGGTGCTCTGCGCTCAGGAGACCGGGCCCCTGGTCGTCGACCGGCACCACCCTTCGGTGACCGTGACCCCAGGGGAGAACGTCGCCGGTGAACCCCGCGACACCGTCACCCTGACCGGCACACCGTTCGAGCACATCGGCACGGCGCCGGACCACGACACGATCCGCGAGCGGCTCGCCCTCCTGTGGTCGGCGGCGGTGCTCGGCGCGGCCCACGGCGCCTACCGGCTCACCAAGTCCTACGTCACCGAGCGCCACCAGTTCGGAGCCCCCCTGGTCAGGATTCCGGCCGTGTCCGGCAACCTGGCGCGCATGCGGGTGCGGCTCGTCCAGGCGGACGCCGCACTCGCCCTGGCCCGTGAGGCGGCGGCGCCGCTCGGCGCGGCCGTCGAGGTCGCCCGTGTCACCACCGCGGCCGCCGCCACCGAAATCGCCCAGCTGGCGCACCAGTTGCACGGCGCGATGGGTGTCACCGCGGAGTACCCGCTGCATCACCTCACGCGCAGGCTGTGGTCCTGGCGCGACGCCGTGGCCGGCGAACGGCACTGGGCCGAGAGCCTCGGACGTCGCGCCGCCGAAGCCGGCGAAACCGGTGTCTGGACCCGCATCACCGCCCCCACCTCTACCCCCACCCCCACCGCCTCGGACAGTGAGGACTGAACCCATGACCACCACCCCCGACCTCGACTGGGGCGACACCGGCGACCAGGCCGACGCCACCCGCGGCCTGGTCGACAAGCTGGAACCGTGCGTCGTACGCAACGCGCAGGGCCGCGTCGTCTGGGACAACGACCGCTGGGACTTCCTGCACAAGGACGAGTGCCCCGACACCGTCCACCCCAGCCTGTGGCGACAGAGCGGGCTCAACACCGCGCAGGGCCTCTTCGAGGTCGTCCCCGGCATCTACCAGGTACGCGGCCTGGACGTCTCCAACATGACGATCATCGAGGGCGACACCGGTGTGGTCGTCGTCGATCCCCTGATGTCCAAGGAGGTGGCCGCCGCGGGCCTGGCGCTGTACCGCCGCAACCGCGGCGACCGGCCCGTCCACGCCGTCGTCTACACCCACAGCCACGGCGACCACTTCGGCGGCGTCCTCGGCGTCACCACCACGGACGCCGTGGCGCACGGTGACTGCGCGGTCGTCGCACCCGCCGAGTTCATGGACCACGCCGTCAGCGAGAACATCTTCGCGGGCCCGGCCATGCTGCGCCGCGCCGTCTACATGTACGGCCGCTCCCTACCGACCGGACCCGAGGGACTGGTCGGCTTCGGGATCGCCCAGTCGCTCTCCACCGGCGCCGTCGGCCTGATCGCCCCCACCCAGGACATCACCGGGACCGGCCAGGAACTGGTCCTCGACGGCGTGCGGCTGCTCTTCCAGCTCACCCCGGACACCGAGGCCCCCGCCGAGCTGAACTTCTACCTCCCGGACCACCGCGTCCTGCTCATCGCGGAGAACGTCAACCACACCCTGCACAACCTCCTCACCCTGCGCGGCGCCCAGGTCCGCGACGCTCATGCGTGGGCCGCGTACATCACCGAGTCGATCCGGCTCTTCGAGGACGCCGACGTCCTGATCGGCTCGCACAACTGGCCGACCTGGGGCCGCGAGCGCGTGCTCCGCGTCCTCACCGAGCAGCGCGACGCCTACGCCTACCTCCACGACCAGACCGTCCGCCTGATGAACCGCGGCCTGACCGGGCCGGAGATCGCCGAAGAGATCCAGACCTTTCCCGGTGAGCTGGGCAAGGCGTGGAGCGTGCGCGGCTACTACGGCTCCATCAGCCACAACGTCAAGGCCGTCTACCAGCGCTACATGGGCTGGTACGACGGCAACCCCGCCCACCTGTGGCAGCACCCGCCGGTCGCGCAGGCGCAGCGGTACGTCGCCGCGATCGGCGGCGCCGACGCGACGGTGGCGAAGGCGCGCGAGGCGTACGAGGCGGGAGACCTGCGCTGGGCGGCCGAACTGCTCAACCACGTCCTGTTCGCCGAGCCGGACCACGACGGAGCGCGCACCCTGCAGATCGCCACGTACGAGAAGCTCGGCTTCGCCCAGGAGAACGGCACCTGGCGCAACATCTACCTCACCGGAGCCAAGGAGCTGCGTGAGGCCGGTCAGCCGATCGGCACGGTCGGCGCACCCGGAGCCGAGAGCGTCGACATGCTGGCCGCCCTGTCCACCGGCCAGATCTTCGCCTCGATGGCCGTACGCCTCGACGGTCCGCGCGCCGCCGCCCACCGGATGCTGCTGCGCTGGGAGTTCACCGACACCGACGAGGTGTGGACCCTCCTCGTCGGCAACGGGGTGCTCACCCCGATGCGGGGCGACGCCCCCGGCGGCGAGGCGCCACAGCTGACCCTGCGACTGGAGCGCACCACGCTCAACTCCGTGCTGGCCCAGCGCACGTCCTTCCCGGAGGCGATCGGCTCCGGAGCCGTCACGGCGGACGGTGACGTCACCGTGCTGGCCACCTTCTACGGCCTGCTGGAGAAGCCCACGCGCAACTTCCCGATCGTGCTGCCGTAGGGCGGGACACGCGAAGGGGCCGGGCGGAATCACTCCGCCCGGCCCCTTCGCGTATCCCGCCAGCTGAGCCTCAGGAACCGGTCGCCGCCCGCTTCCGCAGTTCCGTCTTGAGGATCTTCCCGGTGGCCGACAGCGGGAGTTCGTCCACGATCACCACCTCGCGGACGCGCTGATACGGGGCGACGCGTTCGGCGACGTACGTCATCAACTCCGCCGCCAGGGCGGTCGGTTCATCCGTGCCGGCCTCGGGCTTGACCGAGACGAAGGCCACCGGGATCTCGCCGTGCTCGGGATGCGGCCGGCCCACGATGGACGCCTGGGCGACCGCCGGGTGCTCGCGCAGGATGTTCTCCAGCGGCCCCGGGTACACGTTGTAGCCCTTGTAGATGAGCATGTCCTTCGCCCGGCCCACCAGCGACAGCCAGCCCTGCTCGTCGAGGGTGCCGAGGTCGCCGGTGCGCAGCCAGCCGTCGACGTACTGCTCGGCGGTGAGCTCCGGATGACCGAGGTAGCCGCCGGTGACCTGCGGACCGCGGACCCACACCTCACCCTTCTGCCCGGCGGGCATCGGCGTGACCGTGTCCAGATCGCGAATCTGGATCTCCGTGTCGAACAGGGCGAGCCCGGTGGTCCCCGCGGGGCGCGGGATCGACGGGTCGAGGGGACTGATCGCGACGCCGGTCGTGGCCTCGGTCAGCCCGTACCCGTCGACGATGAGGGCCCGCGGGAAGATCCCGGCGATCTCCGCCGCCGCGGCCGGGTTGATGGGCGCGGCCCCGGTGCTGACCACGCGGACACAGCTCAGGTCGCGCTCCCGGACGCCGGGTACGGCGAGGAGCGCGTGGCACAGGGCGGGGGAGCCCGCGACGATGTGGACGCGCTGTTCCTCGATCGTGTCCAGGTAACGCACGGGGTCGAAGCGGCCGAACACCGTGGCGGTCAGTCCCACGGCGACGTAGAGGCTCTGGCTGACCATGCCCATGCCGTGGAACAGCGGGGAGATGGAGATGCCCGCCGCCGCGCCGAGCGGGAGGTGGTGCTCCGTCCTCGCCGCGGTGACGTGGCGCAGCATGATGCGGCCCGCCTCGTCCGCGTACGGGAGGGAGGCGCTGCGCCAGCACGCCATCTGCAGGACGTTCATGATCAGGTTGCGGTGCAGGACGCGTACCGCTTTGGGGATGCCCGTCGTGCCGCCGGTGAACGCCAGGTGCGCGACCGCGTCGCCGGACAGCCGCGTCGCCGGGGCGGCCGGGGCCTTCAGCAGGTCGTCGAACGCCACCGTGGCGACCGGGAAGGCGACGTCCTGCCGGTCGGCGGCGGGGGCGGCGGCCGTCGGCGGCGTCACGCAGACGAAGCGGACGGCGGTGGAGCGGGAGGAGCCTGCGGAGTCGTCCAGGGACGCGGCGAGCGGCGCCGCCACCGCGGGGTGCGTGAAGACCGCGACCGCGCCGGAGTCGTCGAGCTGACGGCGCAGGGCGAGCGGCGGCTGCGTCGGATTGACCGGGACCACGGCCCCGCCGGCGAGGAGGATGCCGTAGTAGGCGACCGTGAACCAGACCGAGTTGGGCAGATGGACGCCGACGGCGTCGCCCGGCGCGATGCCCTTCTCACGCAGCCCCTGGGCGACGCGCAGAGCGCGCTCGTGCAGCTCGGCGAAGCCGAGGCGCACCTCACCGTCGATCAGGGCGGTCCGGTCGCCGTAGGCATGGGCGGAACCGGCGAGCAGGTCCGCGATGGTGCCGTCGGGATAGTCGAGCGTGCGGGGCAGCCCTGCGGGCCAGGCGGTGGTCATGCCAGAACTCCTTCGTCCAGTCATGCCCGAACGTTGCGTCGGGACTGTAGCTGTGGATCGCCCGGCGCCGTCGCAGCCGGGCCGTCGGCGGTCGGGCCGTCAGCGTCCGGTCCAGCGCGGCGGGCGCTTCTCGGTGAAGGCGCGCGCGCCCTCCTTGGCGTCGGCCGAGGCGAACACCGGGGCGCACGCGGCGGTGTTGCGGGTCCATGTCTCGTCGGCCGGCCAGCCGAAGGATTCGGTCACGATCTGCTTGGTCGCGCGGACGGCCAGCGGTCCGTTCACCGCGATCCGCCGGGCCAGCGCCAGCGCGCCGCCCAGCGCCCCGTCCGTCGCGGTCAGCTCGTTGACCATGCCCAGGTCGTGGGCCCGCGCGGCGTCGAGGAAGTCACCCGTCAGCGCGTACTGCATGGCGATGTTCGCGGGGATCTTCCGCGGCATGCGGACGAGGCCGCCACCGGCGGCGATCAGGCCGCGCTTGGTCTCCGGCAGGCCGAACCGGGCGCTCTCGGCGGCGACGATCAGGTCGCAGGCGAGAGCCAGTTCGGTGCCGCCGCCGAGCGCGTATCCCTCGACGGCGGCGATCAGCGGCTTGGCGGGCGGGGTCTCCGTGACGCCGCAGAAGCCGCGCCCGGGGATGCCCGAACGCTCCCCGGCGGCGAGCGCCTTGAGGTCGGCGCCCGCACAGAACGTGCCGCCCGCGCCGGTGACGACACCGACGACGAGGTCGTCCCGGGCGTCGAGCTCGTCGACGGCCGCGGCGACCGCCTCCGCGACGGCACGGTTGACGGCGTTGCGCGCCTCGGGACGGTTGATCGTGATGACGGCGACGCCGTCGTCGAACGAGGTGAGGACGAGATCGGACATGGTGGTTCCTTACGGGGAGGGGCAACGTGCAAGGGCGATAAGGGGAGGTCAGGTGTGGTGGTGCCGGGCCGGGCGCACCACCGTCTCCTGGACGACGTGGGCGATGAGCCGGCCGTCGGTGCTCCACACGTCGGCGAAGGCGAGCCCGCGACCGTCGCCCGCGGTGGGGCTGCGCTGGGCGAACAGCAGCCATGCGTCGGCGCGGAACGGCCGGTGGTACCAGACCGCGTGGTCGAGGGAGGTCAGGAAGACCGAGGCCGGTGCGTCCCGCAGCATCCGTGGCCGGTCCGTCGACAGGGCGACGGCCGGGGCGAGGAACAGGTCCGAGGCGTACGCGAGCGCGCAGGCGTGCAGCAACGGATCGTCGGACAGCCGCTCGCGCGAGCGGATCCAGAGCTTCTGCTCCGTCGTGCCGGGCACGGGCTCGGCGGGTCCGGGGACGTACCGCATCTCCAGTACGCGACGGAACTCGGCCTGCGCGTAGTCGTCCGGATTGGTGCGCTCCCAGATCTCGTACAGGTCGGGGAGCTCGTCGGGACCGGGAGCCCTCGGCATCACGGGCTGCCGGTCAGCGGCGGGTTCGGGCTTCTTGAAGGAGGCGGACAGGGTGAAGACGATCGCGCCGTCCTGGGCCGCGGTGACCCGGCGCGACAGGTACGAGGAGCCGTCCCTGACCCGCTCCACGCGGTAGTCGAGCGGACGGGCCGTGTCGCCGGGGCGCAGGAAGTACCCGTGAAGGGAATGCACGGCCCGGCCGCCCGGCACCGTGCGGCCCGCCGCCGTGAGGGCCTGCGCGGCGACCTGCCCGCCGAAGGCCCGCAGCGGGATGCCGTCGTGGCACCACCCGCGGAACAGGTCCTCGTCCAGTCGCTCCAGACCGAGGAACCCGCCGAAATCCTGGTGCGGCCCGATCAGCGGCTTCGCGTTCGACATCGTTCGGGCTCAGAGGAGTTCGAGGATCGTGGCGTTGGCCATGCCGCCGCCCTCGCACATGGACTGCAGCCCGTAGCGGATGCCGTTGTCGTGCATGTGGTGGACGAGCGTGGTCATCAGACGGGCTCCGGAGCCGCCGATGGGATGGCCGATGGCCATCGCGCCGCCGAGCGGATTCATCCGCGCGTAGTCGGCGCCGGTCTCGCGCAGCCAGGCCAGGGTGACGGAGGCGAACGCCTCGTTGATCTCGTACGCGCCGATGTCGTCCAGGGCGAGCCCGGCCTTCTTCAGCGCCTTGGCGGTCGCCGGGATCGGGCCCTTGAGCATGGTGACGGGATCGGTGCCGGTCACGACGGCGGTGTGCACGCGGGCCATCGGGGTCCAGCCCTGCGCCCGGGCGAACTCGCTGGTGGTGACCAGGAGGGCGGCACTCCCGTCGGAGACCTGCGAGGCGTTGCCCGCGGTGATGGCGCCGTCCTCGCGGAAGGCCGGCCTCAGCGCTGCCAGGGTCTCGGGGGTGGAGCCGCGGCGCACGCCCTCGTCGGTGTCGAAGACGCGGGCGGTGCCGTCGGCGGCGGTGAGCGTGAGCGGGGCGATCTGGTTCTTGAAGCGTCCCTCGTCGATGGCGCGGGCGGCCCGCTCATGGGAGTCCAGCCCGTGCCGGTCCATCTCGGCGCGCGTGATGCCGTACTCGTCGGCGATCAGCTGCGCGCCCGTGCCCTGGTGGAAGCGGACACCGTCGTAGCGGGCGAAGACGTCCGGGCCGAACGGCTCCCCGAAGCTGCCGTCGCCGCGCGTGGTGCCCAGCGGCAGCCGGCTCATGATCTCCACACCACCGGCCACGGCCACGTCGTACTGCCCGGAGACGACACCGGCCGCCGCCTGGTGGACGGCCTGTTGCGACGAGCCGCACTGCCGGTCGACGGTGAGCCCCGGCACGGACTCGGGCCAGCCGGCCGCCAGCACGGCGGCCCGCCCGACACAGCCCGCCTGCATGCCGACCGCCGAGGCGCAGCCCCAGATCACGTCGTCGACGAGCACCGGATCGAGGTGGTTGCGCTCGGCCAGCTCCTTGAGGACATGGGCGGAGAGCGAGGCGGAGTGCAGCGCGGCGAGCGAGCCGCCGCGCTTGCCGACCGGGGTGCGTACGGCGTCGACGATCACTGCGTCGCGCATGGGGTCCTCCTGGGGAAAGGGGAGTGGGGGCGGCGGGCTCAGAGCCCGAGGTCCTTGGCGATGATCGTCTTCATGACCTCGCTGGTCCCGGCGTAGATCCGGTTGACGCGGGTGTCCGCGTAGAGGCGGGCGATCGGGGACTCGCGGAGGTAGCCGTGTTCGCCGTGCAGCTGAAGGCACTTGTCGATGACGCGGCCGGCGGTCTCGGTGCAGAATAGCTTGGCGCGGGCGGCGTCCGCGGGCGTCAGTCCGCCCGCCGCGTGCGCCAGCAGTGCGCGGTCGACGAGGCACTGCGCCGCCTCGACCTCGGCGGCGCACTCGGCGAGCACGAACTTGGTGTTCTGGAACGCGGCCACCGGCGTACCGGAGACCTCGCGCTCCCGTACGTACTCCCGGGTGAGGCCCATCGCGCCCGCCGCGTTGGCGTACGCGCCGACGGCGGCGCCGAGTCGCTCCACCACCAGGTTGTGGGTGAGGTAGGAGAAGGCCGCGCCTTCCTCGCCGAGGAGGTTCTCCACGGGGACGCGGACATCGGCGAAGGACAGCTCGGCGGTGTCCTGCGCGCGCAGGCCGATCTTGTCCAGCTTGCGGCCGACCGCGAAACCCTCGGAGTCCGTCTTCACGCACAGGATCGACAGACCGGCCCGCCGGTCGTCGGGGTCGTACGGCGTCGTGCGGCACACGACGAGGACCAGGTTCGCCCGCGCGCCTCCGGTGATGAACGTCTTGGCGCCGCTCAGGACGTAGTGCGTGCCGTCGTCGGACAGCCGCGCACGGGTCGCGATGCCCGCCAGGTCCGAGCCGGTGCCCGGCTCGGTCATGGCGATGGCGGTCATGATTTCACCGGAGAGGAACCCGGGCAGCCAGCGCCGCTTCTGGTCCTCGCTGCCGAACTCCAGCAGGTAGGGCAGCACGAGGCAGGTGTGCACGGACTCCGCGCCGAGGACGACGCCCGCCCGTCCGCACTCCTCGCGCAGCACGGTCAGGTACGTGAGGTCGGTGACGCCCGCGCCGCCGAACTCCTCCGGCACGTTGAAGCCGAACACGCCCAGGGCGCCGAGTTTGCGGTAGAGGTCGCGCGGGACGTGGCCCTGCCGCTCCCAGTCCGCGTAATGAGGGACGACCTCCTCGGCGACGAACGCCCGGATCGTCGCACGGAAAGCCTCATGGTCCTTGGTGAACACGGTGCGGCGCACGGTCACGGTTCCTTCCTGGCCTGCTCGACAGGCATCGCCGGACGACGCATAAGTTAATTCGCCATAACCTTCCTGTCCAGGGTTTGGCCTTCATATTCCCAGTCAGGGGGCGGGTGTGAGTGGATTGCGTGAGCTGACGCTTGCCAAGGAGGCGAATCGGGCGCACTCTTCCTCCGTGACCGAGATCCTGGAACACCACGCGCTCTTCATCGGCGGCCGCTGGGCCGAGCCCGCAGGACCCGACACCATCGAGGTCGTCTCGCCGGTGACCGAACAGGTCGTGGGACGCGTCCCACGCGCGACTCCGGCCGACGTGGACCGAGCGGTCGCCGCCGCCCGCGACGCGTTCGACCACGGACCCTGGCCGCGCATGACACTCGCCGAACGCGTCGGGATCGTCGGTCGCATCAAGGACGCGCTCGCCGCCCGCCACCGTGAACTCGCCGAACTGGTCAGCCTGCAGAACGGCTCGCCGATGCTGTTCGCCGTGCGCGGCCAAGCGCTGTCCGCGGTCGGCGTCTTCGCCTCGGCGCTGGCGGCGGCCGCCGGCTTCCAGGAGGAGGACGAGCGCCAGGGCACCGGCGGCCCGGTCCTCGTACGCCGCGAGCCCGTCGGTGTGGTCGCCGCCGTCACTCCGTGGAACGTGCCCCAGCTGACCATCGCCGGAAAGCTCGCCCCGGCGCTGCTCGCGGGCTGCACGGTCGTCCTCAAGCCGTCGCCCGAGACACCGCTCGACGCGAACTGGCTGGCGCAGGTGTGCGCGGAGGCCGGGCTTCCCGAGGGCGTCCTGAGCGTGCTGCCCGCCGACCGCGAGACCAGTGCCCACCTGGTGGCGCACCCCGGCATCGACAAGGTCGCGTTCACCGGCTCCGTCGCGGCGGGCAAGGCGATCATGGCGGCCGCCGCCCGGAACCTCACCCGGGTGTCCCTGGAACTGGGCGGCAAGTCCGCCGCGATCGTCCTCGACGACGCGGACCTGTCCGTCGCGGTCCCGGCGATCGTCGGCGGGACCTGCGCCGCCAACAGCGGCCAGGCGTGCGTCGCCCTCACCCGCGTCCTCGTCCCCGCCTCCCGCTACGACGAGGTGGCGGCGGCCCTGACGGCCGCGTTCGCCGCGCTCACCGTCGGCGACCCGGCGGACCCGGCCACCGTCGTCGGCCCGATGGTGACCCGGGCGCAGCAGCAGCGGAACCTCGACTACATCCGCATCGGCCAGGAGGAAGGCGCGAAGGTTCTGGTCGGCGGTGGTGTCCCCGAGGGCCTGGACACCGGCTGGTACGTCGAGCCGACCCTCTTCGGCGACGTCACCAACGACATGCGGATCGCCCGCGAGGAGATCTTCGGCCCGGTCGTCTGCCTCATCCGCTACGAGACCGAGGCCGAAGCCGTCGACCTGGCCAACGACTCCGATTTCGGCCTGTCCGGCGCCGTGTTCGGCACCGACATCGAGCGCGCCACCGAGGTCGCCCGCCGGATCCGCACCGGCACCCTCACCGTCAACGGCTTCCGCCTCGACCTCGCCGCGCCCTTCGGCGGCTACAAGAACTCCGGTATCGGCCGCGAGTTCGGCCCCGAGGGGCTGGCCACCTACTTCGAGTACAAGACCGTCAACCTGCCCGCCCCGGCCGTGTCCTGACCTCTCCAATCACCAATCCCCGTACCGCACAAGGAGTTTCGCGCATGCACGCAGCAGTCCTGCACCGGACCGGCGACACGACACTGGACGTCGTCGACGCCGAGACGGTCTCCTTCGGCCCGGGCCGGGTCCGCGTCAAGATGCACAGGGCCGGCCTGTGCCACTCCGACGTGTCGGCCATGAGCGGCGTACTCACCCACCCCGCCCCCTTCGTCCCGGGGCACGAGGGCGCCGGTGAGGTCGTCGAGGTCGGTGAGGGCGTGACCCACGTCAAGCCCGGCGACCGCGTCATCGTCTGCTGGATGCCGCCCTGCGACACGTGCGCCTCGTGCAAGAAGGGCGAGGGCCACCTGTGCCGCAGCGGCTACCGCAACCTCGGCACCCCCAACTTCTCCACGGCGGCGGGCGGTACGGACGAGGAGATCGTGCCCGGCATGCTCGGCGCCGGGACCTTCGCCGAGGAGACGGTGATCGCGGCGTACGCGGCCATCCCCATCCCCGACGACGTTCCGTACGACATCGCCGCCCTGATCGGCTGCGGCGTGACCACCGGCATCGGCGCGGCGCTCAACACCGCGCGGGTGAAGCCGGGTTCGTCGGTCGTCGTGATCGGCCTCGGCGGTGTGGGGATCAGCATCCTGCAAGGTGCCAAGGTCGCGGGCGCGGCACGGATCATCGCCGTGGACCCGACACCGAACCGCCGCGAGTGGGCCCTGAAGTTCGGCGCCACCGAGGCCGTCGCGCCGGAGGACCTCGCGGAGACCGTGAAGCGACTGACCGGAGGGTTCGGCGTCGACTACGCCTTCGAGGCCGTCGGCAAGACGGGCACCCTGCGGGCCGCGTACGACGCGACGCGCCTCGGCGGCACGGTCTGCCTGGTCGGCGCAGGATCCCGCACCGACCTGCCGGACATCAGCATGGCGGAGCTGGTCATGAGCGAGAAGGCGATCCTGCCCTCGTTCTACGGAGGCGACGACATCCGCCGCACCTACGCCACGATCATCGACCTGTGGCGCGCGGGCCGCATCGACCTCGACTCGATGATCACCCACCACGTCCCGCTCACCGACATCAACGAGGCGATCCGCCAGATGCACACCGGCGAGGCGCTGCGCACCGTCATCGACATCGTGGGATGACGGCTCGTCCGAGGATGCCGGAGCGGGGAGCCGTGCGGTCGAACGCGACCGCACGGCTCCCGCCGGCCGACGCCCGACGTTCACCCGAACGGTCCACCTGCCTCGCGGCCCACAGGGCCCGAGGGGAGCGTGGCGGTGAGTCGAGCAGGCCCACGGCCTCCGGCGCCCGGACGGGGCGCGGCTGCGGTGGGCGGGAGGGTCGTCATGACCTACACACCCAAGGGCGCGACGCCCGCCACCGTCGACGCGAACCGCGCGGCCGTCGCCCGGTACGCCATGGACGACCGGCAGGACTTCGACGACAACGACCGCGGATACATCGCCCCGTTCCCCGACAAGCTGTACGCCGCCGACGGCCGCGTCATCTTCGACGCGAGCCGGTTCGACCACATCGACGACGACGCCCCGGCGCCGGACACCGTCAACCCGAGCCTGTGGCGCCAGTCCCAGCTGATCCGCAAAGGCGGGCTCTACAAGGTCGTCGACGGCGTCTACCAGGTCCGCAACAACGACATCGCCAACCTCACCGTGGTGGAGGGCGACACCGGACTCGTCGTCGTCGACTGCATGGCCTCCGTCGAGGCCGCCACGCAGGGCATGGCCATGATCCGCGAGCACGTCAGTGACAAACCCGTCGCTGCCGTCATCTACACGCACACCCACATCGACCACTACGGCGGCGTCAAGGGTGTGGTCAGCGCCGAGGACGTCGCGTCGGGCAGGGTGCCCATCATCGCGCCGGGCACGATCGCCTCCTTCGACAAGCACGCCATCGGCGAGAACGTGATCGCGGGCAACGCGATGTCCCGCCGTGCCTCGTACGCCTTCAACAGCCTGCTCGACTACTCCGACACGGGCTGCGTGACCTGCGGCATCGGCATCACGACCGTGCCGGGCGTCACGGTCTCGTACATCTCGCCCACGGATCCGATCACCGAGACCGGAACCAGGCGCGACCTGGGCGGCCTCGAATTCGAGTTCCTCTACGCCCCGGACACCGAGGCGCCGGAGGAGATGCACATCTGGATCCCGCAACTGGCCGCGCTGACCTGCGCCGAGAACGCCAACCACTCCCTGCACAACATCCAGACGCTGCGCGGCGCCCGCACCCGCGACGCCCGCAACTTCGCCCGCTACCTCGACGAGACGCTGGAGCGGTGGGGCGACGAGGTCCAGGTGCACTACGGCCCGCACACCTGGCCGGTCTGGGAGAACGAGGCGGTCACCTCGTTCCTGGCGTCGCAGCGGGACACGTACAAGTACATCCACGACCAGGCCCTGCGGCTCGCCAACAAGGGGTACACACCGTTGGAGGCGGCCGAAGTCATCGGGCTGCCCGAGGAGTTGGGCCGCAAGTGGTTCAACCGCGGCTACCACGGCACGCTCCACCACGACGTCCGCGCGGTGTTCACCAAGGAACTCGGCATGTGGGACGGCGACCCCGTCTCCCTCCACCCCCACCCGCCGACCGAGTCGGCCCGGCGCTTCGTCGACCTGATCGGCGCGGACCAGGTCATGGCCGAGGGCAAGCGGGCCTTCGACGCGGGCGACTACCGCTGGGCGGCCCAGATCCTGCACACCCTCGTCTTCGCGCAGCCGGACCACCAGGCGGCGCGCGATCTACAGGCCGACGCCTACGAGCAGATGGGCTACCAGGCCGAGGGACCGCAGTGGCGCGGCATCTTCCTCACCGCGGCCAAGGAACTGCGCGAGGGCGTCCAGCCCGCCACGTTCGCCACGGCGAGCCCGGACACCATCCTCGCCATGCCCATCGACATCCTCTTCGACTACGCCGCCGTCCACCTGATCGGCGACAAGGCCGCGCAGGCCGACCTGCGGATCGACTTCCGCTTCACGGACACCGGCGAGACGGACGGCGACGAGACCTGGACCATGTGGGTCGCGCGCGGGGTTCTCAACGCCCGCCGCGGCGCCTCCTCTGACACGCGACTGACCGTCACGGGCCCCAAGGCGGCGCTGGTGGGTGTTCTGCTGAACCCGGCGAGTGCGGCCCCGCTCGCCGAGGCCGGAAAGCTGCGGCTCGACGGTGACGACACCATCCTTTTGGCGCTGGCCGGACTCCTCGACACGTTCGACCCCGACTTCGACATCGTGACGCCCTGATCGGTGCGGACCGGCCAAGACGGCGGTGGCGCCCGGGCTTCAGGCCCCGGACGCCACCGCCGGCTGTCGTACACGCGATCCGGTCGGGACCGGCGCGGGAGGAATCAGCCGGTGTAGGCCTCCAGTTCGGAGAGCTGACCGGCCGGCCAGCCGGTGTTCGCGGTGATGGTGACGCGCACGTAGCGGGTCTGGGTGCCGGGCAGGGTGACGGTCGCGGTGTTGCCGCCGGCGGGATTGAAGGTGTAGCCCGCGGAGGACTTCAGGGTGGTGAAGGTGGTGTTGTCGGTGCTGCCCTGCACAGAAAGGGTCTGGGTGCGGGTGCCCCAGGCGTCGGCCGGGGGCAGCTTGAGCACGAGGCGCTTGACGGCCTTGGCGGATCCGAGGTCGACGGTCAGCGACTGCGGGAAGGAGTTGTTGGCGCTCTCCCAGTAGCTGCTGGCGTTTCCGTCGACGGTGTTGGAGGCCCGGTAGACGTCGACGTTGCTGGTCGCGCTCGTCGGGCGGCCCTTGGCGAGGTTCACGGACGGGTCGTCGGTGGGCGGCTCGGTCGTCGGCGGGGGAGTCGTCGGGGGTGTGGTGGGAGGCTGGGTGCCGCCGCCGGGCACGCCGTTGTTGGTCCACTGCGGGGCGGGCCAGTTGCCGGTGCAGGCGGGCGGGTCGGCGTACCAGCCGCTGTTGCCGGCGCCGCGGGTGATCTGGAAGCCGGCGCCGACGCAGTTGTGGAGCGGGTTGCTCTGGGCGATGTTCGTGGCGGTGACGTTCGTGAAGGTCGCGGTGCCCGGCGCCTGGACCTGCAGCGCGTAGGTGCCCGCGCCGTCGATCCGGATGTTGGTGAAGCGCAGGCCGCGGGTCGCGCCCTCGATGTGCATGATGGCGGCGTACGAGCTGTCGAGGATCTCGCTGTCGCGGATGTCGATGTCCGCGTCGAGGGTCTCGTTGAGGCCGCTGAACCAGATGGCGCCGACGCCGAACTGCCAGTTGTAATCGTTGTTGCCGGCCCGGATGAGGGTGTTGCGGGCGGCGGTGATGGTGCCGGAGACCTGGGTGCCGCGGCCGGAGTTGACGCCGGGGTAGCGGTTGGCGATGTGCAGGCCGCCGCCGTTGGTGACGGTGTCCGCCATGACGTTGTCGGACAGGGTGATGTCCTTGCCGCCGTAGGTGACGATGTTGTTCGCCAGGATGGGCAGGACGACGGTGTTGAAGGTGAACTTGTTCTTCACGTTCGCCGTGTTCTCGGCCCACATCGCCAGTCCGTCGTCACCGGTGTTGCGCACGAAGGTGTTGGTGACGGTGGAGTTGGTGACGCCCATGTGGAAGTTCACGCCGTCGGCGGTCTGGTCCAGGATGCGGCTGTTCTTGATGGTGAAGTTGTCCATCGGGCCGTCCATCCAGGCCCCGCACTTGGTGTGCTGCATCCACACGTTGTCGACCGTGGAGTTCGACAGGGCGCCGCCGATGGCGTTGACCTGGTCGTCGTCGACGCGCTCACGGATGTCACCGATGATCGCGAAGTCCTTCAGGACGACGTTCTTGCTGCCGCCCTGGGCCGCGTACTTGCCGTAGACGCCGACGGCCTTGGAGCGGTCGGAGGGGTCGCGGCCGGTCAGGACGCTGTACCAGGGTCCCGCCCCGGCCAGGGTGACCTGGTCGACGACGATGTGGTCGCGGACCTCGAAGGTGCCTTGCGGGATGTAGACGGTCCGGTTCTGGGCCTGGCCCGCGGCGACCGCGGCCCGGATCTTCGCGGTCGAGTCCGTGGCGCCGGTCGGGTCGGCGCCGAAGTCGCTCACGACGTCGATCGCCCCGGACGGCTTGCCGATCGGGGCGCCGACCTGCTCGAAGTCGGCGAGGTCGATGGTGAACGTCGGTGACTGGCTCACCGAGGAGACCTGGAGGCGGATCTTCGTGCCGATCGGCAGCGTGGAGCCCAGCAGGGTCCGGGTCTCGTCGTAGAAGTGGTGCGGGTTGGTGTCGCCCGGGTTGTTGTTGAACGGGTAACCGCCGTAGTACCAGCCGTACTTGGAGGTGACGGGCACGCTCTTGAGCTGGTTGCCGTTGACCTTGACATCGAGGGCGGCGTCCCGGCCGGTGCCGGCGGCGTTGTCGGGCAGCGAGTAGCGGAACGACATCGCGTTCGCCGGCGCGGTCAGCGTGAACTCGACGTACTCGCCCACCGCGTCCAGCGTCACGGCCTGCCGCCCCGACGCCTCGGAGGGCAGCTTGCCGTAGAGCCGGTCCGGACCGATCAGCGTGCCGTTGGTGGCCGCGTACTCGGCCTCCTGCTCCTTGAAGGGGACCGTGGCACCGCGGCCGGAGATGCCGACCGGGGAGGGGGCGGGGACCCCGGCCGCGACGGCGCTGGGCGCCGCCAGGGCCACGGCCACGACCGTACCGACGGCCGCGAGGGTCAGGGACAGCGAGGCGGATATCGCCCGCCGCATGGATCTGCGTCTGAGGGGAGGAGGCGCTGGGGTCATGGCGTGTCCTTCGGGCGGCTCGGCGGTGGGGGTCGCGAGCAGGCTAGGAGCGGCCGACGCAGAAAGTCCATGAGTGTGCGCAAGAATTTGAGATTCCCCCGCAAAAAATAGATCCTCAACATCTGTCGCGGGGGACCGGCGCGGAGAGGACACGCTCCGGCGGGTGTTGCGCACCGGAGAGTCCGCGCGGGGGTGCTGCGCTTCAGGACGTCACGGCAGTCCCGGCTGTCGTGCACGACGTCCAGGACGGTCACTCTCCGCCCCGCCCCCACCACTCCACTCACCATCGGGGCGACGTGCGCGATTTGACGTCCCTCTGACACTGCCTGACGCGCAGCACACCTTTCTGTACCGCGCCTGTAGCGGCGCGCGAGGATTCCGCCGGGCCCGTGTTGAAGAGTGGGGCCGCGCGACGGAAGGCTTGTGGAGCGGGCCCGGCACCGGGATCGCGTCCGGTGACGTTCGGGGGAGGGGCCCTGTGTGCGAACTGCTCGGCGACCGTCGGGAAGCGCCGCCCCGCGCCCCACGCGAGACGCCCCTCCTGCCCCTCGGTGCCCGCGAGACGCATCTGTGGACCCTGAGCCTCCCCGGAGCCGGACCGGAACCGCCGAGTCAGGTCCTGGCGGAACTGGACCGGCGCGAACGGGACCGGGCTGCCGCGTTCCTGCGCTCCCGCGACCGGATCCGCTACGTGGCCGCGCACGTCGCGCTGCGCCGCGTACTGGCGCTCTACCTCGGCCTGACGCCAGGGGCCGTCCGCTTCGGCCGGGCCGCGTGCCGGCGCTGCTCGGGGCCGCACGGACGGCCAGAGGTACGTGACGCCGTGGGCGCGCCGCACTTCTCGCTGTCGCACAGTGGAGACCTGGCGACCGTGGCCGTGGCGAGAGTGCCGGTCGGCGTCGACGTCCAGACCGTTCCCTCACCCGGCGCCACGGACCTGAACGTGCAGCGGCTGCACCCGTGCGAGCGGAACGAGGTCGCCGAACTCCCGCCGGCGGAGCGGCCAAGGGCCTTCGCCCGGGTGTGGTCCCGCAAGGAGGCGTACCTGAAAGGGCTCGGCGTCGGCCTGTCCCGCAGGCTCGACGCCGACTACCTCGGCGGCCACGGCGACTCGGCCGACGGCGAGTGGCTCGTACGCGATCTGCCGGGCGAGGCCCTGGGCGGCGCCGAGGTCCGGGACGCCGTCGCGGCCCTCGCCGTGCGCACGCGACAGGACCACCGGGTGACGCTGCGCACGGTTCCCGGACGGGCGATCCGGGCGCCGGGCCCGATGGCGGCGACGGAACCGCACCACGCGGTGGACCTCAACACGGCCGAGCGGCCGGCATGAGACGGGGAGCGGGCATGCGCGGAGCCACCACGGCCGGGACGATGTCCGCGGGCGTACGGGCCGTCACGCTCGACTCCGCGGACGGTCCGCTGTCCGCACTGCTCTGCGAACCGCAGGCGGGGCCGCCCCGCGCCACCGTCGTCGCCCTGCACGGCGGCGGCACGGGCGCGGGCTACTTCGACAGCACGGCCCATCCCGACCTGTCGCTGCTCACCCTCGGGGCCCGACTGGGCTGCACCGTTCTCGCCCTCGACCGGCCCGGCTACGGTCGGTCCGCCGCACGCCATCCACAGGGCAGGAGCCTCGCCGAACAGACGGTGGCGGTCCGTTCGGCGATCGAGGAGTTCGCCGCCGGTCACGACACCGGAGCGGGCGTACTGCTGCTCGGCCACTCCTACGGCGGCAAGCTCGCCCTGAGCCTCACCGCCACGTCCACCCCGGATCCCGTGATCGCCGTGGACGTGTCGGGGTGCGGACGCCGCCCCGCGGTCGACCTGAACGATCCGGCGGGTACTCCCCGCGGACTGCGCGCACGGCGCCTCAACTGGGGGCCCGCGCGGCTCTACCCGCCCGGCGCCGTCACGTCGAGCGCCCACCTGCTGACGCCCATGCCGCCCCGCGAGGCGGCGGGCGTGGCGGACTGGGAGCGGCGCAGCGAAACCCTGCTGCCCCGGATCCGGGTACCGGTCCGGATGACGTTCGCCGAGTACGAGGCGTGGTGGCGGCACACCGACGAGGACCTGGCCGATCTCCGCGCCCGGCTGACCGGCGCGCCCCGCGTCGTCCTGGACCGGCTCCCGGGAGCCGGTCACAACATCAGCCTCGGCCTGGCCGCCCGCACCTACCACCTGCGGGCCCTCGCCTTCCTGGAGGAATCGCTGCGCAGGGGCTCCGGTACGGGCCCGTCGCCCGAGCCGGTCGGGGGCGCGGTTCCGGGGGTCCGGCCGTGACGGTGATGTCGACCGCCGCCCGGTCGGTGGCGTCGCTGCGGTCCCGTAACTTCCGGCTCTTCGTCATCGGCCAGATCGTGTCGGCGGCGGGCACCTGGATGATGGTCGTCTCGCAGGACTGGCTCGTCCTCGGCATGACCGACGACTCCAGCACGGCTCTCGGGACGGTGACCGCCCTTCAGTTCACGCCCGTGCTGCTGCTGACCCTTCAGGGTGGCCGGCTCGCCGACCGGTTCGACAAGCGCAGGCTGCTGACGGTCACCAACGTGGCGTCGGGTGCCCTGGCCCTGATCCTCGCCGTTCTGGTGCTCACGGGCTCGGCCCGCTTGTGGGCCGTGTACGGGTTCGCGTTCGCCCTCGGCCTGGTGAACGCCGTCGAGATCCCGACCCGGATGTCCTTCGTGGGCGAGCTGGTCGGCCCCGAACTCCTGCCGAACGCCTCGGCGTTGAGCGCCGCGTACTTCAACGTCGCCCGGATCGTGGGCCCGGCCGGAGCGGGACTGCTCATCAGCGTCGTCGGTACGGGCTGGGTGATGCTCCTGAACGCGGGCAGCTATCTGGCGACGGTGGTGGCACTGCGGCTGATGGACCCGGCCCGCATCCGGCGTGCCGCGCGCGGGCCGGACAAGGCGGGGGTGCGCGACGGGCTGCGCCATGTGACGCGCCGCGCCGATCTCCTCGTTCCGTTCGCGCTGGTGGCGGCGGTGGCGGTGTTCGGCATGAACTTCCAGCTCACGCTGCCCCTCCTGGCGAAGACCGTGTTCCACGCCGACGCCTCGTCCTTCGGCCTGGTCACCGCCGCCTTCGCCGCCGGCTCGCTGGCGGCGGCGTTCTCGGGGACCCTGAGGCGCGGCCGGCCCTCGCAGCGGCTGGTGATCGGATCGGCCGCGGTGTTCGGAGCGGCGGAGGCCCTGACCGGCTGGGCGCCCACCTACCCGTCCGCGATCGCCCTGCTGTTCCTGACCGGTTTCACCACCACCCACTTCGCCCAGGCCGCCAACCATCGCATCCAGCTGGGCAGCGACCCGCGCTACCGAGGACGTGTCCTGGGCCTGTACACGCTGATCCTGCAAGGCTCGACACCGGTGGGCGCGCTGCTCGTGGCACGGCTCAGCGAACTGGCGGGCGCACGCTCGGGATTCGTCGCCGGGGGCCTGCTGTCGCTGGGCGCGGCCACCGTGGCGGCCGTGTTCGTGGCCGCACGGGGGCGCGTCCGGGCCATACCGCCCTTACGCCTCCCCGAACCTGAACCCCACTCCGCGCACGGTGACGATGAGCCCCGGCCGCCCGATCTTGGACCGGAGCGTGCTGACGTGCGTGTCGAGCGTGCGCCCTGAACCGGGTCCCGATCCGGCGCGAACCGCGCCGCCGCCCCAGATGTCCGCGATGAGCCCGGCCCGCGCGTGCACCGTCCCCGGCTCGGACGCCAACCGGTGCAGCAGCTCGAACTCCTTGCGCGTCAGCCGGACCGCCCGGCCGCCGAAGCACACGTCCCCGGTCGTCGAGTCCAGCCGCAACCGCCCCCGCCGCAGCGCGGAACTCCGCGTCCGCGTACGGCCGGACCCGGCCCGGCGCAGCACGGCCTCGGCGCGGGCCACCAGCTCGCGCGGATCGTCCCGGTGGGTGGCGCAGTCGTCGGCGCCCGCCCGCAGGAACAGGATCCGGTCGAGCGTCCGGCCGGGCTCGGTGAACGCGATGACGGGCAGGCCGCCCGAAGCACGTACCCTCCGGCACACCTCGATGCCGTCCATGTCGGGCAACTGGGTGTCCATCAGCAGCAGATCGAACGCCTCGTGCACGGCCAGCGCCTCGGCGCCGGTACCGCAGACGCGGGCGTGCCAGCCGTACCGGCGCAACTGCGCGGCCAGCGCCGTGCGCGTACCGGCGTCGGCCACGGCCACCAGCACGCCGCGCGGAGGGCCCGTCCGGGGGCGGACGGGCCCCGCGGCGCCGGAGGCACCGAGGGCGAGCTGAAACCCGACACCCCGCACCGTGCGGATCCACTCGCTGTGCCCCAACTTGCCGCGCAGCGAGCTGACATGGGTGTCGAGTGTGCGCGAGGTCCGGCTCCCGGCCCCCTCGTCCCCCGTCCAGACCTCCCGCATGAGGTGCCGCCGGGCGACCACCGAACCGGGGTGCAGGGCGAGACAGTGCAGCAGGTCGAACTCCTTGCGGGTCAGCACCACCGAGGCCCCCGCCACCCGCACCTCACGGGCGCCGGTGTCGATGTGCAGGGGGCCGAGCGTCATCGGGCCTTCCGGCGGCTGCACGGCCGGGCGGGAGCCGGGTCGACGGGCCAACGCCTCGATCCGGGCGAGGAGTTCCTGGAACGGGCAGGGCCGGTCGAGGCAGGTGTCGGCTCCGGCGCGCAGCGCGAGGACCCGCTCGATCCCGGCCGCGCCGTCGGTGAGCGCGACGACCGGCACCGGCGTCGCCTCCCGGATCCGTCGGCAGACCTCCAGCCCGTCCAGGTCCGGCAGCCGCAGGTCGAGCAGGACCAGATCCGTCTCCCGGCAGGCCGCGAGGGCGGCGCGCCCGGTGCCGACGACGACGGCCCGGTGCCCGGCGCGCCGCAGATCGGCCACCGGCGACCAGCCGGCCGCCCGCGAGCCCTCCACCACCAGGATGTGCACCTCGGTCTCCTCTCACCGGGTCCCGGCCCGGCCCGGCACGGCGTCCAGCAGGGTGCGGGTGTACGGGTGGGAGGGCGCGGCGAACACCTCGCCGGTCGGCCCCGACTCCACCAGCCGCCCCGACCGCAGGACGGCGACCCGGTGGGCGATCCGGCGCACCACGGCCAGGTCGTGCGAGACGAACAGATACGCCACACCGGTCTCCGCCTGGAGCGCGGCCAGCAGGTCGAGGATCTGCGCCTGCACCGCGACGTCCAGCGCCGACACCGGCTCGTCGCAGATCACCAGCTCGGGGGAGAGGGCCAGCGCCCGGGCGATCGCCACGCGCTGCCGCTGCCCGCCGGAGAGCTCGGCGGGCCGACGGCCCAGCACCTCCGCGGGCAGGGCGACCTGGTCGATCAGCGTACGCACCCGGTCCGCCCTGGACACACGGTCGCCCACCTGGAAGGCGCGCAGAGGTTCGGCCACGATGTCGGCGATGTCCTGGCGCGGATCCAGGGAGGCGTACGGATTCTGGTGGATCAGCTGGACGCGTCGGCGCAGTGCGCGCAGCCTGCTGCCGGTGGCGCCGGTGATGTCGTCGCCGTCGACCCGGATCCGGCCGGCGGTCGGCGCGAGCAGCCGCAGGACGAGCCGGGCCGTCGTCGTCTTGCCGGAGCCCGACTCACCGACCAGCGCCAGGGTCTCGCCGCGGCGCAGCGTCAGTCCGACGTCGTCGACGGCACGCACGGTCCGAGGGCCGGTGCCGGAGCGGGGCAGCGGAAAGTCCTTGGTGAGGTGCTCGACCTCCAGCAGCGGCGCCCCGCCGTCCGCGACGGGCGGTGCCGGCGCCAGGGTGGGCCGGTCGTCCAGCCGGGGCGTGGCGTCCAGGAGCCGGCGCGTACGGGCGGCGGCCGGTGCGCTCAGCACCCGCGCGGTCGGGCCCTGTTCGACGATGCGCCCGTCCGCCATGACGGCGATCCGGTCGGCCCGGTCGGCGGCGACGCCGAGATCGTGCGTGACGAGCAGCACCGCCGTTCCGGAGTCCCGGGCCAGGGAGCGCAGATGGTCGAGGATGCCCTGCTGCACGGTGACGTCGAGGGCACTGGTGGGCTCGTCCGCGACGATCAGGCGAGGGCCCGCCGCCATCGCGATCGCGATGAGGACGCGCTGCCGCATCCCGCCCGACAACTCGTGGGGGCGGCGCCGCGCCTGGGTGCGCGGTTCGGGCAGCCCGACCAGGTCCAGCAGTTCGACGGCCCGCTCGCGGGCGTCGCGCCGGGACGCGAGCCGGTGGATGCGCAGCACCTCGGCGACCTGCGTCCCCACGCGCTGCACCGGATTGAGGGAGACCGCGGGATCCTGCGGCACCAGCCCGATGCCGGCGCCGCGCACCGTCCGCAGCTCCCGCTCCGCAAGACCGGTCAGCTCGCGCCCGCCGAACGTGATCCGCCCGCCGTCGACGCGGCCGCCGGGCGGCAGCAGCCCGGTGATCGCGTGTGCCGTACTGCTCTTGCCCGACCCGGACTCGCCGACGAGCGCGACGATCTCCCCGGCCGCGATGTCGAGGTCCACGCCCCGCGCGGCCGTCACCCGGCCGGCGCGGGTGCGGTAGGAGACCGTCAGGGCGCGCACGGACAGCAGGGCCGGGTCCGGTCGCTTCTCGTCGTGCCGGTCCGCCGCGGTCATCGGCTCTCCTCCCATTCGCCGCCCAGTGCACGGGAGATGCGGTGCGTGGACAGCACGAACGCGGCGACGACGAGACCGGCGATCGTCGACAGCCACCACGCGTCGGACAGATAGTCGCGGCCGTCGGCGACGAGGGTGCCCCACTCGGGAGCGGGCGGCGGTGCTCCGTAACCGAGGAAGCTCAGCGACGCCACGGACAGGACGGCCGTGCCGAGGTCGAGGACGGCCAGCACGACCACCGGCCCGGCCGCGTTCGGCACCACATGGCGGGCCAGGACGGAGTACCACCGGGCGCCGCCGAGCCGCGCCGCCTCCACGTACTCGGTGTGCCGCACCCGCAGCACCTCCGCGCGGGTGACCCGGGCGAACCCGGCGACCCCCGCCACCCCGACCGCCAGCGCCACCGGCACCGTGCCCCGGCCGAGCGCCGTCACCACCGCGAGGGACAGGAACAGCCCCGGCACGGCGAGGAGTACGTCGACGATCCGCATCAGCACGCTCTCGACCAGCCCCCCGGCGAATCCGGCGACGAGCCCGAGCCCACCGCCCACGACGAACGCGAGGCCCACGGCGATCAGCGTCGCGCGCAGGGAGACACCCGCACCGTGCACCACCCGCGCGAACAGGTCACGGCCCAGCTCGTCCGTGCCGAACAGGTGCGTTGCGCTGGGCGGTTGGAGCATCTCCGCGGGCGTCCCGCGCAACGGGTCACGGCCGCTGAAGAGACCGGGCCAGAACGCGGCGACCACCAGTGCCGCCACGACGAGGAGAGCCAGCACGAGCCCCGGCCGGCGCACCAGGAAGCGCAGCAGACGCACCCGGCTCGCCGCACGCGCGCGCCGGGCGAGCGGCGGCTGAGGCAGCAGCAGTTGCTCCGGAACGGTCGCCGTCCCGGTGTCCTGACTCATGCGGGGCTCCTTCGCACGGAGACGGCGATGCGCCGGTCGAGCAGCGGGTACACCAGGTCGACCAGCAGATTGACGAGGACGAAGACCAGCGCGCCGAACACCACGACGCCCTGGACCACCGGCACGTCCTGGACGGTGACGGCGTCCGTGGTGACCCGGCCCAGACCGTGCCGGGAGAAGACGTTCTCGACGACGACCGCGTTGGCCGTCAGCTGCCCCGCGAGCACCCCGACCACCGTGAGCGCGGGCAGTGACGCGTTGCGCAGCGCGTGGTGGAACTGCACCCGCCACCGTCCCGCGCCCTTGCCCCGGGCGGTGCGCACGTACGCCGTGTCCAGTTCGGTGAGCAGGCTCTTGGAGAGCACCTGCGCCACGAGGACCGCCGCCGGAAGCGCCAGCGTGACGGCGGGCAGCACGAGCCCGGCCGGGCCGCCGTCCCCGAACGCGGGGAACAGCGGGACCCGGAACGCGAACAGCTGGACGAGCATCAGGCCGACCCAGAACGACGGCAGGCTGATGCCCACGGCGGGCACGGAGAGCAGCAGACCGCGCAGCCTGCGTCGGCGTACAGAGGTCGCGGCCAGCGCGAGCCCACCGCCGAGGAGCACCGCCAACGGCAGTGCCACACAGGTCAGTTGGAGTGTCGGAGGCAGCGCGTCCGCGAGGATGTCCGTCACCGGACGCCCGGAGGCGAGGGAGTTGCCGAAGTCGCCGTGCAGCGCCCGGCCGAGCGAGGTCGCGTACCGGACCAGGACCGGCTCGTCGAAGCCGTACTCCGTCCGCAGCTCGTCGAGCCGCCGCTGGTCCACGGGGCCGGAGTCCGTCCCGGTTCCCGCCATCGCCGCGACCGGATCGCCCGGCAGCAGGTCCAGCAGGAAGAAGGTCAGCGTGTACGCCCCCCAGAGCACGCCGAGCGTCTGCACCAGACGCCAGGCCACGTACCGTCCCATCTCGTCCTCTCCACGTGTTCCGTACGTTCGCGGTCCCGGCCGGCGTCTCAGCGCTTCCACGTGTCGTGCAGCTGTACGCCGCCGGACGCGCCGACGGTCAGGCCGTGCACCCTGCGGGAGGCGCCGATCAGGGTCTCCTGGTCGACGATCGGCACGACGTACGCCTGACGGACGATCAACTTCTGTGCCTCGGAGACGAATCCGTCGCGGGCTGCGGGGTCGAGGGTGGCCGCCTGGCGGTCGAGCAGGGGGTCGAGTCCGGTGCCGTCGGGGAGCCGGTAGGAGTTCACGAGGTGCGTCGAGTAGAGGGTGCGCAGGGCGTCGGGGTCGGCGCGGGTGAGGTCACCGCCCCACAGGGCGTCGTACTTGCCCGCCCGCAGGGTCTCCGGGAACTGGGGCACCTGGAGCTGGCGGACGGTCAGCTCGATGCCCACGTCCTTCAACTGCTGCTGCACCAGTTCGAGCGCGGTGCGCTGGGCCCCCGCCGTGCTGAACGACACCACGGTCAGGCTCAGCCGCTGCCCGCCCTTGCGGCGGATGCCGTCGCCTCCCTCGCGCCAGCCCGCCTCGTCCAGCAGGGACTTCGCCCGCGCGGGGGCGAAGGCGAGATCGGTTCCCAGGTCCACGTGGCCCGGTGTCGTACGGGACAGCACGCTCGTCGCGGGCCGGGTACCGGAGGGGAAGACGGCCTTGCTGATCTCCTGGCGGTCGACCGCGATCTGCACCGCCCGGCGCACGCGGGCGTCCCGGGTGAGCGGACGGCCGTTGTTGAAGCCCAGGTTGAGCACGACGCCCGGGTTGGCCCGCCGCACGACGGTCGATCCCGACCGGCGCAGGGCGGCCTCGTCCTGCCGACGGATGCCGCCGATCACATCGACCTGCCCGGAGCCCAGGCTGCCGGTGCGCACGCCCGGTTCGGCGACGACGTCGAACGTCACGGTGTCGAGGTAGGCGGCGCCCTTCTTCGCCCACCGTGCCGGGCCCCAGTCGTACGCGGCCCGCTTCTTCAGCACGAGGGTCTGGTTGGGGCGGTAGCGCGAGACCGTGAACGGGCCCGAGCCGTGCACGCCGTCCGTGCACCGCTGCTGCGGAGTGCGGACGGTGTCGGCGGGTGACACCAGCCCGAGCGCGGGCGTCGAAGTGGCCTGGAGGAACTGGGCGTTGGGCCGGTCGAAGACGACCTCGACCGTGTGCGGGTCGACTACCTCGGCCCGGCGGTACCCGGCCAGATGGCCCTGGGCGAGGATGGCGAGGCCGCCGAGCCCGGGTATCGCGTCGAAGTTCTTCTTCACCGCGGCCGCGTCCACCGGGGCTCCGTCGCTGAACGTGGCACCGGGACGCAGCCGGAAGGTGAAGGTCCGCGCGTCGTCGCTCACCTTCCAGCTCCGGGCGAGCCAGGGTCCGATACGGCCCGTGGACGGGTCCTGGTCGGTGAGCGTGTCGACGGTCTGCCGCAGCGCGTACAGGGTGTCGCTGCTGCCGACCTGCTGCGGGTCCAGGCACCCGGCGTCGGTGCCCACGGCGAAGGTCAGGTTCCCGCCCGGCCGCGGCGGACCGGCATCGCCTTTCTGGCTGGCCGATCCGGCGCCGCCGCACGCGGCGGCACAGGCCAGGGTGGTGAGGGACAGGGCGGGGATCCAGAACATGCGGGCAGGCCGGGATCTCAACGTCTTCACGGACGCAACTCCATGCGGAAGGGGCGCCGCGCCGACACGGCGGCAGCGCACGGGAGAAGGGAAGTGCCAGGGGTCGTCACCGCGGAAGGAAGGCCGGGACGAGGACAGGGGGACCGGTCAGCCGGCGGGACACACCGCGCTGCTGACGCGCGCCAGATCGATGTGACGCCGTGAGACGAGGAGACGGGTGGCCGTGGCGGGCGCACCCGGGAGGGCGGGAAGACACGACTTCCGCATGGTGGGTGAACCTCCTGCCTGCGGATGCCGGACCGCCGAATGCCGGGAACCATACAGAGATCCCGGGAACCCGGTCAATAGTGTCCCGGGCGAATTCACGTTCGCGCGACAATTCCTCAACAGTTCGCCGCCGGAGGGATGCCGGGCAGGGCCGTGTCATCATGAGCGAGAAACAGCCGCACATGATCCGGAAGGAATGAAGTGACGTCATCGAACGATGATCTCCTCGCCACCATCGCCGCGGAGCGGGAGATTTACCGGACCTTCTACAAGTTCTTCAGGCTGGTGGACACCAACCGGTACGAGCAGCTGGTCGAATGCTTCACGAAGGACGCGCTGATCGAGTACGACGTGATGCCGGGACCGACCCAGCGGTTCCACGGGCGTGACGAGTTCACGGCCTTCATGTCCCGGAGCCTGCCGTGGAAGCGCGAACCCACCGTCGCCCACGTGCTCGGGCAGACCATCGTCGACTGGAACGACGGAAAACCCCAGGTCCAGGCCTATGCGACCGTCTGGCACTGGAGCGCGACCCGTACCCCCGAAGGCCACCACCGGCCCGCCGACTGGACCGTGGTGGGTCTGGTGGAGGACGACTTCGAGCAGGAGGACGGCCGCTGGCTGATCAGCCGGCGTCGCGTCGCGCCGGTCGCCGGACTCGTCGCCGCGGGGAGGGGGCCGATGTAACGACGCACCGGTGCCGCCGCATTGCGGCGCACTGGTCTGCTTTTACCTGTCACCTATGTCTGTGCAAACCCGCTGCCGCCGCCACCGATCATCTGTCACCGATGTTCCCGAATAACTGTCACCGATGTATCCGGAACATTCCGCGGGCGGCCGGCGTGTTTCACATACAGAGATGGCAATTCGGCCCCTGACGCGTTTCCCGTTGTGGTAACCCTCACGTTTCAGCAGTCGGATCCGGTCCCGTTCGATGGTTTTCGGACAGCGCCGTAAAGCCGGTGCGACCGGACTCCGGAAACGGTTCGAGAACTGGTGGAGCCCTCGGGCGAACGGATGTCCCCGGGGCCCGCCCCGCTCCTCCCGGCCACCGGACCGTGGCAGAAATGAGCCGTTACCGACCGGTCGGCCGTTTCACACGGCAGCAATGTCAGGAGTGTACGGTCGGGACGAACCAGCCCGGCCCGCCTTGGCGGAGGCCAGGTCGCCACAGTGAGATCCGGCCGCGTCGCGCCCCACAGGGAGACGGTCAGGCGCGCGGACAACGGTGTCCGCCCACAGCCGTCACACTCCGGGCCGCGCGTCCGCTCCACGCCTGATCACCCTTCGACTTCCCGTCATCGCACAGACGTCGGCGTGCCGATGCGGCCGGGGCGCGCACCCGGAGGCACCGACGTCGCGAGCACGGGACCCACCAGCCAGGCCAGGGGGAATCGATGATGAAGACGACCGCGAGCGTACGGCCCATGACGGCGCGGGGAGCCGCCGAGGCCACGGCCGCACCGCTCGGCCGGACGCGGGGCGGTGCCGCACTCTTCCGGGAAGGCTCGGCGATCTACATACCAGGCCGCCTCGAAGCCGCCGACGCCGAACGAATACCGCCCGACGAGGTCTGCTCGTCCCTGCACAGCCTCGAACTCGCCCACCTCGGCGTCCGCCGGGCCGCCGTGCACGAACAGGTCGAGGACATCCTCGGCGCCAAGGAACGGCGCGGCCACGCCTACTGCATGTGGCTCGCGATCCTCACCCTCCTCTACACCGGAGACCTCCACTCCGCCCACGAGGAGTGCCGCCAGCTGGCCCGCGACCCCCGCTGGCTCGGCTCGCCCCGGCACCAGGTCATGCTCACCCTGCTGCGCGCCCGGATCAGCCTGCTCGCCGGCGACGGCGTCAAGGCGGCCGGACTGCTCGCCGACGCCCTCGGCCGGGGTCTGCCGGAATCCGTCTCCCGGCTGGCCGCCGCCTGGCTCGTCGAGGCCCAGACCCTCTCGGGCCGCCTGGAGGACGCCCACCGCACCCTGCTCCAGCAGGAGTTGGCGGGCCGGCTCTCCCCGGACCTGCCCGATGTCGTGCACGTCCTCGCGGCCCGCGGCTCCCTGCACCTGGCGACCGGCCACTTCCAGCACGCCCTGGACGACCTCACCGCGTGCGGCCGGCTCCTCGTCACGTGGAACGTCGCCAACCCCGCCGTCATCCCCTGGCGCTCCCGCGCGGTGTTCGCGGCCCTCGGCACCGGACGCCACGACCTCGCGGGCGCCCTGGCCGACGACGAACTCACCGCAGCCCGCACCTGGGGAGCGCCACGCGGCATCGGTCTCGCCCTGCACGCCGCCGCGGCGGCCCGCAGGGACGGGCCCGCGGTGGCACTCCTGGAGGAGGCCGTCGACCTGCTCGATCTCGCCCACGCCCGCGGCGAGTTGATCCACGCCCTGCACGACCTCGCCGAGCTGCAGAGCGAGCGCGGCGACCCGGCCGCCGGCCGCGGCCGGCTGGAGAGCGCTGTCGCGGTCGCCCGCGAGAGCCGCAACGGCCTGTGGCTGGACCGCGTCACCGCGGCGCTCGACCGGCAGGACGTCCCCCTGCTGACGAGCCAGGAGCTGCGCATCAGCCAGCTGGCACGCTCGGGGTACAGCAACCGGGAGATCGCCGAAACGCTGTTCCTGGCCGTGCGCACCGTCGAGTTCCACCTGTCCAGCGTCTACCGCAAACTGGAGATCTCCGGCCGCAGGGAACTGCATGCAGCGCTCAGCTCTGACTATTCCGGGCAATAGAAAACGCCCCGATCCAGGCTTCCCCAACGGCTCCGCGCCGCTCACCCGGACACCGGGTGAGCGGCGTTTTTGTGTTTCCGCTGCGGCCTCCCGCAGTGAACCGCAGAGGACCCTACGGTTGAACCGTAGACTGTCCCTGCGTCCCTTGTGAGGAAGCGGCACGGGCTGCGAAGGTCGAATGGCCGGACAGCCTTTCCGATGACCGCACCTTCGACCGAGGGGCCCATTCGTTCATGTCGCAGGACTTGAGAACCGAAGAAAAGCCGGACGCGGCGGAACTCGCCGACATCGTGAAGTCGCTCGGTGAGCGGGTCCGGCTTCTGGAAGACATCCAGGAACTCAACCGGCTGCGCGCGGAGTTGCCCCGCCGCATCAACGACGAACAGTGGGACCGGATCGCCGACCTTTTCGCGCCGGACGCCCACCTCGATTACGCGCACCTCGGCCAGGCCGCCGGAAAGACCGCGATCCACGACTACTTCACCGCACTTCCCGGCCTCGTACAGCAGGACAAGCCCGGCTCCCGGCTCCTGCTCAAGCAGTTCCTGCACGCCCACGACGTGCAGGTGATCGGGGACCGGGCCACCGGCGTCAGCTTCTTCGAGGAGCGGGTCGTCTTCGACGACGACAGCGCCATGGTGGCCGGCAAGTTCACCGACACCTATGTCCGCGAGAACGGCACCTGGCTCTTCTCCCGCGTCGAACTCACCCTCTACTGGGTTCTTCCGCACCCCGCGGGCCTCTCCGCGCAGAACGAACCGGCCGCGTAAAGCCGTACACCCCACAGCGAGGCAGGCGGAATTCCCATGCTCCAGAAGAACACCACGAAGCGGCTCGGCTATTGGCTGCTCCATCTGCACCGGCTCTTCGACGAGGCGACCGCGCACGCGCTCACCGAGGAGAAACTGAACCGGCGGCAGTGGCAGGTATTGCACGCCATCAGCATCGGACTCCCCACCGTATCGGCCATCGACGACGCCTTCTCCCCGTTCCTGGCCATCGACGGCGAACAGACCTATCAGCCCGTCGTCGACGAATTCACCGAGCGCGGCTGGGTCGCGGCCACCGGTGATCAGATCGCCCTCACCGACGTCGGGCACTTCGCGCACGAGCGGGCCGAACGGCTCGTCAACGCACACGCCGCCAATTCCCTCGCCGGTATTTCCGAAGCCGAATTCCTCGCGGCCAACGACGTACTGGCCCGCATCGCCGCCAACCTCGAGAGCGAGTGACGGAGCACCAGATGCCCGAGACCCGCGACACGCCACCGCCGGAGGATCCGATGCCGCACCCCACCGCCCCCAGCCGCGACGAACTCGTCGACGCGGCGGCCAAGCTGGTGCCCCTGCTGCGTTCCCGCGCCCTGTGGATCGACGAGCACCGCCGGCTGCCGGACGACGTCATCGAGGCGATCGAGGACTCCGGACTGCTGAAGATGCAGGTGCCGGTCCAGTACGGGGGCTACGAGTCGGACATCCGCTCCTACGTCGACGTGCTCGCCGAGGTGGCCAGGGGAAACAGCTCCGTCGCCTTCTGCCTCTCCGTGTACGCCTCGCTCGGCTGGATGACCGGCCTGTGGCCCGACGAGGCGCTCGACGAGGTGTACGCCGACCCCCACACGCGGGTCAGTGGCACCACGGCACCCACCGGCACGGCCCGCCGCACCGAGGGCGGCTACCTCCTCAACGGCAGCTGGGGCTTCAACAGCGGGGTCCTGCACAGCCAGTGGAAGATCACCGTCGCGCTGCCCGAGGACAGCACCGGGCCCACGATCCCGCTCTTCTGTCTCGTGCCCGTCGCCGACCTCCGGATCGAGGACGACTGGCACACCACCGGGCTCCGCGGCTCCGGCAGCGTCACCACCGTCGCCGAGAACGTCTTCGTCCCCGAGCACCGGGTGATCACCGGCGCCGACTTCTACCAGAGCGGCGGCAAGTCCCGGGCCAACGCCGCCAAACCCGCGTACGGCGTTCCCGTCCTCGTCACCACCAACGCCCTCCAGATCGGCCAGTTGCTCGGGGCCGCCCGCTACGCGCTCTCCGCGTTCCTGGAGCGGCTGCCCGGACGCCCGATGACGTACACCGACTACCCCAGCCAGCGCGAGGCCCCGCTCACCCACCTCCAGGTCGGCGAGGCCGCGCTGCTCATCGAGGACGCCGAGAACCGCGCCCACCGCTTCGCCGACCGGATCGCCGCCAAGACCGCGCGCGACGAGCCGTGGAGCACCGACGAACGCGTCGCCTCCCGGGTGCAGATCGGCTGGATCGCCCAGCAGTGCAAGAAGGCCGTCGACATCCTCGCCCAGGCCGGCGGCGGGTCCTCGATCCACCAGGACGTCCCCCTCACCCGGATCCAGCGCGACCTGCACGCCGCCACCGTGCACGCCATGATCACGCCCGGCGTCAACGTGGAGCTCTACGGCAGGTCCCTGTGCGGTCTCGAACCCAACTCGGCCTACCTCTAGGGGAATCCCATGGATCGCACGGATCGCACGGATCGCACACACAGCACTGGCAGCACCGACAGCACCGACACCTCGGTCATCGTCGTCGGTGCGGGCCCCGCCGGACTCATGCTGGCCGGTGAACTCCGCCTCGCCGGCGTCGACGTCACCGTCCTCGAACGCCTGGAACGGCCCACCGGCCAGTCCCGCGGCATCGGCTTCACCGTCCGCACCATGGAGATCTTCGACCAGCGCGGACTGCTGCCCCGGTTCGGCACCGTCGAGACCAGCACCGCCGGGCACTTCGGCGGCCTCCCGCTCGACCTCACGATCCTCGGCGCCGCCCACGAAGCCGCCCGCACCGTCCCGCAGTCCCGCACCGAGGCCGTCCTCGAAGCCTGGGCACGGGACCTGGGAGCCGACATCCGCCGCGGCCGGGAGGTCACCTCGCTCACCGAGGACGCCGACGGGGTGAGCGTCACGGTCGCCGGCACCGACCGGCCGCTGCGCGGGCACTACGTCGTCGGCTGCGACGGAGGCCGCAGCACCGTCCGCAAGCTCACCGGTTTCGACTTCCCCGGCACCCCCGCGACGACCGAACTCTTCGTCGCCGACCTGCGGGGCGTGGACCTCGCGCCCAAGATGACCGCCGACCCGTCCGCCGGCGGCCTGGTCATGGTGGCCCCCCTGCCCGACGGCAGCACCCGGATCATCGCCGCCGAACGCGGCGCACCCCCGGTACGCCGCACCGGCCCACCGGAGTTCAGCGAGGTCGCCGACCTCTTCAAGCGCCTCACCGACGTCGACATCTCCGGTGCCCGGCCGGTCTGGCTCAGCGCCTTCACCGACGCGGCCCGGCAGGTCACCGAGTACCGGCGCGGTCGCGTACTGCTCTCCGGCGACGCCGCCCACATCCACCTCCCGGCCGGCGGCCAGGGCATGAACACCTCGCTCCAGGACTCCGTCAACCTGGGCTGGAAGCTGGCCTCGGTGGTCCGCGGCACCGCCCCCGAAACCCTCCTGGACAGCTACCACGAGGAGCGCCACGAGGTCGGACGCAGGCTGCTCCTCAACACCCGCGCCCAGAGCCTGCTCATCCTCGGCGGCGAGGACGTGGCACCCCTGCGGACCGTGCTCGGCGGCCTCCTCGACATCGACGAGGTGGCCCGCAGACTCGCCGAACGCGCCGCGGGCCTCGACATCCGCTACGACGTCGGCGGCGGCCGCCACCCGCTGCTCGGCGCCCGGCTGCCCGAACTCGCCCTGCACGACGGTCGCCGGAGCACCACCACCACCGCACTGCTGCGCCCGGGCCGGGGACTGCTCCTCGACCTCGACGACAGCGCGGGACTGCGCCGCCGGGCACAGCCCTGGGGCCACCGGATCGACATCGTGACGGCCACCACGGGCGACCTGCCGGACTCCGGCGCGCCCAGCGGGACCACCGGCCTGCTCGTCCGCCCCGACGGACACGTCGCCTGGGCCGCGCCCGGCAGCCACCACGACCTTCCCATGGCGCTGACCCGCTGGTTCGGACCCGCCCGCGCGGCCGAACCCGCACGGGCGACCGCCGCCTGAGCCACCGCCGCACACGCGACCAAGGAGAACCATGCACAGCACACTGATCGTCGCGCGGATGGCCCCGGCCGCCGCCGAGAACGTCGCCGAACTCTTCGACGCCTTCGACCGCACCGACATGCCCGCCCGGATGGGCACCCGCCGCCGCCAGCTCTTCGCCTACCGCGGCCTCTACTTCCACCTCCAGGACTTCGACGGCAACGACGGCGCCGGACGCATCGAGGACGCCAGGAACGATCCGCGGTTCACCGCGATCAGCCAGGACCTCAAGCCCTACATCGAGGCGTACGACCCGGCGACCTGGCGCTCGCCCGCCGACGCGATGGCCCAGCGCTTCTACGCGTGGGGTGCCTGATGGCAGGCGCCCTGCGCAGCGCCGGGGAACGGCGGGTCGTCATCACCGGAGTCGGCGTGACCGCCCCCGGCGGCGTCGGGGCCAAGGCGTTCTGGAGCCTCCTCACCGACGGCCGCACCGCCACCCGCCGCATCTCCACCTTCGACCCCTCGCCGTTCCGCTCGCAGGTGGCCGCCGAGGTCGACTTCGACCCCGAAACGGCCGGCCTGACCCCGCAGGAGATCCGGCGCATGGACCGCGCCGCGCAGTTCGCCGTGGTCACCGCGCGCGAGGCGGTGGCCGACAGCGGGCTCGCCTTCGAGACGCTCGACCCGCGCCGCACCGGCGTCACCGTCGGCAGCGCGGTCGGCGCCACGATGGGCCTCGACCAGGAGTACCGGACCGTCAGCGACGACGGCCGCCTGGAACTCGTCGACCACACCTACGCGGTGCCGCACCTCTACAACTTCATGGTGCCGAGCTCGTTCGCGACCGAGGTCGCCTGGGCGGTCGGCGCCGAGGGCCCGGCCACCGTCGTCTCCACGGGCTGCACCTCCGGCCTCGACGCGATCGGCTACGCCGCCGACCTGGTCCGCGAGGGCACCGCCGACGTCATGGTCGCGGGCGCGTCCGACGCGCCGATCTCCCCGATCACCGTGGCCTGCTTCGACGCGATCAAGGCGACGACCCCGCGCAACGACGACCCGGAGCACGCCTCCCGCCCCTTCGACGCCAGCCGCAACGGCTTCGTCCTCGGCGAGGGCGCCGCCGTGTTCGTCCTCGAAGAGCTCACCAGCGCCCGCGCCCGCGGCGCCCGCGTCTACGCCGAGGTGGCCGGCTACGCGACCCGCTCCAACGCCTTCCACATGACGGGCCTGCGCCCCGACGGCAAGGAGATGGCGGAGGCGATCAGGGTCGCGCTCGACGAGGCCCGGCTGAACCCCACGGACATCGACTACATCAACGCGCACGGCTCGGGCACCAAGCAGAACGACCGGCACGAGACGGCCGCCTTCAAGCGCAGCCTCGGCGCGCACGCCCACCGCACCCCGGTCAGCTCCATCAAGTCGATGGTGGGGCACTCGCTGGGCGCCATCGGCTCCATCGAGGTGGCCGCCTCCGTGCTCGCCATGGTCCACGACGTCGTACCGCCGACCGCGAACCTGCACACGCCCGACCCCGAGTGCGATCTGGACTACGTACCGCTGACGGCCCGGGACCAGCTCACCGACGCGGTCCTCTCCGTCGGCAGCGGATTCGGCGGATTCCAGAGCGCGATCGTGCTCGCCGACCCCGAGCGGAGGCAGCGATGACGCGCCGCACGCTCGTCACCGGGCTCGGCGTGCTCGCGCCGACCGGCCTGGGCGTCGAGGAGTACTGGGCGGCGACGCTCGCCGGACGCGGCGCGATCGGCCCGGTGACCCGGTTCGACGCCTCCGGGTACCCGGCGCGCCTCGCGGGCGAGATCAGCGGCTTCGACGCCGCCGAACACCTGCCGAGCCGGCTGCTCCCGCAGACGGACCGGATGACCCGGCTCTCCCTCGTCGCCGCCGACTGGGCGTTCGCGGACGCCGGCGTGGTCCCCGCCGAACTGCCCGACTACGACGTCGGCGTCATCACGGCGAGCCACTCCGGCGGCTTCGAGTTCGGGCAGAACGAACTGCGGGCGCTGTGGAGCCAGGGCGGCCAGTACGTCAGCGCCTACCAGTCGTTCGCCTGGTTCTACGCGGTCAACAGCGGCCAGATATCGATCCGCGGCGGACTGCGCGGACCGAGCAGCGTGGTGGTCAGCGACCAGGCGGGCGGCCTCGACGCCGTCGCCCAGGCCCGCCGGCAGATCCGCAAGGGCACCCGCATGGTGGTCTCCGGCGCCGTCGACGCCTCCCTGTGCCCCTGGGGCTGGGTGGCCCAGCTGACCAGCGGACGCCTGAACACCGGCGACGACCCCGAGCGCGCCTACCTGCCGTTCGACGACCGTGCTGCCGGACACGTCCCCGGAGAGGGCGGCGCGCTCCTCGTCCTGGAGAACGCCGACGACGCCCGGGAGCGCGGCGCCGCACACGTCTACGGCGAGATAGCGGGCTATGCCTCCACCATGGACCCGCGCCCCGGCAGCGACCGCGGCCCCGGGCTCCAGCGGGCCGTCGAACTGGCTGTCGCCGACGCGGACCTGACGCCCGACGACATCGACGTGGTCTTCGCCGACGCCGCCGCCGTCCCGGAACTCGACCGGACCGAGGCCGAGGCCCTCACCAAGGTGTTCGGAGTGCGCGGCGTACCGGTGACCGCGCCGAAGACGACGACCGGCCGCCTCTACTCGGGCGCCGCTCCGCTCGACCTCGCCGCCGCCCTGCTCTCCCTCCGCGACGGCGTCATCCCGCCCACCACCGGATCCGTGCTGTCCCCGGCGTACGACATCGACCTGGTGACCGGCGCCCCGCGGCCCGCCGCGCCGCGCGCCGCCCTCGTCCTGGCCCGCGGCCACGGCGGATTCAACTCCGCGATGGTCGTGCGCGCCGCCGAACCCTCCACCTCCGTACGAAAGGCCTGACATGTCAGCCAGCGCATTCACCCTGAACGACCTGAGGACCGTCCTCCTGGAGGCCGCGGGCACCGACGAGGACGTCGACCTCGCGGGCGACATCCTCGACAACGACTTCGAGGAACTCGGCTACGAGTCGCTGGCGCTCCTGGAGACCGCCGGCCGCATCGAGCGCACCCGCGGGATCAGTCTCGACGAGGAGGCGCTGGCCGGCGCCAGGACACCGCGGCAGCTCATCGACCTCGTCAACAGCCACCTGACCGTCGCCGCGACCGTCTGACCGGGGGACGAGCCATGACGGACAGCAGCCACGGCACGGCGGCCCGCGTCGCCCTCGTCACCGGCGCCACGAGCGGCATCGGCCTCGCGTCGGCCCGGCTCCTCGCCGGGCAGGGGCACCGCGTCTTCCTGTGCGCCCGCGACGAGCAGGCGGTCGCGGACACGGTCAAGTCCCTCCAGAACGAGGGCCTCGACGTCGACGGCACCACCGGCGACGTCCGCTCCAGGGAGCAGATCGAGACGGTCGTACGGGAGGCCGTCGCCCGCTTCGGACCGATCGACGTCCTGGTGAACAACGCGGGCCGCTCGGGCGGCGGCGTGACGGCCGACCTCGACGACGACCTCTGGGAGGACGTCATCGCGACCAACCTCACCAGCGTCTTCCTCGTCACCCGTGCCGTCCTGACCACCGGCGGCATGCGCGGCAAGGACCGCGGCCGGATCATCAACATCGCCTCCACCGCGGGCAAGCAGGGCGTCGTGCTCGGCGCGCCCTACTCGGCCTCCAAACACGGGGTCGTCGGCTTCACCAAGGCGCTCGGCAACGAACTCGCGCCGACCGGCATCACCGTCAACGCGGTCTGCCCCGGCTACGTCGAGACGCCGATGGCCCAGCGCGTGCGCCAGGGCTACGCGGCCGCCTACGACACCTCCGAGGACGCGATCCGCACCAGGTTCGAGGCGAAGATCCCGCTCGGCCGCTACTCGACGCCCGAGGAGGTCGCCGGCCTCGTCGGCTACCTCGCCTCGGACACCGCCGCCTCCATCACCTCGCAGGCCCTCAACGTCTGCGGCGGCCTCGGCAACTTCTGACCCGCCACCGAAGCCACCGACCGCTGAAGGGATTTCACCCATGACCGTCCGTGAGGTCGAACACGGCATCACCGTGCACGCCCCGGCCGCCGACGTCTACCGGCTGCTCGCCGAGGTGGAGAACTGGCCGCGCCTCTTCCCGCCGAACGTGCACGTCGAGTACCTGGAGCGGGACGCGGGCCACGAACGCATCCGGATCTGGGCCACCGCCAACGGCGAGGCGAAGAACTGGACCTCGGTGCGCGAACTCGACGGCGAGGCGCTGTGCATCACGTTCCGCCAGGAGGTCTCCGCACCGCCGGTCGCGGAGATGAGCGGCACCTGGATCGTCGAACCGCAGGGCCCGGACGAGACCCGGCTGCGGCTGCTGCACACCTACCGTGCCGTCGACGACGACCCCGACGGGCTCGCCTGGATCGACCGCGCCGTCGACCGCAACAGCCGTGAGGAACTCCCCGGCCTCAAGGACGGGCTCGAACAGGCGGCGACGCACTACGAACTGACGCTGTCGTTCGTCGACTCGGTGCGGGTCAACGGCTCCGTGAAGGACCTGTACGACTTCGTGAACGAGGCCGACCGGTGGACCGAGCGGCTGCCGCACGTCAGCGCGGTCCGGCTCACCGAGGACACGCCCGGACTCCAGGTCCTGCGGATGGACACCAAGGCCGTCGACGGCAGCACCCACACCACGGAGTCCGTACGGGTCTGCTTCCCCCACCACAAGATCGCGTACAAGCAGACGACGCTGCCGGCCCTCATGGCCCTGCACACCGGGTACTGGGAGTTCCGCACGGACGACGACGGCGTCGTCACCGCCAGCTCCCAGCACACCGTCGTGCTGAACGCCGGGAACATCACCACCGTCCTCGGCCCGGACGCCGGGGTGCCCGAGGCGCGGGCCTTCGTCCGCAAGGCGCTCGGCACCAACAGCCGGGCCACCCTGGAACACGCCAAGCAGTACGCGGAAGCGCGGCGCTGACCCATGCCGGACGACGGAGTCGTGATCGTCGGCGCCGGACCGGTCGGGCTGCTCCTCGCCGGAGACCTGCGCACGCACGGCGTACCGACGGTCGTGGTGGAGCAGCTCACCGAGCCGATGACCGAGTCGCGGGCGTCCACCCTGCACACCCGCACCATGGAACTGCTCGCGCGGCGCGGCGTCCTGGAACGCCTTGGTGATCTGACGGGCGGCGGCACCGGCCACTTCGGTGGCCTGCCGCTCGACCTCACCGCCGCCGACCCCGCCCACCCGTACGCCGGACAGTGGAAGTGCCCGCAGACCCGGCTGGAGGCGGTGCTCCAGGAACGCGCCACGGAGCTGGGCGCCGACCTCCGGCGCGGCCTGCGCGTCGTCGGCCTGCGCGACACCGGCGACGGGATGGCCGTGGCGGCCGTCGACCCCGACGGCCGCCGGACCACCCTCACCTGCGCCCACGTCGTCGGCTGCGACGGCGGCGACAGCACCGTGCGCAGGCTGTGGGACTTCGACTTCGCCGGTACGGACGCCCGACGCGAGATGCTCCGGGCCGACGTCGACGGCCTCGACATCCCGGACCGCCGCTTCGAACGCCACCCCCGCGGCCTCGCCACCGCCCACCGCTGGCCGGACGGCAGCACCCGCGTGATGGTGCACGTCACCGGCACCGCCCCCCAAAGGCGCACCGGACCGCCCGGCTTCGACGAGGTCGTGGCCGCCTGGGCCGAGGTGACCGGCGAGGACATCGGCCACGGCCGGCCGACCTGGCTCAACGCCTTCGACGACACCCGCCGTCAGGCGACCCGCTACCGCAAGGGCCGCGTCCTGCTCGCCGGGGACGCCGCCCACGTACAGATGCCGGTCGGCGGACAGGCCCTCAACCTGGGCCTGCGGGACGCGGCCGAACTCGGCGTCCGGCTCGCCGCACGCCGCCCCGCCGGACCCGGCCGGGACCCGCTCGACACGTACGACAGGACCCGCAGAGCGGACGGCGCCCGCACCCTCACCGACATCCAGGCGCAGTCGCTGCTGCTCCTCGGCGGCGCGGAGGTCGAGCCGCTGCGCGAACTCGTCGCGGAACTCCTCCGGTTCGAGCCCGTACGCCACCGCCTGGCCCGGTCCGTCAGCGGCCTCGCCGCGCCGGCCGCCCCCGGCCCGGACCCCACCACCCGCACATCCCCCGACCGAACCACCGAGAGGACTCACCCCATGGGCAGGCTCACCGACAAGACGGCACTGGTGACCGGATCGAGCCGGGGCATCGGCCGGGCCATCGCCCAGCGCCTCGCCGACGAGGGAGCCCTGGTCGCCGTGCACTACTCGACCGGAGAGGACGCCGCCCGCGAGACCGTCGCACTGATCGAGCGCGACGGCGGCCGCGCCTTCCCCGTCCGCGCCGAACTCGGCGTACCGGGCGACGTCCACGAACTGTTCCTCGGCGTGGAACAGGGACTGAAGGAACGCACCGGGGAAGCCGCGCTCGACATCGTGGTCAACAACGCGGGCATCACCACCCCGGCCGGCATCCAGCCCGAGGACGTGACCCCCGAGGAACTCGACCGGCTCTTCGCCGTGAACGCCCAGGCGCCGTTCCTCATCGTCCAGCGCGCCCTCGGACTGCTCCGCGACAACGGCCGCATCATCAACATCTCCTCCGGCCTCACCCGGTTCGCCAGCCCCGACCAGGCCGCCTACGCCATGACCAAGGCGGCCGTGGAGCAGATCTCCCTGCACTTCGCACGGCACCTGGCCCCGCGCGGCATCACCGTGAACAGCGTGGCGCCCGGCATCACCAACAACGGCAGCGCGCTCTTCGACATCCCCGAGGCCGTCGAACAGATGGCCCAGTTCTCCGCCTTCAAACGGGTCGGCGAGGCCGTCGACGTCGCCGACGTCGTCACCTTCCTCGCCTCGCCCGACGCCCGCTGGGTCACCGGGGCGTTCATCGACGCGAGCGGCGGCACCCTCCTCGGCTGACCGCCCCGCAGTCCGCCCACCCGCGAAGGAGCGTGACCGACCATGACCACCGCCCACATCCTCTGGCCGCCGCCCCCGCGCCGCATCCCCGCGGCCCCGGTCCGCGAACCGGACGAGACCGGAGACCTGCGCGCGCTCGTCGCCCGCGTGTTCGCCACCGCGCCCGACCGGCTCGGCGCCCGACCGCCCCGCACCGCCCGAACGGAGAGCTGAGGATGGACGTCGGACTTCTCTTCGACCTGCGCAACCCCCGGCAGTGGCACCGCCCGTGGGCCGACCACTACGCCCGCTCCCTGGAGTACTGCGAGGAGGCCGACCTGCGCGGCGCCGGCGGTGTCTGGTTCACCGAGCACCACCTGTTCGACGACGGCTACCTGCCGCAGCCGCTGACGTTCGCCGCCGCGGCGGCCGCCCGGACCCGCCACGTCCGCATCGGTACCTCGGTGCTCCTGCCGAACCTCCACCACCCCGCCCGGATCGCCGAGGACGCCGCCGTCGTCGACCTCATCAGCGGCGGCCGCCTCGAACTCGGCCTCGGCGCCGGGTACCGGGTCCCCGAGTACGAGCTGTACGGCGCGGACTTCAAGCGGCGCATCGACCAGGTCGGCGACAACGTCCGCGAGATCCGGCGCCTGTGGGACGAGGGCGGCGTCACCCCGGGCCCGCTCCAGTCGCCCGTGCCCGTCTGGGGCGGCTTCTACGGGCCGCGCGGCGCCCGCCTCGCCGGCCGCCTCGGGATCGGCCTCCTGCACATCTCCCAAGCGATGTACGGCCATTACCGCGCGGGCCTCACCGAAGGCGGACACGATCCGGCCACCGCCCGCGTGTCCGACCTGCTCCCCGTCATCCTGGCCGACGACCCCGAGGCCGCCTGGCCGCGCGTCGCCCCCCATCTCGCCCACCAGATGAACAGCTACCAGCAGGGCTCCGTCGAAGGCACCGACCAGCCGAGGCCGCCCCTCCTCGACGCCGACGACTTCCCCCAGCCGCCGGCCGCGGACGGCTCCTGGTCGCTCCTGGAGATCCTCACACCCGAGGACGCGGCGACCCGGATCGCCGAGCGGATCAGGGGACTCCCCGTACGCCACCTGATCTTCTGGGCGAGCGTCGCGGGCATGCCCGACGACCTCGTCGTACGCAACATCGAGCTGATCAGCGAGCGGCTGCCCGTGCTGCTCGCCGAGCGGCTCGGAACGTCGCTCGCCGGGGCGGCGGCCGGTGGCTGAGACCACCGCCGCACCGGCGCGCTCCGACCGGGGCGCGGGCCGGATGCTGTTCGTCCTGTCCGGCAACATGGTCCTCGACTCGATCGAGGTCTCCCTGGTGCTCGTGGCCCTGCCGTCGATCGCCGCCGATCTGCGGCTGTCGCTCTGGACGGTGCAGTGGCTGATGAGCGGCTTCGCCCTCGGCTTCGCGGCCGTCCTGCTCGTCGGCCCCCGGCTCACGGCCCGCTGGGGCCTGCGCCGCTGTTATCTCGTCGCGCTCCTCGTCTTCGCCCTGGCCTCGGTCGCGGGCGGGCTCAGCGACACGACGGGGCTGCTGATCGCCTCGCGCGTGGTCAAGGGTGGCTGCGCCGCGCTCACCGCGCCGGCCGGTCTGACGCTCATCGGCGCCACCTTCCCCGACGGCCCGCAACTGCGCCGGGCGGTGTCCGTCTACTCGCTGTTCGGCGCCTCCGGCTTCACCCTCGGCCTGCTGCTGTCCGGAGTGCTGACCCCGGTGAGCTGGCGCTGGACCTTCCTGTTCCCGGCGCCCGTCGCGCTGCTGCTGTTCGCCCGGGGCCTGCGGGTCATCCCGCGCACCGCACGGGGGAGTGCCGCGCCCCGCCCGGCACCGGTGCTCCGGGGCCATCGTGCGCCGATCCGCGCCACGCTCGTCGCGGCCTGCCTCAACGGCACGTACGCCAGTCTGCTGCTGCTCATCACGTTCCGCGTCACCGGGCAATACGGCTGGGAGCCCTGGCAGACGGCGCTCGCCCTCCTGCCGGCCTGTGTCCCGCTCGCCCTGTCGGCCGCGTACGCGGGACGCCTGGCCGCACGCTTCGGCACCCGGGGGCCCGTCGCGGCGGGCGCGGCGGCCGCGTTCGCCGGACAACTGCTGCTCCTGCTGCGCCCCGGGACAGGGTCCTACGCGGCGGTCCTGCTGCCGACGCTCCTGCTGGTCGGCATCGCGTTCGTCCTCGCCTTCGGAGCGCTCAACCTCCAGGTGACCCAGGGGCTCACGCCGCTGGAGCGCGGCGCGGCCGTGCCCCTGTACCAGACGGGCGTCCAGCTCGGCGGCGTCCTGCTGCTGCCACCGGTCGGCGCCCTGCTCACCCACGGCGGCGACCGCGCCGCCCTGCTCACGATCGCGCTGGCCGGGGCGGCCGGTCTCGCCGTCGCCCTCACCGGCCTGCGCGGCCCTTCCACCTCAGGGAGCCAACCGACATGAGCGCACACCCGCCGACCCCGGCATCGCCCACCGGACCGCTCACCGTGGCGGTCCTCATCGGGAGCGTCCGCGCCGGCCGCTTCGGCCCCACCGTGGCCCGCTGGTTCGCCGGGCAGGCCACCCAGCGCGACGACGTGACCGTCGACCTCATCGACCTGATCGACTACCCGCTGCCCCTCGAACTGGCCACGCCCGGCGACCCGCCCGACGAGGCCACCGGCCGGCTCCGCGACGACCTGGCCGCACGACTCGCCCGGGCCGACGCGTTCGTCGTCGTCACCCCCGAGTACAACAACACCCTCCCCGCCGCCCTGAAGAACGCCATCGACTGGATCTTCGACGAATGGGCGGCCAAGCCCGTCGGCTTCGTCTCCTACGGCGGGATGAGCGGCGGCCTGTGGGCCGTCGCCCACCTGCGCCACGTCTTCACCGAACTGCACGCGGTGCCCCTGCGCGAATCGCTCGTCTTCCACCAGGCGTGGAACAAGTTCGACGGTGACCGCCCCCGCGACGCCGAGGAGAGCGAGGTCGCCGCGAAGACCATGCTCAGCCGGCTCGTCTGGTGGGCCGAGGCCCTGCGCACCGCCCGCGCCCTGCGCCCCTACCAGCGCTGACCCGCCGGGCCCGGCGCCGCCCGGCCCCCCGAGATCCGACAGAAGGGTTCCCCCGTGACCAGCCCGCACCACCGGCCCCTGCGCTTCGGCCTCTGCGCGTTCACGCCCAGCACCCGGGCCCAGTGGGTGGCCAAGGCCCGCCAGGCCGAGAGCCTCGGCTACGACGTCGTGTCCGTCTCCGACCACCTCGGCATGCCCGCCCCGATGACGACGCTCGCGCTGGCCGCCGAGGCCACCGAGCGGATCCGGGTCGGCACCCTCGTCCTCAACACGCAGTTCTACAACCCCACCGTCCTCGCCCGGGACATCGCGACCGTCGACCACTACACGGGCGGCCGCGTCGAGATAGGGCTCGGCGCGGGCTACGACAAGGCACAGTTCGACGCCGCGGGCCTGCCCTGGTCGGCGCCGCGCGAACGCGTCGACCACCTGGAGCGCACCGTCCGGGAACTGCGCCGCATCCTCGGCGGTTCCGGCCGCTCCGGACTGACCCCGCCGCCGGACCAGCCGCAGGGACCTCCGCTGATGATCGCGGGACGGGGCCGCCGCGTGCTGCGCCTGGCCGCCGAACACGCCGACATCATCGGGTTCACCGCGACCGCGCCCGTGCGCGACGGCGACGGGCTGCGGCTCGGCGGACTCGACGAGATCACCCGGCAGGTCGACGAGGTGCACGCTCTGCTCGGCGACCGCGCCCGCGACGTCGAGCTGAACGTCCCGGTCCACCGCGTACTGCCCTCGGGACCGCTCGGCGACGTCACCGACGTGTGGCAGAACACCCTCGACCTCGATCCCGCCGAACTCGCCCAGCTCCCCTCCATCCTCATCGGGTCGCCCCGCGACTGCGCCGACCAGCTCCGCGAGCGCAGCGAACGGTTCGGCCTGACCTACTTCAGCGTGCTCGAACCCGAGATGGAGGCGTTCGCCAAGGTCATCGAGGAGCTCCGATGAACGCACCGCAGGAGACCGGGACGCTGCGCATCAGCGTCGCGGAGGACCGCTGCGTCGCCGCCGGACACTGTGTCGTGGCGGCCCCCGAGGTCTTCGACCAGCGGGAGGACGACGGCGTCGTCGTCCTCCTCGACCCCCGGCCGCCGGCCGGCTTCCGCGAGACCGTCGAGGAGGCGGCCCTGCTGTGCCCGGCCGCCGCCATCCGCCTGGTGAACGGCGCGGCGTGAGCGCGGAACCGGCCGCCACGGACGTGGCGATCGTCGGCGCGTCCGTCGGCGGCCTCACCGTGGCGCGGGCGCTGCGGCGGCGGGGCTTCCCCGGCAGCCTCGCCCTGATCGGCGCCGAGGACGAACTGCCCTACGACCGGCCGCCGTTGTCGAAGGAGGTGCTCTCCGGTCGGTGGCCGCCCGACCGCACCCGGCTGAGCGAGCGTCCCGCACTCGACGGCCTCGGCCTCGATCTGCGCCTGGGCCGGCGGGCCGTCGCCCTCGACGCGGCGCGGCACCGCCTCACCCTGAGCGACGGCGCCACCCTGCGCTACGGCCGGCTCGTCGTGGCCACCGGATCCCACGCACGAAGCCTCCCCGGGCAGAGCGGTCTCGCCGGAGTCCACACGCTGCGCACCCTGTCCGACAGCGTCCGGCTCCGCGCCGACCTGCGCACCGCCCGGCGGACCGTCGTCGTGGGCGCCGGTGTCCTGGGCTGCGAGATCGCCGCGACGATACGGGATCTCGGCCTGCCGGTGACGCTCGTCGAACCGGCCGCACACCCCATGGAGCGGCTGCTCGGTGCCACGATCGGCGGCGAGCTGGCCCGGCTGCACACCGGGCACGGTGTCCGTCTGCTGACCTCGACGCCGGTGACGGGTCCGGTCGGCGCGGCGGGCCGGGTGACCGGAGTGCGCACGGCCGCCGGTGACGTGGTTCCCGGCGATGTGGTCGTCGTCGCGGTCGGCGCCCGCCCCGCCACGGACTGGCTCGCGGGCAGCGGCCTCACCGTCGACGACGGCCTGGTCTGCGACGACCGGTGCCGCGCGGCCGACGACGTGTACGCGGTCGGTGACGTCGCCCGGTTCGGCGGCGCGGGCCCCGCCGGGCGCGGCGTCCGCCTGGAGAACCGTACGAACGCCACCGAGCAGGCGCTGTTCGTGGCCGCGGACCTCCTCGGCACGCCGGCCGCCGGCTACCGGCCGGTGCCCTACTTCTGGTCCGACCAGTACCAGGTCCGCATCCAGGTCTACGGATCCGTCCCCGCGCGGTCCTCGGTCCGGATCGTCGAAGGGACCCTCGACAGCCACCGGTTCGTCGCCCACGCCGAGCTCGCCGGACGGCTCGTCGGCGTCGTCGGCTGGAACTCCGCGGGCAGCCTCCGCACGGCCCGCAGGCTGCTCGACACCACCGGGCCCGCCCCGGCGACGGCCCTCCCCATCCGACCGCTCTGACCACGCAGAAGACACAGAACCCACCAGACACAACAGGAGGCCCACCATGACGGGTTCCGTACCCATGCCCAACAACCGGCGCCCCGCAGGCTGCCCGTTCCGCCCCGACGCGGAACTGGAACGGGTGCGGGAGGACCCGCGGCTCCCGCGGGTACCGGTCAGCAATCCGCAGCTCGGCTCCTTCGACGCCGTCCTGGTGACCCGCGCGGCCGACGCCCGCGCGGTGCTGGCCGACCACCGGTACGAGGCCGGCTTCGCCTTCGACCGCACCGGCCCGCGCACCGTGATGAATCAGCCGGGGATCCTCCTCAACTACGACGGCGAGGAGCACGCCCGCTACCGGCGGATGCTCACCGGCGCCTTCACCGTCAAGCGGGTCAGGTCGCTCGAGCCCGCCGTCTCCCGGATCGTCGAGGCGCAGCTCGACGCCCTGGAGGAGGCCGGTCCCGGCGCCGACCTGATCGAGACGTTCGCCGGACCGGTCCCGCTGCTCGTGATCTGCGAACTGCTCGGGATTCCCCTGGAGGACCGCGACGGCATCCAGCGCCGCAGCGCCACCGGCACCGACGTCGCCAACACCCTGGAGGAGCAGCTGGAGAACTTCGCGGCGATGGCCGTCTACATGGGCGACCTGGTCCGCCGTCAGCGTGAGCGGCCCGGTGACGACATCCTCGGCGACCTGATCCGCAGGCACGGCGACGACCTCAGCGACGACGAGCTGATCGGCATGGGCAACAGCATCCTCGTCGCGGGCCACGAGACCGTGTCCAGCATGATCGGCCTGAGCACCCTCGCGCTGCTGCGCGACCCCGATCAACTGGCGATCGTGCGCGACGACGGAACGGCGGCGCCGGACGCCGTGGAGGAATTGCTGCGGCTGCTGTCCGTGGCGCCGCCCCTGGTGCGCCAGGCCGCCACCGATATGGATCTCGACGGGCAGACCGTCAAGGCGGGTGAGCGGGTCGTCCTGTCGACGCTCGCCGCCAACCACGGCACCGATCTGGTGCCCGACGGTCCCGACCGGCTCGACGTCCGCCGCAGGGCGGTGGCCCATCTCGCCTTCGGCTACGGCGCCCACCAGTGCATCGGCCAGCAACTCGCCCGCCTGGAACTGCGGATCGCGCTGCCCGCCCTGCTCCGCCGGCTGCCCGCGCTGCGGCTCGCCGTCGACCTCGACGAGGTCGCCTACCGGGAGGACGCCCTGGTGTTCGGCGTGAACCGGCTGCCGGTGGCCTGGTAGGAGGCCGTCGCGGCACACGAAGCGGGTGGGTCCACCGATCGTCCCGGTGGACCCACCCGCTTCGTCGTGACCGATCAGACGCGCGCGCACTCCTGCCCGCCCGCCGTGTCGCGCAGGTCCGAGTCGTCCACGTCCCTCAGGAAGCCGCCCCTGCGCAGGATCGCGTGCACCGTCGACACGGCCGGCACGGGCGAGACGCCCTGGCGCACCAGCTCGTTGCGGATGCGGCGGGCGCCCCAGCCGGGCCGGGCGTCGCGGATCCGCGTGATGAGCTGCTCCGTCGAACGCGCCGTACGCAGCGGGGAGTTCAGCGGCCGACGCGAACGCGGGGCGAGACCGTCCGGGCCCAGGGCACGGAACCGGTCGCGGTACACGTAGAAGGTCTTGCGGGAGATTCCGTTGCGTCGACAGACCTCCGCGACGGACAGCCGGTCGCGTTCCGGGGCGAGGAGGATGTCGATCCACCGCTCGGACATGGGGCATCACCTTCCATGACGGTCTGTCCTGGCACGGCGTACCGGGCCGCGCCCGCGTCGTGGGCGCGGCCCGGTACGCCACCGCTCACCTGGCGGGCTGCTCGCCGCCGACCTGGGCGGCGGCCGGGGGAACCTCGGCATCGTCCGGTCCGGCGGACGGCGCGGGCGGGGGAGCGGCCTTCCCCGGGATGAAGAAGGTCGCGACGACCATGACGGCCAGCGCCGCGATGACGGCCACGTACGCGTGCTGGAATCCGGCGACGGGACGGTCTGCCCCGGCGTTCTGCATGAGCAGGGCGACCAGGGCGATGCCCAGTGAGGCGCCGAGCTGGTTCAGCATGTACAGCACCGAACTGCCCTGCGGGACGAGGGCGGGCGGCAGCGTCCGGTACACGGAGCCGATGACGGGCGCCCCGGCCGACCCGGTGCCGATGCCGAGCGTGAACGCGGCGAGCAGCGGCCAGTACGGGCTGGTGCCGGCGTCGAACCGGGAGAACGCCAGCGAACTGAGGAGGGCGACGACCGCACCCGTCAGCGCGAGGTTCCGCGAGCCCCAGCGGTCGGACAGCCGGCCCGCCAGCGGCATGACCAGCGCGGATCCGACGCCGAACGGGGCGAGCCGGAGTCCGGCCTCGAACACGCCGGTGCCGCGCACCTGCTGGTAGTAGAGCGGGATCACGAAGATGCTCGCGAAGGTGGCGATGCCCAGGATGGCCGCCGCGACGACGCTCGCGGTGAAGCTGCCGCGCGTGAACAGCCGCAGGTCGATCAGCGGCGGCGTCCCGCGTCCGCGCAGCGCGTGCACCGCGTAGGCGGCCAGGAGGACGACGGCGGCGGCCAGCGGAAGCAGCACCTGCCAGGTGGTGAACGTGCCGCGCAGCGCGACCTCCGACAGGGCGAGCACGCCGACGGCGACACCCGGGCCGATGAGCGCGACGCCGACCACGTCGAGCTTGCCGACGGACGCCTGCGCCCCGGGGGCGTCGGCGGGCAGGGTGCGGCGGGCGAGGAGGAACGCGACGATCACGATCGGTACGTTCACGAAGAACATCCAGCGCCAGTCGAGGCCCTGGAGGATGACCCCGCCGACGATCGGGCCGAGCACCGGGCCGGTCGAGCTGACGATGCCCATCACGCCCATCACCCGGCCGATCCGGGCCGGTCCCGCGGCGCGCGCCAGCAGCGTCAGCATCAGCGGATCGAGAAGCCCGGCGCCGAAGCCCTGGAGAACCCGGAAGGCGATGAGGCTGCCGATGTTCCAGGCCAGTCCGGAGGCGACCGAGCCGACCATGAACAGGACCAGACCGGACAGCCAAAGCTTCCGGCCGCCGACCTTGTCGACGGCCCAGGCCGTCACGGGGATCGTCACGGTCAGTGCCAGCAGATAGCCCGTGGAGACCCAGCCGGTCGCACTGATCGAGGCGTCGAACCTGGTGGACAGGGTGTCCACCGCGACGGCGGTCATGGAGCTGTCGAGGATGCCCATGATCCCGCCGACGAGGATCACCCCGATCGTCCTGCGTAAGGCCGGATCGAGCTTGTCTTCCAGAGGGTTGGTCATGGTCCTCTCCTGGTGTCCACGGACGTCGATGCCTTCAAATTGAACCAGCAGGTTCAATCTAGCAACCTCATGAGGAACGCAACAGGCGGGTCAGAAAATCTGTATCCACCGGTTCACTCCGAGAGGCCGGCGGCTACCCTGGGGGCATGGCATCAGCAGCGGCACCAGCAGCGAAGACGCCCCCGCGCGGGCGCATCGACAAGCGGAACGCGATCCTCGGCGCGGCGTTCGACGTCTTCGCCGCCCACGGCTACGCACAGGCTCTGGTGCAGGAGATCGCGGAGCAGGCGGGCGTCGCCAAGCCGACGGTCTACAACCACTTCACGGACAAGGAGACGCTGTTCCGCGCGAGCCTCACCGCGGAGGCGGAGGCCGTGATGCAGAGGAACATCGAGGTGCTCGACGGGCTGCGCTCGCCGGGCGCCGACCTGCGCGCGGCCCTCTCCGGCGTGGCGCTGCGTCTCGCCCGCTCCTGTTGTGACAAACGCTCCCGCTCGTTGCGCTGGCTGACCTACGCGCAGGTCGCCCGGTTCCCGGACCTCATCGAGATCGTCCAGGGCCGCACCTCCCTGCGGATCGGCGAGGCCCTCGCGGACCGGCTCGCGCGGCTCACCCTGTCGGGCCGGCTGCGACCCTGCGACCCCGCGCTCGCGGCGGAGCAGCTCCTCGCCCTGATCACCGGGCCGCTGGAGGTCCGCTCGCGGCTCGGCACCCGCACGATCGGCCCCGCGGAACTGCGCGAGCTGGCCGACGCCGCGGTCGACACGTTCCTGTACGCCTTCGGGCCCGAGACCCCCGCGGCGGGCTGACCGGCCCACCGCGCGGGCGAGTTCGTGCGGTTTCCCTCGGCTCGTCGCGGCTCGTTACGCCGACGCGCCCTTGAGGAACGCCTCGGTCGCCTCGTCCAGGCGCAGGGCGGCCGCCCTGTCGAAGTCCGCTGTCCGTACGTCGAGTTCGGCGCCCTCGACGAACGCGCTGAGCGGCTGCCGCGGCGGACGGTCGACGACCGCGGCGATCGGCTCCAGGGCCTGGGCGACCGTCTTCGCGGTGCGCTGCATCTCCTCGATGTGCCGGAGGGTCGCCGCGTCGTACTGACCGGCGATGCTGGTCACGGTCGCACCCGGATGGACGAGCACGTAGCGCAGTCCGGCGTCGGCGTACCGCTCGGCGGACGTCACCCCCAGCAGGTCGTTGAGCTTGCCGGCCTGCCCCAGGGCCGCGCCCCCGTGATAGCCGTCGCGGAACTCCAGGTCGTCCCATCGGATGACGTCCAGACCGGCGCCCGGCCCGGCCACGTTGACCACGACGGGGTGCGCCGAGCGGCGCAGCGAGTCGGCCAGCCCGTGCCCGAACAGATACCGGCTCAGGTAGAAGTGCGCGAAGGTCTCCTCGATGCCCTCGGCCGTCTCCGCCCGGTCCGAACGGTAGTAGCGGGCGCAGAACACCAGCGTGTCGATGACCGGGAAGGCGTCGCGCAGCTCGTCGATCACCCGCCGGTTCTCCGTGAGAAGGGCCAGATCGGCGCGGATGAAATGTGCCCGGTCCGCGGCGCCGGTCTCCTCGGCGTGCGCGAGGAACGCCTCCCCCTTCTCCGGCGCCCGCCCGATGACGACGACGGTGTCCCCCTCCCCGAGCCGCCGCTCGGCGAGCGCACGCCCGATCCCGTCCGTACCACCGGTGACGACGAGGACTCCGGGACCCCGTAAGGCGGTCCGCTGTGCGGAGCCGGTCGGCTGACTCATGACTCTCCCTGGGTGCTGGACATCAACTGAGGCGACCGTAGCCGCAGTTCATGAACGCGGAACGGCCGAACGGCTGCATGATCCGCCGGACGGCCCCTAGGGGAGGGTGCGACTCAAGGCGTACGGCTAAATGTCGCAAAGAATGACTATGACGGATTTAAGAGACGGAAGAATGTAAGGACGAAGAGATCGACATCCTCGCGTGAAATCGGGCGGGGGCGAATGCGAACAGGAGAGAACAATGCGTGGCGTTCTGGTAGCCGTCGTGGGGGCCGCGGCAGTGGTCGTGGTCGCGGCAGCGGTAGCCGTACCCGAGGCCGAACAGTGGTATGACGGGCGCCATGAGCAGACGTCTTCCTACGCCACGGGCAAGGAGGCGAAGGAACAGCGTGAGAGCGTTCCCCGCTGGTTGCCGGACGATGCCGCGTCGGTGACCTACGCGATGAGGACCACCGGAGGTGAACGCATCCTGAAAGCGACGCTCGGCACCGGCCGACTGCCCGCGCAATGCGTGCCGCTCGACGGCAGGACCGCTCCGCCTCCCGAGATCAGCGCCTCATGGTTCCCCGCGGACGCCGACGACGCCGCGAAGGGGCGCTGCGGCTCCTACTACGTCTCGCTGGACAACGACACCCTGTATGCCTGGCAGACGAACAAGGACTGGGTGGAGGAAAACCACCGGTCGGGGGAGTAGCCACCGCCCGCGCTGCCGACTCCGCCCCGGCCCCCACCCGTTCTGCTCCGCGCCGACGTCCGCGCGGCCCACGCCCCCCCCGAGGTCCTCCGTGCTCGCTTTCGCTCCGCCGACCGTCCTTCTGCTCTGGTTCTGCTGGGGTGTCCGGCAGGACCGCCGCCAGTTCCGCAACGCCGTTCTGCTCGGCCTGACCGTGCTGAGCCTCTCGCTCGCCCTGCTCACCCAGGTGGACAGGCTGCCGCAGAATCTGGCCGTCCTGGTGTATTCGCTGGTCTTTCTCCTGCCCGTACTCGCCGTCATCGTTCTCGGCGGCTTCCTCATCGCCAACGGTCTCACCATGGTCCGCAAAGAGGGCCGCAGACCGGCCAATCTGCTGTCAGCCCTGGCCGGGGTGGGCATCTTCGCCATCCTCGCCCTCGTGATCACGGCCGACTACGTGGGCGACTCGAAGGGCTACCGGGCCTTCATCCTGGCCGTCGTGTTCGTCACGGGCTACATCGCGTTTCTCTTCCTGTGCTTTCTCGCCTACGCCTTTCTGTACGGGCGTATCCGGGTGCGGGGCGACGTGGACTTCGTGGTGATGCTGGGTTCGGGGCTCATCGGCGGTGACCGCGTGCCGCCGCTGCTCGCCTCCCGTCTCCGGGCCGGGCTGAGCATCCACACGCAGCAGGTGGCGCGGGGCGCCGAGGCTCCGGTGCTGCTGGTCTCCGGCGGCCAGGGCCCGGACGAACGACTCCCGGAGGCCCGGGCGATGGGCCGCTGGCTGATCGACGAGGGAGCCGACCCCGCGCTGGTCCTGGAGGAGCCCCGATCCCGTACGACATCGGAGAACCTGCGCTTCAGCCGCGCCATGATGGAGGAGGCCGACGAACGGTACGTGTGCGTGGTGGTGACCAACAACTTCCACGCGTTCCGCGCGGCCATGACCGCACGCCGGGAGGGGGTGCGCGGGCAGGTGCTGGGTTCTCCCACCGCTTCCTATTTCTGGCCGAGTGCCACGATCCGGGAGTTCGTCGCGGTGTTCTGGGAGCACCGGAAGGCCAATGTCGTCCTGTGCGTGCTGCTGGTGGCACTCGCCGTGGTGCTGGGGCTTGGTCTGTGAGTCACCAGGACCGGCGAGGACTGGCCAGAGCCACCCCGGGCACATGGACCGTCAGCCGCCCGTCGTCGGACACCGCGAACAGCCGGCCGGCGTACGAGGCCAGCGCGGTCACGGCGGGGAAGGCGCCGACGGGCCGGAACGCGGTGTCGGTGGTGACAGGGGGACGCTCGAGCAGACCGTCGGGACCCGCCGCGTACAGCCGGGCGTCGAGCACGGTGAGGCAGCCCGCCTTATCGGCGCCGCCCAGCACCGTCCAGGGCCCGTTCGGGTCGGCGGCCGGACACTGGTGGAGCGTGTCGTCGTGGCCCGTCACCGCGAAGAGGGTGTTGTCGCACATCGCCAGCGCCGACGTCCCGGCCGGGACCCGGCCGATCGGCGACCACGGGGCGGCACCCGCCGTCGGTTCCCGGGTGAGCAGCCGGTCGTCGTCGTCCACGGCGAGCAGCGCCAGCGGCACCGCACCGGATGCCTCACGCGGCGCCGCGAGACACCGGAGCACCGGCTGCGGTCCGGGCACGTCCGCGCAGGGGGACCAGGGCAGGTTCTGGTCGGACGGCTCGCGCTGCAGCAGTGTGGAGCCGTCCGCGCCGACGGCGAACAGCAGACCCTCGCACGCGGCCAGTGCCCGGAGCCCCTCGGCCGGCCCGGCGCTGTGCCAGCCGGGTCCCGGCGAGACGCCCGAGAGACGGTCGAGGACATTGCGGGTGACGCGGTCCACCTGCGGATCGCTCAGCGCGCGGCCCCAGTTGATGGTGGCCGTGTTGAACACGGTCCCCGCCCCGGAGGAGAACACACCGAGCGTGGCCCAGCCGCCCTGGCCGTAGGCCCGCCAGTGACGCAGGTCGGCCGTGGCGAGCACGGCGAAGGACCGCGGGGTCCCGTCACGTCCGCTCGGCCGGGGCACCCCCGCCGACCAGTCCAGTTCGCAGGCGTCCGTCTCGTAACCGAGCGCGCCGCGTGCGAAGGAGTCGCCGTCGCGCAGTCCGGTGCCCTCGAACACCCAGTGGTCGGCGAAGCGCACCGTGTACGCCTCGCGTCCCATGACCCGCATCCCCTCGCCCCAGGCGCCCGCCCCGGCCCGGAAACTGACCCCGGTCATCCGGTTCTCGGGCCGGTCGACGGGAGCGCTCGACCACTCGACGGTCGTCAGCCGGGGATCGAGGGAGGCCATCGGGTCGGCGGTCGCGTCCCGGTGGCACACCATCGTCGTGCCGCCGTCCTCCAGACGGATCTGCCACCACGCGGTGTTCCCGGCGAAGACCGCCAGATTGCCGCCCCGGCGCACGAAGGACTCCACGGTGTCGCGCATGCCCGCGGTCCAGTACTCGTCGTGCCCGTTGACGACCAGCAGCCGGTACGCGGACAGCAGTTCGTCCCCGTCGTGCAGGTCGAGGGCGGAGCAGACGTCGACCCGGTACCCCGCGCGGGGCAGCCAGCGAAGCAGCGGCTCCTCCCACCGCTCGGGAGGCGGCCCGCCACCGGGGTCGGTGAACCGCACCCGGGCGGCCCGGTGGGGCTGTTCCGCGTAGTAGATGCTGCGCCCGGCCTGGCCCGCGCGGTGGTAGGCCCGCCAGGTCGGGAACGGTACGGAGACGAGGATCCGGGAGTCCGTGCCGGGCCGCTCGGCCCGCACCGCGAACCACACCTCGTGCTCGGCGTCGCGTTCGGGCTCCGGTTCCTCCGGACGATCGTCGTGGAAAGCGGCCCGGTAGAGCGAACTGGGCCAGGCGGCGGGGACGTCCAGCGTCCAGCGGGTTCCGTGCACCGGCGCCCGGAGCACGTCCCGCCCGGCGACGACGTCGGTGACGACCACGTGTCCGCGCAGCGGGCCGCCGTCCCCGGCCGCCACCGTGAACAGGAGCGTGCCGCCCTGCGCGCACGAGGTGGCGCCCGCCGACGCCACGGGACGGGGTACCGGTGCGGCGCGGCCGGTCATCGTCCCGCTCCCCGGGCGGCGAGCAGCCCGGCCAGTTCGTCCACGCGCGGCGGGGAACCGGACGCGGACGCGACGACGACGTCCTCGATGGCGCGCAGGTGGGCGTGGACGGCGTCGGGCGGCAGATAGGCGGTGTCGGCGGTCAGCGTGACCGTGAGGGCGCGGTCGTCGCCCGTCACGTGCAGGCAGTACCGGCAGGCGACCCGGTCCTGCGTGGCCGGGAAGTCGAGCACGGTGTGCCGGCTCAGTGCGGCGAGTGCGTCGGCTCCCGGCGCGTGCCCGGCGGGAACGGGCCGCTCCGCCAGGCGCATGTCGTTGAAGCAGCAGTAGGGGTGGACATCGGTGCCGCGTTCCCGGGTCGCCCGTTCCAGCAGGGCGTCCCAGGCCGTGGGGTCGTAGGCGGCCGCCCGGTATCCGGCGAGCGCCGCGGGCCAGGCCAGGGCGAGCAGGTCGGTGAAGTCCGCGTCCGGGCCCGCGTCGTCCACCGGAAGCACGAACAGGGCGTCCTGCGACATGGTGCTGAGGAGCGTGCGGTGCTCGGGCACGGCCCGGTTTCCGGCGATCGGCATGACGGCGGCGACGCGGTGCCCCTGGCCTGCTGCCACCAGGGCGGCCGCCGCGGTCAACAGCACGGTCGAGCCGCTGACATGACGCTCGGCGGCGAGCGCGTCGACGGCGGGCGGCAGCGCGCGGGAGACGAGCCGTCCCGTCCAGAACCGCGGAGTGCGCGGCACGGCGACCGGGGTCGGGAACATGGTGGGCGGGGCGAGGCGCAGCCCGTTCTCCCAGTGCGCGAGCGCGGCGCGGCCCGCGCGCAGCCCGGCCGGCGACTGCTGGTGCGCGGCGAGTGCGAACGGGGTCGTGGGAGGCGCGGATCCCGCGGAGCCGCGCCGTACCAGCAACCGCAGGTCGCGTACGAGGAGTTCGGCTCCGTGGCCGTCGGCGGCCAGGTGGCACACGGCCAGTACTACATGCGTGATCCGCTGCCCCTGCCGTACGGCGCCCACGCGCAGCGGCCACTCCCCGGCGTAGTCGAACCGGTCGGAAAGCAGCGCGTCCTGCAAGGCCGACGCGGCTCGCTCCGCGTCCTCGGCGTCGGTGACGTCGCGCACGGTCACGTCCAGAGCGCCCGTCGCGTGCAGCTGCTGGTGCGGGCCGTCCTCGTGCCCGGTCGTCACCCGGGTGCGCAACGCCTCGTGGCGTACCAGCAGGGAGCGAACCGCTTCGGCCAGGCGCGGCACGGTGACCGGGGTACCGCGGTCGGCGAGCGGCAGTACCCGGCCGATGTTGAAGTAGTGGTCGTTGGGGGCGGTGCGCCCGATGGCGTTCCAGATGGCCCGCTGCCCCCAGGTCAGCGGGCTCGTGCCCGAGGTGTCGGCCGCGAAAGGAACGGTGAGGACCGTGTCCCGCGCCGTGGCGGGGGTCACCGCGTCCCCCGCATCGTCAACTCCTCGACGTGCACGGCGAGTCCCGGAAGGCCCTCGGTGTGCAGCGCCCGGTCGCCGAGGTCGATCAGGATGCCGTACTCGCTCTCCAGGCTGTCCGCGAGTCGCAGCAGAGCCAGCGAGGTGACGCCCAGCGCGGCCAGGGGTTCGGTCGAACCGACGATCTCCTCGGCCGTGACCCGGTCGTCCGTGGCCCGTGCGACGAGTTCGGCGAGCCGGGCGACGTCCGGCGTGGTCGCGCTCACCGGGTGCCGCCGTGCGCGGCGGCCGAGTCTCCGGCCAGCCGACGGCGTACGCTCAGCGGCCGGATGTCCGGCCACACCGCGTCGACGTGGGCGGCGCATTCCTCCTCGGTTCCGTGGAAGCCCTCCTCGCGCCAGCCGGCGGGCAGCGGTGTGCCGTCGGGCCACAGCGCGTGCTGTTCCTCGTCGTTGACGGCCACGAGATAGCGGTCGGGTCGGCTCATGGGGTCTGCTCCTTGCGCAGCGCGGTGACGGCGGAACTGACGCCGTGCACGGTCGGGGTGTCGAAGAAGACGTCCAGAGGGACGTCCACGCCGAGGGCCCGGTGGATCCGGGCGGCGATGGCGGTGATCGTCAGCGAGTGCCCGCCGAGGTCGAACAGGTCCTCGTCGGGGCCCAGATCGTCCAGCTCCAGCACCGCGCGCCAGATGTCCAGGACCGCCTGGGTGACGGCGTCCTGTCCGGCGTCGCGGCCGCTGTCCCCGCCGGGTGCGGTCCGCGGCAGGACGGGCTCGGGCAGAGCCGCCCGGTCCAGCTTGCCGTTCGGGGTCAGCGGAAAGGCGTCGAGTGCGGTGCAGGTGGCGGGGAGCGCCGCCGCGGGGAGGGATGCGGCCAGATGGGCGCGCAGGTCGGCGGCCGAGGGGGCGGCCGGTCCCGAGAGGACGACGTAGGCGGCGAGCCACTGCCGGCCCGGGTCGCCGCGGACGGTGACCACGGCCTGGGCGACGTCGGGGTGGGCTGCCAGCCGGGTCTCGATCTCGCCGAGTTCGATGCGGTGACCGCGCAGCTTGATCTGCGTGTCGTCGCGGCCGAGGTGGACCAGGCTCCCGTCGGGCAGCCGGCGCACCACGTCACCGGTGCGGTAGAGGCGGCTGCCGGGCGGGCCGAACGGGTCGGGCACGAACCGCCGGGCGGTCAGCCCGGGCCTGCGGACGTATCCGTGGGCCACGCCGGTGCCGCCGAGGAAGAGTTCCCCCGGCAGCCCGTCCGGCACGATCCGCATCCCGGCGTCGAGGACGTAGGCCCGGGTGTTGGCCAGCGGCCGCCCGATCCGGACCCGGCCGTCGGTGGCCCGGACGGGTTCGGCCAGCGTGGACCACACCGTCGTCTCCGTGGGGCCGTACACGTTCAGGAGCCGCTCGCTCACCTCGGCAAGCTCCGTGGCGAGGTCGTCGGGCAGGGCCTCGCCGCCGGTCAGCGCCGTCAGGCCGGTCGCGATGTCGGCGAGGCCCGCGTCGAGCAGCATCCGCCAGCCGCTCGGGGTGGCCTGGACGTGCGTGATCCCCTGGTTCTTGACGAGGTCGAGCAGGAGCGGTCCGTCCCGGTGCGCCCCTTCGGGCACCAGGACGACGCTGCCTCCGGTGGTCAGGGGGAGCAGCAGTTCGACCACGCAGATGTCGAAGGACAGGGAGGTCAGCGCGAGCCACCGGTTCCCGGGGGCGGAGCCCAGGTGGTCGCGGAGCGCGCCGAGCACGTTCGCGAGCGCGGCGTGCGGGACCTCCACGCCCTTGGGGCGGCCGGTCGATCCCGAGGTGTACAGGACGTAGGCGGGGTCCGAGGGCGCGGGCGGTGGCAGCGCGGCCGGACGGAGGCCGGGGGCGGCGAGGTCGGCCGGGCCCAGCTCGTCGGGACCGGCGGGCAGCGCGGTGACGCAGAGGGCCGGCCGGGCGTCGGCGCGCAGGAACTCCAGACGCTGGGAAGGGTAGTCCGGGTCGAGGGGCAGGTAGGCGGCGCCGCAGGCGAGGACGGCGAGGACCGTGACGAGTTGGTCGGTGCCGCGCGGCAGGGCGATGCCGACGAGGGTGCCGGGGTCCGCGCCCCGAGCGCGCAGGACGGCCGCCGCGCGGGCGACCCGGTCGGCGAGTTCGCCGTAGGTCAGGGTGGCGGCGCCGGAGACGACCGCCACGGCGCCGGGCCGGGTGCGGGCCGCCTCGGCGAACAGCTCGGGCACGGTGCGTCGGGCGAGACCGGGGCGCGGGGCGTCGGTGGCGAGGTGGGCGGCGGTCTCCGCGTCGGTGAGCAGCGGCAGTTCGCCGAGCGGGGTGGCCGGGTCGGTGAGCGCGCCGTCGAGGAGCGTCGTCCAGTGCCCCGCGATGCGCCGCACGGCGTCGGCCGTCAGGGCGTCGGAGCGGAACTGAAGGCTCGTGAGGACCTCGCTGCCCGTGTCCACCCACTGCGCGTGCAACAGATTGCGGGCGGTGCCGCAGAAGCCGGTCCAGCGGACGTCCGCGCGGACCTGGGGACCGAAGTCGGGGCGGCCGTCGTGCGGGCGGCGCCGGTAGCTGACGGAGAGCGGGGTGAGGGCGGTGCGCGGGGTCAGACCGCGCACGCACCGGCCCAGCGGCACGTCCCGGTGGGCGTAGAGCGCGCGCAGTCCGGCTCGCACCGACTGGGACCAGGTCGCGAACGGTGTGTGCGGGCTCCAAGTGCTGGACAGGGGCAGCTCGTTGACGGCGAGCCCCACGGCCACGGGGGTGCCGGGGCGGCGCAGCGACAGTTCGACCGAGGTGACCGGGGCGGGGTCGCCGTAGCGGGCGAGGAGGGCGTGCCAGGAGGCGGTGAGCAGTTCGAAGCGGGTGATGCCGAGTCTGCGGGCGACGCCGTCCAGGCGGGCGGCGCGGTCGGCGCCGAGGGCGAAGGCGACCTCGGCGCCGGGCGCGGGTTGCGTCCCCGCTCCGGGTACGGCCGCGAGTCCGGGAAGCCGTGGGAGGTCGGGCTCCTGCCAGCGCGGAGCCCAGAACGCCTCGGCGTCGGCGACGGCCCGCGCGGCGGGCTCGGCGTGCGGGGGTGTGCCGGCAGGAGCGGACGGTTCGCCCCGGTAGGCGGCGGCGAGATCGGCGACCAGCCGCTCCTTGGACTCCCCGTCGAACGCGAGGTGGTGCACCGTCAGCGACAGGACGTGCCGGGCGGGGGCGAGTGCGACCAGGACGAAGCGGTGCACGGGGCCGGCCGCCAGGTCGAAGGGGCGCGACCGCTCGTCCGCCAGGAACGCGTCGAGCCCGTCCTCGGCGCACGCGGCCCGCCGGGGCGTGCCCGCGGGGACGGGACGAGGGTCGCCCTCCGGCCCGAACCCGGTGGTGAGCGCCGGGTGATGGGCGGCGACGGCGGCGCAGGCCCGCAGCAGCCGGTCGGGGTCGAGCGGGCCGGCCAGGTCGACGGTCACGGCGAGGTGGTACGCGGCGTCGGCGGCCAGGGCCCGTTCGGTGAGCCAGACACCGTGCTGGGCCGGGCTCAGGGCCGTGCTGACGCGGCGGGACGACTGGGTCACGGGTGCACCTCGCGGTGGTCGGGGGTGAGGATGCGGCGCAGGTCGCGCTTGAGGACCTTGCCGGCCTCGTTGCGGGGCAGTTCGGAACGGAAGACGACGGTGTCGGGCAGTTCGTGGGCGGCCAGCCGGTCGAGGAGGAAAGCACGCAGCGCGGCGGCGGTCAGCTCCCCTTCGGCGACGACCACGGCGGCGACGACGCTGCCGAGCACGGGGTGCGGGACGCCGACGGCCGCCGCGTCCAGCACCCGCGGGTGGGCGTGCAGGGCGTCCTCGACCTGGAGCGTGGACACCTTGTGGGCCCCGGACTTGATGACGTCGCGCTCCCGGTCGAGCAGGTGCAGGAACCCCTCCTCGTCGAGCCGGCCCAGGTCGCCCATCCGCACCCAGCGGCCCGCGAACACCTCGCTGTCGGGCTCGCCCAGGTAGGCGCGGGGCACGGCGGGGCTGCGCAGCCACAGCTCGCCCGGCTCACCGGGCGCCGCCGGGCGGCCGTCCGGCGTGGTGACCCTGAGGTCGGCGAGCGAGGCGGGGCGCCCCGGGGAGGCGGGCCGGGCCGGGTCGAACAGCAGGGTGATCTGGGCGGGCGCCGCCTCGGTCGAGGTGTAGTAGTTGACGACCTGCGCGCGGGCGAAGGCACGGGCCAGGCCCAGGGCGACCGGCTGCGGCAGCGCGGCGGCCGTCGAACCGACCAGCCGCACGCCGTCCAGGGCGCCCGCCGCTCCGGCGGCGAGGGCGGGAGAGGCGAGGAGTTCGATGGCCATGGCGGGGACGACGAAGACGCTGCCGACCCGGTGTTCGGTGAGCAGCCGCAGGAAGCGGGACGGCGTGAAATGGGGTGCGGTGACGCAGGCGGCGTGCGCGTTCACCGCGTTGACCAGCATGGTCTGGCCGGCGTTGGTGCCGACGGGGAAAGCGTGCAGGAACGCCTCGGAGTGGCGCAGGGGGCGGCGACGGTCGTCCAGCGTGCAGCCGTGCGTCAGGTTGGCGTGGCGGGCGGTGACGCCTTTGGGGGCGCCCGTGGTGCCGGAGGTGTAGAGGATCTGGGCGAGGTCGTCGGGCGCCGGGGCGGGCAGGCCGTCCGGGGCGGTGTGCCCGGCGGCGTCCCGCTCGGTCAGTGCGGTGACCCCGGCGGGTGCGGCCGGACCGTCGGCGCCGCGCAGCAGAAAGCGGGCCCCGGCGTCGCGCAGGACGTGGTCGACGGCGGCCGGTGCCGCGCGGTCGGACAGCGGCACCGCCACCCCGCCGGCGCGGAGCACGGCGAGGAACGCCACGGCGTACTCGTTCCACTGCGCGGTGCCGTGGTGCAGGGCGACCCGGTCGCCGGGCCGCAGCCCCGCACCGCGCAGCGCGGCGGCGAGGGCGCCCGAACGGGCCTGCCAGGAAGCGAAGTCGAGCCGCTCCGCGCCCGTGATCAGCGCGGTGCGCTCCCCGTGGGCGAGGGCCCGCCGCTCCAGCAGCTCCGGCAGCGTACGAGGGGCGGGGTTCACGGCCTGCCCCCGTTCGCGCGGCGGGCGGCGGCGAGGCGGGCCCGCTCGCGCAGCCCCACCAGGTCGTCCGGTTCCGCGTCGGGCACGTCCCGGTCGAAGCGGGCGAGGACCGGCAGGCGCAGGCCGAGCGCGACCAGGCCCAGCATCGCGCAGCCGAACAGCACGTACATCAGGGCGATCCCGCGGCCGGGTCCGGTACCGATGAGCGGGCCGAAGACCGGGGCCAGCGCTCCGCCCGGTTCCATCAGCGGGCCGAAGAGCTTCGAGCCGAGCGGGGCGATGACGCCGTGCCCGAGCGGCAGCGTGGACCAGGCGACCAGTGTGTTCAGGGCGAAGACGCGGCCGTGGAAACGCTGGGGGACCTTCACCTGGACGATCGCCGCGTAGACGCCGTTGACCAGGGACAGAGCGAAGGACATGCCGAACGCGCCGGCGGCGATCACCCACAGGCTCTGGTGCAGTCCCGTGACCGCCCCGGCCAGCGCGAGGAGCGAGGCGAGGGCGAGCATGCCGCGCAGCCGGTGGCGCCGGGGGCCGCCCCAGAAACCCATGAGGATCCCGCCGATGACGGCTCCGGCGCCCCCCGCGACGGCGACCCGCGCCGCGCCCTGGAGATCGTCGAAGGCGAGCACCAGGGGGGTGACCAGCAGGAACAGCGGTGACAGGAACACGTTCAGACCGGCGAACCACAGGAGCATGGCGCGGAAGCCGCGGTTGCGCCAGGTGTGTCCGAAGCCGTGCCGGATCTCGGCGACCAGCGACTCGCGCCGCGTCCACGGCAGACTGCGCGGGAAGCGGACCGCGAGGAGGACACCGAGGGCGAGGGCGTAGCTGGCCACGTCGATGACGAGGATGCCGCTCAGGCCGATCGCCGCCATCAGGGCCACGGCCGCGAGCGGCACCACGAACTGGGCGGTGCCGAAGGCGAGTTGCACGATGCCGTTGGCGTGTCCGAGGTATCGCTTGGGGACGAGCTGCGGCACGGCGGAGGCGTAGGCCAGCCGCTGGAAGGTCAGCGCCACGGAGAGGACGCCCAGCAGGACGTACACCTCCCAGGACTGGAGGCGGTCGGTGAGCAGCAGCGTCAGCAGGCCCGCCTGGGTCGCGCAGGCGGCGGCGTCTCCGGCGAGCAGCATCCGGCGCCGGTCGAAGCGGTCGACGAGGGCTCCGGCCACGGGCCCGACGAGGATGCCGGGCACCATCGCCACCACGGCGTAGAGCGCGTACCGGGTCAAAGAGCCGGTGTGGACGAGGATCCACAGCGGCAGCGCGAACTCGGTGAGCGCGGAGCCGGTGATCGACACCAGCTGCCCGCCCGCCACCACCAGGAACCGGCGCATGCTCGGCTCCGGGGCGGAACGCTCGCGGGCCCGGAGCCTGCGGGCGGGCGGCGGTCCCGTCTCCTCGGGGGCCTGTACGGGCATCAGCGGCTCGGCGTCGGGATCGGCACCGGTGTCGGTGCCCGGGCGTGCGCCCGCAGGGCCCGTGTCGCCGTGGAGCCACCAGGAGGCCGTCGGGGCGGCGTCCGGGAGGTCGTCGGCGCGCTCGGCGAGGAGGGCCGGGTGCACGGTGGTCACGATGTCGGCGACCTCGGCGGCCCGGTACTTGAGGAAGAAGTGCCCGCCCTGGTCGAGCACGGTCACGGCCGAGCGCTCCGCGAGGAGCAGCCACTCGCGGTACCGCTCCTGGTAGAAGTCGGCGGCCGGGTCGCGGTCGCCGACGACGGAGACGAGCGGGGCACGCAGGCGCGGCGCACCCGCCGAGGACTCGGCGAGGGCCCGGGTGAACCAGTCCTCGGCGGCCTTGGTGTCCTTGCGCATGTTGCCGATGATGAACGCGGCCTGCTCCGGGTCGAGGTCGGCGGTGTTCACCCCGAGCCCGGTGAGCCAGTTGACATAGGCCCGGTCTCCCACCAGCGCGTCCAGGGAGGCGAGGCGGCTGAGGCTGGTGAGCACCCGGCCGCGGGGCCGCGCGAAAGGGAACTGGGCGCCGGTGTAGACGGCTTCCAGCGGTACGCCGGCGGTCTCCAGGCGCCGGGCGACGCAGACGGCGAGCGCGGACCCGACGGCGCAGTGCCCGTACAGGACGACCGGACCCTCGATCCGTTCCTCGATCTCGGCGGTCAGCCGTCCGGCCAGTTCGTCGAAGGGGACGTGGTCCTCGGTCAGGCCGACGTCGTGGCCGGGGAAGGCGAGGGCCCACAGCTCGACGTCGTCGGGCAGCGCGTCGGCGAGCGGCTGGTAGACGACGGCGCTGCCGCCGCCGTAGGGGACGCAGACGTAGCTGCGGACGCGGCGGCCCGCGGGCACGGCGGGGGTGAGCCGGTGCAGGAGGGGGCGGTCGCCCGCGGCGGCGGTGTCCTCGGCCAGGGCCGCGAGGTCGCGGACCGTGCGGTGGGTGAACAGGTCCATGACGCTGACCGGGCGGGCGCCCGCCTCGGTCAGCCGGGTCCTGGCGCGGGCGACGACCTGGGTCGCGAGCAGCGAGTGCCCGCCGAGCTCGAAGAAGTCCTCGTCGGCGCCGACCTCGGTGAGGCCGAGCACCTCGCCCCAGACGGTCGCGAGGATCCGCTCGGCGGGGGTGGCGGGTCCGGCGGCGTCCGCCGCCCGCCTGACCTGCGGAGCGGGCAGGGCGCGGCGGTCCAGTTTGCCGTTGGGCGTGAGCGGGAGGGCGGGGACCGCGGCGAACGCGGCCGGCACCTGGTGCTCCGGCAGCGTCCGCTTGAGTGCCGCGCGCAGCCGGGCGGGGTCCGGCTCCTCGGCGTCGGCGGCCGGGACGACGTAGCCGACGAGGCGCCGGTCGCCGGGCCGGTCCTCGCGCAGGACGACCGCCGCGTCCGCGATGCCGTCCAGGGCGCGCAGGGCGGCCTCGGTCTCCCCGGGCTCGATGCGCAGTCCGCGCAGTTTGATCTGCTGGTCGATGCGGCCCAGGTGTTCGAGTGCGCCATCGGGCCTGCGGCGGGCCAGATCGCCGGTGCGGTAGAGGCGCGAGCCGGGCGGGCCGAACGGGTCGGGGACGAACCGGGCGGCGGTCAGTCCGGGGCGGCGGTGGTAGCCGAGGGCGACGGGCGTCCCTCCGATGTGGAGTTCGCCCGGCGCGCCGGGCGGCACCGGACGCAGCGCCTGATCGAGCACGTACAGGCGGGTGTTGTCGATCGGCAGCCCGATCGGCACGGTCGTCAGCGGGCCGTCGCACTCCCACGCGGAGACGTCCACGGCGGCCTCGGTCGGCCCGTACAGGTTGGCGAGCGCGCAGTGCGGCAGGCGGCGGCGCAGCTCGCGGGCGGCGCCCGGGGTGAGGGACTCGCCGCTGCTGATGACGCGGCGCAGCGAGGTGCAGCGCTCGATGCCGTCCTCGGTGAGGAACGCGGTCAGCATGGCGGGGACGAAGTGGGCGACGGTGACGCCCGCGTCGGCGACGAGATCGCGCAGGTAGCCGCTGTCCTTCTGGCCGCCGGGTTTGGCGAGGACGATGCGGGCGCCGGTCGTCAGCGGCCAGAAGAACTCCCACACCGACACGTCGAACCCGATGGGGGTCTTCTGCAGGACGGCGTCGTCGGCGCCGATCCGGTAGGCGTCCTGCATCCACTGGATGCGGTGGGCGATGGCGGCGTGGGTGTTGGGGACGCCCTTGGGGCGGCCCGTGGAGCCCGAGGTGTAGATCAGATAGGCGGTGTCGTCGGGTGCGGGCGGGACGGGCCGGGTGCGGGTGCGGGCGGGTTCGGCGGGGTCGTCGAGGAGGACGACGTGGGCGGTGCAGCCGTCGGGGACGGGCAGTCCGCGCTGGGTGAGCAGGACGGTGGCGCCGCTGTCGGCCAGGAGGAAGGCGGTGCGTTCGGCGGGGTAGCCCGGGTCCAGAGGGACGTAACCGGCTCCGGCGCGCAGGACGCCGAGGAGCCCGGCGACGAGTTCGGGCGAGCGCTCCGCGCTGACCGCGACCAGGCTGCCGGGTCCGACGCCCTCGGCGGTCAGGCGGGCGGCGATCCGGTCGGCGAGGGCGTCGAGGCGGCGGTAGGTGAGCGCGGGCCGCCCCTCGGTGCTGACGGCGGTCGCGTCCGGGGTGCGGGCGATCTGTTCCGCGACGAGCGCGGTCAGGGTGGTGGGGGCCCGGTCGACGCTCCGGCCCTGGAAGTCCAGCGCCTCGAAGTCGCGTTCCTCGGAGGTGGGTTCGGCCATGGCCGACAGCGGGGTGTCCGGGGCGTCGGCAGCGGCGTGCAGGAGCCGGCCGAGGTGGCCGGCGAGGAGGGCGACGTCGTCCTCGGCGAAGAGATCGGTGTTGTAGTTGAAGGAGCCGCGCAGTCCGTCCGGCCATTCCTGGAGGAAGAGTTCGATGTCGAACCGCGTGCCGCTGGCGCGCACCCCGAAGGGTTCCACGGTGAGCGGCAGCCGGGTCGCCGTGTCGCGCTGGGTGGCGTAGTTCTGCACGGCGAGGACGGCCTGGAACACCGGCGGCCGGGCGACGTCCCTGGGGACCTTCAGCTCGCTGACGAGCTGGGCGAACGGCAGGTCCTGGTGGGCGTAGGCGTCGAGGCACACGTCGCGGGTGCGGCGCAGCAGCTCGGCGAAGGTGGGGTCGCCGTGCAGCCGCGCGGGGAACGGCAGCACGTTGACGAACATGCCGACCAGCGGCTCCAGTTCGGGCTCGGGGCGGCCCGCGACGGGGGAGCCGACGGCGAAGTCCCGGCGGCCGCTGTAGCGGGCGAGCAGCACCTGGAACGCCGCCATGAGCACCATGTGCACCGTCGCGTCGTGCCGCCGGCCGAGAGCGGCGAGCCGGTCGAGGAGGGCCCGGTCCACCCCGAAGGCGTACCCGGCGCCGTCGAAGGTCTGGCGCGGGGGGCGCGGCCGGGAGCAGGCGAGTTCCAGCGGCTCGGTCCCGGCCAGTTCGCGGGCCCAGTGCGCGACCTCGGCGGCGAGCCGGTCGCCGCTGAGACGCTCGCGCTGCCACAGGGCGAAGTCGCCGTAGCTGACCGCCAGTTCGGGCAGCGGGTCGCCGTCTCCGGCCGCCCGTGCCGCGTAGCCGCGCAGGATCTCGTCGAGCAGCACCTCGCTGGACCAGCCGTCGCTGACGCTGTGGTGCACGACGAGGACGAGTACGTGGTCGTCGGCGTCCGCGAGGGTGATGAGCAGGGCCCGCAGCAGTGGTCCGTGCTCCAGGTCGAACGGCTCCGCCGCCGCCTGGTCCACGAGATGCTCGGCCGCCGCCTCGCCGGCGGCGGTGCTGCGGGCCAGCGCGACCGGGGCGGGCGGGTCGATGACGAGCAGCGGGCGGCCGTCGTCGGTGGCGGGATAGCGGGAGCGCAGTGTCTCGTGCCGGGCGACGCTCGCGTCCAGGGCGGCGCCGAGGGCGGTCACGTCGAGGGCGCCGCGCAGCCGGCGCACCACCGGGATGTTGTAGGCGGCGGTGCCGGGGGCGAACTGCTCCATGAACCAGAGCCGTTCCTGCGCGAACGACAAGGGGACGGGGGTGCCGGGTGCGCGGCGCGGCACGGTCGTGGTGCGCGCGGTGGAGCGGGCTGCGAGCCTGCGGCGCAGCAGTTCCTGCTTGGTGGCCGACAGACGCGGCGCGGGCGGGTCCGTGGGGACGGTGGTGTCGGCGCTCATGCGAGGGTCCCGTGTCCTTCTGTTGCGTCCTGGTCGGCGAGGAGCTGGACCGCCGCCGTCTCCGACAGCGCGTCGATCTCCTCGGCCAGGGCGTTCTCCACGGCCTGGGCGAAGGCCGCGACGGTGCGGTGGGTGAACAGGGTGCGCAGGGGGACGGCGAGGTCGACGGCGGCACGGACGCGGGCCACCACGCGGGTGGCCAGCAGCGAGTGGCCGCCCAGGTCGAAGAAGTCGTCGTGCGCTCCGACGGGGCCCGTGCCGAGGACCTCCCGCCAGACGTCCGCGACGAGCTCCTCGGCGTCGGTGCGCGGGGCGACGTACGCGCGGCGCGACGCGGGGGCGCCGGGGTCGGGCAGCGCCGCCCGGTCGATCTTGCCGTGCGCGGTGAGGGGCAGCCGGTCGAGGACCACGACCGGGTGCGGGACCAGGTGGGCGGGGAGGACCGCCGACAGGGCGGCGCGCAGGTCGTCCGGGTGCGGGGCGGGGGCGTCCGGAGATGCGGCGACGTGGGCGACGAGGCGGTCGCCGCGCGCGCTCACCACGGCCTCGCCGACGCCGGGCAGGGCGCGCAGCGCGGACTCCACCTCGCCGGGCTCGACCCGGAAGCCGCGCACCTTGACCTGCTGGTCGATGCGGCCGAGGAACTCCAGCTGCCCGTCCGGGCGGCTGCGTACCAGGTCCCCGGTCCGGTAGCGGCGCGCTCCGGGCGGGCCCTCGGGGTCGGGGACGAAGGAGCGCGCGGTCTGTCCGGGCCGCCCGAGATAGCCGACGGTGACGCCGGGCCCGCCGATGACGAGCTCGCCCGGGGTGCCGGGCGGCACGGCGCCGACGTGGCGGTCGAGCACGGCGACGGTCGTGGCGCCGATGGGGCGGCCGATCGGCGGCCGGTCCGCGGGCCCGCCATCGGTGAGCGTGGCCGTGGTGGCGATGACCGTCGTCTCGGTCGGTCCGTAGGAGTTCACCAGCCGTAGCCCGTCGCCGAAGCGGGTCCGCCAGACGGCGACCTGGGCGGCGAGCACCTGGTCGCCGCCCAGGATCACGAGCCGCAGCGTGGTGGGCCAGGGCGTCGTGTCGAGGTCGGCGACGAGCTGGTGCCAGTACGGCGTGGACAGGTCGAGGACGGTGATGCCCGCCGCGTACGGCTCGGCGAGCTGATCGGGCAGTGCGGTGCCGGCGGGAGCGGTCACGAGGACGGCGCCCGCGGCCAGTGCCGGGAAGATCTCCTCGGCGCTGGTGTCGAAGGACAGCGAGGCGCTGTGCAGGACGCGGTCCGCCGGTCCGAGACCGTAGCCGCCGGTCATCCAGGCGACCCGGGACGCGAGATTGCGCTGGGTCACGAGGACGCCCTTGGGCGTTCCGGTGGAGCCGGACGTGTAGATCACGTAGGCCGGGTCGTCGGGGGAGGCGCCGTTCTCGGCGAGTGGAGCGCAGGCGGCCGGAATCTCCGGGTCGGCGGCCACGACGGGGACCTGTGTGACGACCCCGGGCGGGGCCGTGCCGTCCGGGGTGACGACCAGGGCGGCTCCGCTGTCGCGCAGCATGAAGTCGATCCGCCGGGCGGGGTACTGCGGGTCGATCGGCACGTAACCGGCGCCGAGACGCCAGATCGCCAGCATCGCCACGACGGCCATCGGCCCCCGGGGCACGCAGAGCGCGACGAGGTCGCCCCGGCCCGCGCCGCGCGCTGCCAGCCGGGCAGCCAATGCGCGCGCTCCGTCATGCAGTTGACGACGGGTGAACGAGGCGTCGGGCCCGATCAGCGCCGGGGCGTCGGGGGCTTCGCCCGCCATCCGGTCGATCCGCTCGGGAACGGTCGTCGCGAACGGGTCGAGCGCCGGTCCGGCAGCTTGCGCGCCCAGCGTCGCCCGCTCGTCGGCATCCATGACCGGCAGCAGGTGCACGGGTGTGCCGGGCGCCGCGATCGCGGCGCGCAGCAGCAGTTCGAAGCGGGCGGCGAGCCGGGTGAGCTGCTCGCCGGTCAGCAGGTCGGCCCGGCGGCCGAAGACGGCGTGCAGGTCCTCGCCATGGGGGCGGATGTCCAAGGTGAGTTCGAACTTCGCCGCGGTGTGCCCGCCGTCGCCCTCCTCGCAGATCAGGTCGTCGAACGGGTGGGAGCCGAGCGCGCCCCCGCTCTGCGTGTGCACCGTCAGCAGCGTCTGGAAGACGGGTGTGCGGCTCGTGTCGCGCTCGGTGCCCAGATCCTCGGTGAGCCGTTCGAAGGGGACGCGGCCGTGGGTCAGGGCGCGCATCCAGTCGCCGCGGATCCGGCGCAGTGTCGCGTCGAAGGTCGGCGCCCCGCCGAAGTCGGCACGCAGCACCAGTGTGGAGGAGAAGTAGCCGACCGTGCGCTCGCTGTCGACGGTCGTGCGAGCCGCGGTGGGCACGCCCACGCAGAAGTCGTCCTGCCCGGTGCAGCGGTGCAGGAGTGCCTGGTAACCGGCGGCGAGCACCATGAACGGCGTCATGCGACGGGCCCGCGCGAACTCCTCCACGACCGGGGCGAGCCCGCGCAGGATCCGGGTGTGGTAAGCGCCCTCGCTGCCCGGCTCGGCGGGCCGTTCACGGTCGAGCGGCAGACGCAACGGCGTTGCTCCGTGCAGCTGTTGGCGCCAGTGATCGAGGGCCGCCGCGGCTTCCGGGCTGTCGAGCCAGGCCCGTTCGGCGGTGGCGTGCGCCAGGTAGGACGGCGGCTCCGGCACCTGGGCCGGACGGCCCGTGCGATGGGCGGCGTACTCCTCGGCCAGTTCGGCCCGCAGGAGGCCCAGGCTCCAGCCGTCGGCCACGATGTGGTGGAGCACGAGACAGAAGGTGTGGGCCTCCTCCCCCGTGCGCAGGAGAACTGCCCGTACGAGGGGCCCTCGCGCGAGGTCGAAGCTCCTGTTGGTCACCGCGGCGACCTCCGCCGCGACGGTGTCGGCGGGCGCTCCGCGCAGGTCCCGCTCGTCCCACGCGGCGGGTGCCGCGGGACGGACGACGACGTGGGGGCGGCCGTCGACGGACGGGAAACAGCAGCGCAGCGCCTCGTGCCGGGCGACCACCGCGTCCATGGCGGCCCGCAGCGACACCGGCGCGAGCGGACCACTGAGCTCGAGCACGAGAGGGATGTTGTACGCGGGGTCGCCGGGCGCGAACTGGTCGAGGAACCAGAGTCGTTCCTGCCCGACGGAGAGAGCGGAGTCCGCGCCCGCATCACCTGGTTCGCCAGTCTCCGGGACTGCCGCCGGAACCTCCGGGCGATCGGTTCTGTACATGACACTCCTGGCAGCGGGCCGCTGGGATCGGAACATGGCTGGAACTGTGCGTACGTCGCGGCTGCACGCATCGCGAAGAGCGGGGATACCGGTGCCGGGGGGTGGGGCCGGGCGGTGTCGCAGATGTTAGAGAGGCGGCATGCGGTGGGTCAATGGTCTGGACCAGAGTGGCTGCCTGGATCGGGGCGGTGGCAGCGCCACTGCCTGCGCCGACGCGCCCTCCGGGGCGGTCGGCCTGCTGGAGCAACTCTGTTCGCGACGCGACGACTTGGGGGCCGTCGGTGCGCCCGGCCGCGGCGCGCGAGCGGCTCGCCGGAGGCGACTGCGGCTCCGACGGTGAAGTCACTCGCGGGGGAGGGGTGAGGGGCCGGGCCGACCGTACTCGGCCGAATCCTGCGTCTTCGAGCCTGCTCTCCGCGCGGGGCGGCAAGGGGCAGGGCGACGGTGCCCGCGCAGCCGGGTGGTGCGAGGTCGAGAGGTGCCTGAAGGATCGTCAGGCACCTCTCGTCAACTGCTCCACGGCGTCCGTGGGCCGATCGCGCGGAACTCTTCTGGTCCGCGCCGGCCGGTGGCAGCTTGCTCGTGGATCGTCAGGGGCGGCGGTGGTTCAGTAGCGGACCCACAGGACGTAGACGTCGGGCCGCGAGGGGCCGAACGGCTCGCAGAAGTAGAGGGCGCCCCAGATGTTGCGGCCCGCCTGGCCCGCCGCGTTGCATTCGGCGAGAGAAGCGTGGTGGCTGCGGGCGTAGAACCCGGGCGGCGCGGCTTCGGCGGTGGCCGCACCTCCGAGGGCGAGCGCGGATGCGGCTACGACGGTGGCGACGGCAGCGGCGATACGACGGTACATGGCAAGCCCTTCTGAAGGCGCCGGACTTTCGGCGCAGAGCATGTCGATACGTGATGTACGGGTCGTGCTGGCCTTTCCGGTGCATCGGCTGCGCAGCCGTGACGAACCTAGCGGGCAGTCATTGAATGCACAACAGGTCTAGGCCAATCGCTCCGGGCCGGCCGAGTGGGTCCACCTCGTGGTGCTGATCAGTCGGCTGCGGCGCTGCCGGCCGGGGCCCCCGGTGCCCGGCCGTGGGTGCATTCGGGCGGAGGGTTGCGGGTGGTGGCGATCACGGCGTCGAGCCGTTCGCGCGCGGCGACGAGGTCGGTGATCCGCTCGCTGATCCGCGCGCGCTCGCTCTCCAGCTGATCCAGAAGGCCCGGTGCCACCGAGCCGGAGTACACGCAGCGCAGCACCTCCCGCACCGACCTGCTCGGCAGACCGGCGGCGAACAGCTGCTGGATCAGGTGGACCCGGTCGACCGCGGAGTCCGGGTACTGGCGCTGGCCTCCGGCGCTGCGGTCGGCCCGGAGCAGGTCCTGCTCCTCGTAGTAGCGCAGTGCCCGCACGCTCACACCGGACTGACGGGCCACCTCACCGATCCGCATGACTCTTCCTTCCTCCCGGCCGACGTCCCGATTTGCACCTCACGTCAACGTCAGGTTTTAGCGTAGTGGACGTCAGGACATTCCAGCCATTCGCACCAGCAAGGCAGGTCATCATGCGTGCAGCCCGCTACCACGAGTACGGCGGTACGGACACCCTCGTCGTCGAGCAGGCCCCGGACCCGTCGCCCGGTCCCGGTGAGATCCGCATCCGGGTCACGGCGGCCGGCGTCAATCCCGTCGACTGGAAGGTGCGCAACGGCTCGGTGCGCGACTTCCTGCCGGTGGATCTGCCCGCGATCCCGGGGCGCGACGCCGTGGGCCTGGTGGACGCGATCGGTGAGGGCGTCGACTCGGTCGGCATCGGCGACCGCGTCTTCGGCCTGGGCGGGGTGACGGGCGCGACGGCCGAGCTGGCGGTCCTCTCGGCCTGGGCCCCCGCTCCCGCCAACTGGAGCGACGCGGAGGCCGCGGCGGCGGGCCTGGCGTCCGTGACGGCGCTGGGCGGCCTGAAGGCGCTCGGCCCCCTGGAGGGGCGCACCCTGCTGATCGAAGGGGCTGCCGGAGGCGTCGGCGGCGCGGCGGTCGAGATCGCCCGCGCTCTGGGGGCCACCGTGATCGGGACGGCCAGCGAGCGCAACCACGCGTACCTCACCTCCCTCGGCGCCGTTCCCGTCACCTACGGCGCGGGCCTGTCGGAGCGCCTCGCCGTCCTGGCCCCGAACGGGATCGACCTGGTCCTCGACGCCGCCGCTTCCGGCTCCCTGCCCGACCTGGTCGAGATCGCCGGCGGCCCGGACCGCGTGGTGACGGTCGCCGACCACGTGAACGCCCAGCGGCTGGGCGTCCGGGTGGCCAACGCGGTCAACGACTCCACGCTCCTGGCCGAAGCCGCCCGCCTCGGTGGACAGGGCCGCTACGTGCCGCGCATCGAGCAGTCCTACCCCTTGGAGGACATCGCGAAGGCGCACGCCGCCTCCGAGCGCGGACACGTGCGGGGGAAGATCGTGGTGACCGTCTGATCCCGGACGCGTCCGGGCCCGCGAGGCGGAAGCCACCGCGGCGCCCGGACGGCCGGACCGCCGGCCCGTGCCGCTCACTCGGGGACCTGCGCCATGATGTGTCCATGCCTCACGGCGGGGTCAGCCGCAGAGCCACCGTTGCCGCCTCGGCGGCCCAGGTCTTCGAGTACCTGGCACAGCCGGACCACTACGGCCTGGCTCCGTTGGTTGACGCTGAAGACCAGGAACTGCTGCGCACCGGCTTCCGGATGATCCTCACCGCTCGCGGCATCGAGGTCGTGGGCGAGGCCTCCGACGGTGCCCAGGCCGTGGCCGCCGTTCGCGCACTGCAACCCGACGTCGTCCTCGCCTACGAAACCGGACTCGTCGCACCGGGTGACACCCACAGCGCGCCACCCTCAACCGGCGAAGTGCGGCGGGACACCCGAGGCACCCCGCCGCACTGAGGGAACGGCCCCTACTGCGAGACACGCACGTAGTCGACCAGCATCTTCTGCGGGAAGACGGTCGAGGCGTCGGGCGCGCCCGGCCAGTCACCGCCCACCGCGTTGTTGAGGATCATGTAGAAGGGGTGGTCGTAGACCCACGGTCCCTTCGTGGTCTCCAGGGTGGAGCGGGCGACGGTGAAGAAGGCGTTGCCGTCGACCGAGAACGTCATGTGACCGGAGTCCCAGTCCAGCGCGTAGGTGTGGAAGCCTGACGAGAAGTCGCTGCCCGCGACCTGGTACGGCGAGCCGTAGCCGCCCGCACCGTTGTAGGCGGGGGCATGGATCGTCGAGTAGACGGTGTCGGGGACTTTGCCGATGTGCTCCATGATGTCGATCTCGCCGCACGCGGGCCACGGCGTGCCGGTCTTGAAATTCGAACCGAGGAGCCAGAACGCGGGCCACAGCCCTTGCGTGCCGGTCACCTTGATCCGTGACTCGACATGCCCGTACGTGAAGTTGAAGTGATCGGAGGTGTTGATCCGGCCGGAGGTGTACTGGCAGGTGGTCGAGCCGGACAGCGGATCCGTCGGGCAGTTGGACCCCGGTGTGACCTCCTTGCGGGCCTCGATGACGAGGTTCCCCGCGCCGTCCATGGTGGTGTTCTTGCCGTTCGTGTAGTACTCCAGCTCACCGTTGACGCCGGGACCGGTGTCCTGGGTCCACCTGGCCGAGTCCGGGGTGGTGCCGGCCGCAGTGTTGAACTCGTCCTGGAACACGATGTGTTGCGGATTCCCCGGATTCGGGGGGTCGGCGGGCGGGGCGGTCGGGGCGCCACCGGTGCCGAGGATGTCGAAGGTCCACAGGGAGTAGCCGTATGCGGTGCCGCGCGCCGTTCCGTACATTCGCACGTACCGGCCGGTGCCGTTCACGTCCAGGGTCTGCTTGAAGCCCTTGCCCGTGGTGGTCGAGTAGATGTCGGTCCAGTTCGTGTTGTCGGACGACACCTGGATCTTGTACGCGCTGGCGTAGGCCGGGTCCCACTGAAGAACGACCTGCGTGACGTGTGCGCTGGCGCCGAGGTCGACGGTGATCCACTGGGGGTCGCTCCAGCCGCTTCCCGCCGCGGTGGCCCAGCGGGTGGCCGGGTCGTGGTCGACGGCCTTGGCCGGGGTGCAGCCGCCGCACTGGGCGTCGTCCTGCTGGCTGGAGGCAGTGGCGGGCTTCTTGTAGGAGAGGAGGACCGCGTTGCCGCCGTCCGGCGGTGCCGTCCCGGTGGTGAAGACCTGGAACTCCCACAGCGAGTAGCCGTACTGCGTGGCACGGGCGGTCCCGTACATGCGCACGTAACGGCCGGAGCCGGTCAGGGTGAGGAGTTCGGTCGCGCCTGCACCGGTCGAGGTCTGGTAGACGGTGGTCCACGTGGTGCCGTTGTCCGAGACCTGGATCTGGTACGCCTTGCCGCTGGCGGCCTCCCAGCTGAGCTGGACGCCGCAGATGCTCTGCTTCGTCCCCAGATCGACCTGGAGCCACTGCGGGTCCGAAGCGGCGCTGGACCAGCGGGTCCCGTTGTTCCCGTCCACGGCGGCCGATGCCGGGGTGCTACCGTTCTCGGTCGAGGAGGACGTGGCGGACTTGTTCAGCGCGGCGTTGGTGGTCGAGCAGCTGGTGCCACCGCTGCCCGCGGTACCGTACACCTGGAACTCCCACAGCGAGTAGCCGTACTGCGTGGCTCGGGCGCTCGCGTACATGCGCACGTAGCGGCCGGTCCCGTTGACGGTCAGAGTCTGGGTTCCGCCGGTCGCCGCGGTCGTGGAATAGATGTCCGTCCACGTGGTGCCGTCGGTCGACGCCTGGATCTTGTACGCCTTCGCGTAGGCGGCTTCCCAGTTGAGGACCACCTGGCTGACGGTGGCGGTGGAGCCGAGGTCGACCTGAATCCACTGCGAGTCGGACGCGGCGCTGGACCAGCGGGTTGCGTTGTCGCCGTCTACCGCGGCGGAAGCGGGCGTACCGCCGTTCTCGGTGGACGACGCGGTCGCCGGCTTTCCCTGGGACAGCAGTGTGCCGGCGGCCTGGGCGGGCGCCTGGACCACGGCCAGGAGAAGGGTCGCCAACAGCGCGGTGACGAGGGCGAACAGTGGGGTGCGGACGGTTCTTCGGGTCGAGCGGCGTAACGAGTGGTGCGGGGGTCTTCCACTCACGGCGTCTCCTGCGGGTTGGTCGCCGAATGAGAGAGCGCTCTCCGGTCGGACCGATGGTGCGGCGTCCCCGTGAACCCGTCAAGACTTTGAACGGAGTGCGCGGAAGGCACCCCCCGTGTCACAGATCGCGTTCAGGAAATGAAGGTTCGCACGAGGGCCGAGGCCGCTTGCGCCAACGAGGTTTGGGTGCCACCCCGCAGTATCGCCGATGCTGTTGTGCTCGTCGGGCGCTCCGGCTCGGGCTGCTGGCGTCCGCCGACTGCTGCGCCACCAAGGCCGGAGGCCATCAGCCCGCTGGTCAACCGGGCTATGGCTCGTCACGGCCGGGGGATTACGAGGCGGCGTTGGCCGACGGCACCCAGGTCCTGCGGCTTTTCCTGGAGCACCGTGAGCGCCGCAACGAAGCCGACGCCCTTGAAGTCCTGGCACGCACGCACCGCGACACCGGCCGCCTCGACCTCGCCCGCCCGCTTGCCGAAAGGGCACTGGCCACCCGGACGTCGGCGTACCTGGAGGCGCACTGGAGATCACCATCCGCTCCGGATTCCGCCACCAGGAAGCGGATGAAATCAGTGCACTCCAGCCCATTTGCCGAGTGGCAGGCCATCGCGACAGACGCGGCCGCAGGCCGCCATGGCAAACGAGTGAAGCCAGGGTGCTGGGATCCCTCGCCGGCAGTCAGTGATCGAGGTCCGGGAGGGCATGGCTGATGCTCCGGAGCAGGTTCTGTCGTTCGCTGTTGAGGAAAAGGTGACCGCCGGGGAAGATCTCCACCTCGGTCGGGCCAGTGGTCAGTTCCGACCAGGCCTTGACGTGGTCCTCGCTCACCTGAGGGTCTGCGTTGCCGCCGAACGCCGAGACAGCGCAGTTGAGGAGTTCGCCCGGACGGTAGACGTAGCTGGCGAAGAGTGAGAGGTCAGCTCGGAAAGTAGGCAAGATGAAGCTGACAAAGTCTGGATTCTGTAGCAGTTCCTCAGGCGTGCCGTTGAGGCGGCGGAGTTCATTGACCAGTGCATCATCAGAAAGGTCTAGTTCGCTCAGTGACCATGATTCGTGGTGCTGCGGTGCCCGGCAGCCTGACACCATGAGACGAGTCGGCTCAAGTCCCTGCTGGCGCTGGAGTGTCCGCGTGAGCTCCCAGCTGACGATGGCCCCCATGCTGTGGCCAAAGAACGCGAACGGACGGTCCAGGTGGGGCAGTAGTGCGGGGACGAGATCATCCAGCAGTTCGTTCAGATCCGTGATGGGCTGATCGAGGATGCGGTCTTCCCGGCCTGGCAGCTGTACGGCGAAGGCCTCGACCCCGTCCGGGAGTCCGGTGCCCCACTCCCGAAAGACCGAGGTACCGCCTCCGGCGTAGGCAAAGCAGAAGAGCCGAAGGCCACCGGGCTGGGTCCGGCCGGGAATCGGCCGAACCCAGCTCTGCGTCGTTTGCGGGGATGCGGAGTGCATGGGGTTCCGTTCCTACTGGTCGATAAGTGACGTGGACAGCCAGGGGCGGCAGACTCGGGCGTTCACAAGCACCAGGTAGCTGTGCTGAAGGACCAACAGGGTCCGACAGCAGCCTATTTCGCCTATCGGTCCGTCCGGAAGGGAAGCTTCTTCCCTTCTCCGATCACCTGTCGTTATAGTCGCCAGAGGTAGGGAGGTGTTACTGATGAAGAAGCGACTTCGCGGTGTCTGCGCAGGTTTCTGAGCCTGCCTCGCCCATTGTTCAGGGAAAGCAACTGAGCGGGGGAACCAAATAGTTCCCCCGCTCAGCGCAATCCGTCAGACAGTCCTTTGCGGAAGAGCGTCCAGTGACACCGCTCCCAAGCTTGTCGCGGATCCACCGGCGATATTGACCAGTCCGGCCTCGATCGAAGCAGCGAGTACGGCTGGGAGATTCCCCTCGAGATAGTCGCAACTTGCTCCCACGCCGATGAGAAGCCCCTTCCCGGTCGCTACCGCGAGATGGAAGTTCGGCCCGGAGCGCTGGGTGGACGAACGCCACTGGATTCCCGTGTGCAGAGATGATCCTGCGTCAGGCTCGAAGTCCACGTCACCAAGGAAGTTGAAATGCTTGGCGAAAGCAGTTGGGTCTGCCTCCTGTCGCCCCGCTTGCTGCAGGCCGGCTTTGAGGGCGTCGACGTCGTAGCAGCCGTTGACGTAGGCGCTCATGGACTGGAGGTATCCGGATCGCAGATACTCCAGCGGGTCGGCTTCCTCGGCGATCGCGACGGTCACCGGGGCGAACTGGTTGAGTGAACTGACCAGTGGCACCCACCGATCGGTCAGTCGGTTGGCGGCCATCAGCGCGAACGTGACTCGCTCAGTCTGCTTGAGTCGTGCCAGCGCGAGCGCGCCGACGCCGAGCACTACGGACTGAACCGAGATCTTCAGCTGTTTGGAGAGGGCCTGCGCGGCGGTCAGAGCCTCGAGGCTGTACAGGGACGCCCTGCGACGCTCACTGGGGTCGGCCGGATCTCGGTCTGACGGGGCGAGTTGGTCCCAGACCTCGATCCAGTGTCGGATGCTGCGTGAGCCCGACTCTTCCTGCTGCGCCTGTGCCATCTCCAGAGGCTGGACCACCGGGCCGAGCACCCCGCCGTCCAGAAGCCGGCCGAACTGCTCCTCCAAAACCCTCAACGCGCCGTTGTCCGCTGCCACGTGATGGATCACCGTGACCAGGTAGAGCGCATCACCCTGGTAGGTCGTGACGAAAGCGCGCCATGGCAGGTCGGTCTCGATGTCAATGGGTTCGACTGCGGACGTGGCGCCCACTTGGAGGGCAGCCGAGAAGCTGTCCTCGGCAAGCTCCACCACAGCCACCTTGGACGGCCGGTAGGGGTGAACCTTCTGCTTCGGCGTGGGGATACCCAGTTCGTACATGGTCCGCAGCGACTCGTGCGCTTCCACCAACTGCAGCCAGGCGTCCATCACTTGGGCTGCCCCGACACCGAACGGCACTTCCCAGACGCTGACCAGATTGGCGACCGACTGGTGGTCCGGTCCATGCGTCTCCAGCGAGCGCAGGACCGACAGTTGACCGTAGGTCACTGCTCCGGACCGAAGGTCGCTCACCGTTGAACCTCCGGGACTGCCCACTGGCCGTCGAGAGGCTTGCCGTCGCCCGGCTGCGGCGTTGGCGCCGCCTGTCCATCACAGGGAAACGTCATCAGAAGGCCGCACCCTCCTGGGAAGCAGGATCGAAGACTGCGGACGGCCCGAACATACGGGAATGCTTGTCTCCGGCCAGCGCCAGCGTGCCGCTCTCGTCCCGAGCGGTCGCGACGTCGGCCAGCTGGTTGACCACGGAGGGCTTGGCCAACTGTTGATCGCGCAGCTCGGGGGAGCGGGACATCAGAACCATAGCCGTGGTGCTGTAGCCCGACTCGAGCCATGATTCCCAGATCTTGTCACGGTCCTGTTCCTGGCCTGCGAAGAGATCTTCGCGACGAGGGTGACGTTCCGTGGGGGCGGACCGCGGGCTTTGGGCGTCCGGGCGCAACTGCACCCGGCGGCCGGATATGTAGGCGACGGACGCACCCTTGCGGATGGCGAAGTTCAGGGCCTGCGCCGCCGTGTCCACAATCGGTTCGCCCTTGTCGTTCAGGGACGTGTTGCAGAGCATCGGAATTCCGGTGCTCTGACGGAACGCCTCGATCGCCCGGTGCAGAAGAGGATTCGTCTCGGAGGTCAACGTCTGACGGCGAGCAGAATTGTCGAGGTGGAGGATGGCCGGCACCAGATCGCGCTTGTCCTCGCGCACGTATGCCGTCTCGAGCATGTAGGGCGAGGGCCACGGGTCTTCAAACCATTCGCCACTGTGCTCTTCCAGGACGATCGGAGCCACAGGGCGCCACCACTGCCGACTCTTCCAGTCGTTGAGCAGGTCCTTCGACTGAGAAGAACGGGGATCGGCAAGAATGCTGCGATGGCCCAACGCCCTCGGGCCGATCTCCGCCGCCCCGTCCACCCACACCAGCGGTCCCCGGGAAACGTCCTCGACGAACTGGGCTTCCGTGAAGTCCTGTACATCATCAATGAAGTCATCGAAGTGCTTCAACGCGGCTTCGATGTCCGTCGCTTCGGAGCCGTAGTAGGGACTCTTCAGACAGAAATCGGCGGCAGGGAGCTGACCCGTTCCCACGAATCCGAGGAGGCCGATCCCCAGTGCCTGCCCCGTGTCGTTGGCAGACGGAGGAATGAGAAGGCCCTTGAAGCCGTAGCGACGCAGGAGGAAGGAGTTGGTCGGACAATTGAGGGCGAAGCCGCCGCTCAGGGAGAGGTACGCCTGGCGCGGGTCGACCCCTCCCGAAGCGAGCAGCTGATCGACGTTGCGCACCATGACGAGCTCGCAGGCCGTCTGGACCACCTTCATCACGGCGGACTGAAGGTGTTCCTGCTCGGTGAAGCGGCTGTCCAACTCACGGGACCTCAGCTGGGATTCGGCCTCCCGAACGATGCCCTGAACAAAGGGAAGCGTGTCGACCAGCGGCACACGCCGACCGCCGAACAGCTGCAAGTCCTGCACGGCTGCCTCGGTGTCGAAGGCGATCTCTGTGGGGCACGCCGAGGCCAGAGCCATCAGAGTGCCGGGCTCCTTGGAGAACTCGGTCGAGGCGGCGTCATAGATGGGAGCCGGCGATTCCACCGGAGCGAAGTTGACGTTGCCCTTGTCGGAAACGCAGCCCGTGTACCAGTACTTCTTGCTCGTCTGGTCAAGACCGAAGTCCGGGCGGCCGTCCAGCGCGAGCCCGATGATGGTCTCGTTTCGAAAGACCTCGGAGTCAAGGAGCAGGCCGCTGTAGAGGTGGGCAAGGCTGTGCACCGGAAACTCTTCGCTGTCGGCCGGCAACTGAATCTCTGTGTGATGAGGCAGCCCGGGTGTGCCCCAAGACGTGCTCACGTCCTCGAGGGTCAGTCCCTCGGTGGCGAGCAGCTCGGAGAGAACACGGTTGTATCGATCGACGGTGAAGAGAGGCCAGAAATGGTGCTTCTGCCCACTGATACGCTCCAGCTCCCACACCCTGACAAGCTCGACCTGGGAATCACGACTACACCATAGCGCGATGTTCTGGTCATGCCGTGGCGCGATGACAGACAGGCTGTCTGGCGGGGAAATGTAGCTGGACAGAAAGTACGTCGCATCTGAGCGCACGGTCACGGGTTCCCCTTTTACGGTAGAGCAAGAGTGTTCATATGGACTCGTGATGTCGATGTCGGCCTTGGCCGAACGTCCGAGACCGGACCGGACTGGAGGGGGTAGCCGCCGATCAGGTACGGGCTGCACGGGCGCCCGCGGAAGGAGCGGCCACATCCGCGACGTCGTACCGGTCACGGACGCGACTCCATCCGCCACTGTGTACCGGCGTGCGGGTCTGTCCTCTGGATTGCCCGGCCCAGTCCTTGCGGACCCGCCGGACTCCTCGGCGGCTGCGGCGCCCGGGCGGGGTACCGGTCTTGGCTGCCGTGCTGAGCGGACGCGACTGCGCCGGACACTCGGGTCGATCGCCCGGTGACATACTCCGTAATCCCCACCGAATCTGCTACTGCCTACGCGCAGCGCATTGGGAATGCGGAATGAGAAGGTTCAGCTCGACTCCGTCTGAACAAGCCGATATTGATGCCCACCTGTGTTGATTCGGGAACGCTCAGGCTTATGGCAGCCGGAATTACTTCGTAGTGATCTCAGTCTGAGGGATCCGCTCTTCGACGAGACTGATGAACTCACCGACAGTATCTACCGTGAACATGTCGACAACGTCAATATCGACGTTGAACTTGGTCTGCGTCGATACCATCAGGCGAAGCAGTGAAACGGACGTGGCGCCGAGGTCGGCAAAAGTGCTGTCACGTGAGACTTCAAGGGGACTGAATATTTCAGAAATCTCGGACATCAACGCATCTGACTGTTCGTTCGACATTCAGCGTTTCCAGATCCTCGTTACGTGCAAGAGCTGTCGAGTCCAGCGATCGTATGGTGCTTGATCAGGAGCGTCAACCCCTCGGATGTGCGAGGTTGATAGTGGTGTTGATGCCCGCTGTGAACCTTCAACTCGCCCTCTGGCGGCGGTAGTTCAGCGGCCTGAGGCGTGCGCTGCAAGTAAGGCGATGGCTAAGTTCAAGGGGTGGACTGCATGGCGCGGCAAGGGCATCCAACGTGGGTGTGTGACATACGCAACGACCTTGCCTTGCAGTCAATTCATCTAGGGTAATGTCCGCCGGCAGCTCACCGTGTAACCACATCACTAGGGGTGCCGATGTCAGACATTTCCTTTCGGCCTCTCACGCCCATCACCGGCGCGGAGGTCACTGGCGTCGATCTCACGGCCGACCTGCCGTCGACCGTCGTCGCACGCCTGCGCGAAGCCCTGCTTCGCCACAAAGTCCTTGTTTTCCGCAATCAGCCGATGGACGACGAACGCCACGTGGCACTCACCGATGCCTTTGGCGGGGCCACGGCAGCCCACCCCATCGTGAAGGGGCTTCCCGAGGCCCCCGCCGTACTGCGTACCGTGCTCTCGGAAGACCGCCCAGGACTGAAGGAGTCGGTCGCAAATCCACTCAGCGCGAGCGTACCGAGGCGCATTCGTACCGAATGGCACATCGACAGCACTTTCGTCGTCAACCCCACCTCCATCACGATCCTGCGGGGCCTGGAAATACCCGAAGCGGGCGGGGACACACTCTTCGCCAACCTTGAAGCGCTCTACGCCGGTCTGTCCCCTTCTCTTCGGGGCTACCTCGACACCCTGCAGGCCATTCACTCCCGGCACAATCCATCACCGCAGCCGAACTCCGACGGCAAGCCGGCCGGCCCCTTCGCCGCACTCCACCCTCTGGTGAGCGTCCACCCGGAGACCGGGGAACGGAGCCTGTACGTCAGCACCGTGTTCCTGCAGTCGATCCGAGGTCTCAAGCCCCGCGAAAGCCAGGCCTTGCTGGACTTCCTCCTTGACGAGCTCGCCGGGCGAGACGAGATTCATGCCCGGGTCCGTTGGGAGAAGGACACGCTCGTCATGTGGGACAACCGCTCCGTGGCCCACGCCGGACCGGTGGACGGCCTCATGTTCGGGGAAGAACGCATCGTCCATCGCACCACTGTCGTCGGCGATGCGCTCAGCGGGCCTCATGGCTTTGGCTCGCGCTCCCTCATGGGGGGCCGGTTCGAGGCGCTGACCTGAGCATCACCAACGGCTGAGCCCCCGCCACATGGGCGAAAGCCGCCCGATCCCCAGGTCGGCCGGCCATCGCACGGGTTCGGTTCCCGGTCCTGGACGCAGTGAGTCTCCTCGGTGCTCCAGGAAGCGAGCCGAACCGGCGCCGTGGCGCGCCAACGGCGATGCGCACCGTTGCCCCACCGCCGACCCACAGGGGCCCGACACCACGCGTGTTCGAGAGAGCCGGGGGAACCCCGCAATCGGTGAGGTCGTGGTGTGGCGCCGGGGCGAGGACACACAGACAGATCGCAGTCGCGGCGGGGGCTCGACCAACGGCGCAGAACGGCAAGGAACCAATGATGACCACGGAGTTCACGGACCTTCCGGCACACAGCGATGTCGCGATCGTCGGGATGGCGGGACGCTTCCCCGGTGCCAAGGACCTCGCCGAATTCTGGGCGAACCTCAGCGATGGCGTCGAGTCGATCGTCACCCTGACCGATGAAGAGCTGACGGTGGCCGGAGTCTCACCCGAGGTCTTCGGCCAGCCGCACTACGTCAAGGCCGCACCCAAGTTCGAGGGTATCGACCTGTTCGACGCGGAGTTCTTCGGTTACTCCGCTCGCGAGGCCAAGATCATGGACCCGCAGCACCGTCTCTTCCTGGAGACTGCCTGGGCGGCGCTGGAGCACGCCGGCTACGACGCGGCCCAGTACGACGGCAGCGTGGGCGTCTTCGGCGGCGCCAGCACCACCGCCTATCTCGGGAACATCTTCAGCAACCTGGAGCAGGGCGAGGCCATCAAAGGCGAGAACGTCGGCCTGGGCTTCGAACTCGCCTTCCTGACCAGCCGTGTGTCCTACAAGCTTGACCTGCGGGGCCCGAGCTTCCCGGTCCAGACCGCCTGCTCCAGCTCGCTGGTCGCACTGCACGCCGCCTGTCAGAGCCTGCTCAACTACGAGTGCGACATGGCTCTTTCCGGAGCCGTCTCCTACAAAACTCCCGAGAACACCGGCTACCTCTACCAGGAGGGTGCCTTCCTCTCCCCGGACGGACACATCCGCCCGTTCGACGCAGACGCTCGGGGCACGGTCTTTGGCAACGGTGTCGGCGTCGTGGCGCTCAAGCGGCTGGAGGACGCGCTGGCCGACGGCGACACCATCCACGCCGTGATCAAGGGGTCGGCCGTCAACAACGACGGCGGAGTCAAGGCGAGCTTCACCGCTCCGACCGCCGGTGGACAGGCCGAGGTCATCACGGAGGCACTGGCTGCCGCGCAGGTCGACCCCGAGAGCATTGACTACGTCGAGGCGCACGGCAGCGGCACGGTCATCGGAGACTCGATCGAAGTGCAGGCGCTGTCCCGGGCCTTTGGCAACGCCGGCTCCTGCGCCCTCGGCTCGATCAAGGGAAACGTCGGCCACCTCGACGCTGCATCTGGCATGGCAGGCCTGCTCAAGACCACTCTTGCACTCAAGAACGAACTTCTGCCGCCTTCGCTGAACTACAGCCACGGCAACCCTGACATCGGCTTTGCCAACAGCCCTTTCCACGTCCAGGCCGAGCCGACACCCTGGCCCCGCACCGAGAACCACGCCCGCCGTGCCGGCATCAGCGCCTTCGGGTTCGGCGGCACCAACGCCCACGTGATCCTGGAAGAAGCCCCCGCCCTCGGACCCTCTTCTCCCAGCCCTCATCCCACCGAGACGCTCATCATCTCGGCCCGTACCGCCGAAGCCCTCGAAGAAGCCACCGACCGCCTTGCCGCCCACCTGCGCCGCGAACAGCCACACCTGGCCGACGCAGCGCACACGCTGGCCACCGGCCGCCGGACCTTCCCGCACCGCCGTAGCGTGACCGGACCCGACCCCGAGACCATCGCAGCCGCTCTGGAGGCCCGCGACCCGGCCCATGTCCTCACCCATCACGTCGCGAGCAGCACCACACCATTGGTGTACGTCTTCAGCGGCCAGGGCTCCCAGCACTCCGGCATGGCCCACGATCTGTACCGGCAGGAAGCCACCTTCCGCGCCTGCGTCGACGAGTGCGCCGAACTCCTCCGCCCGCACCTCGACACAGACATCCGAGACATCGTCTTCACCCAGGACAGCCGTCTCGACCGGACACAGTGGGCTCAACCCGCCCTGTTCGTCGTCGAATACGCCCTCACCCAGCTCTGGAAGTCCTGGGGCGTCACCCCCACCGCGATGATCGGCCACAGCCTCGGCGAGTGGGTTGCTGCTTGCCTCGCCGGCGTCTTCACCCTTCCCGACGCACTGCGCCTGGTCGCCCTTCGCGGCCGCCTCATGCAGGCCCGGGCTTCGGGCGCCATGCTCAACATCATGGCCGACCGCACCACCGTCGAGACCGCGCTCACCGAGGGCCTGTCGCTCGCCGCCCACAACGGTCCCCGCGACTGCGTCGTCTCCGGATCCCACGAAGCAATCCGGGCTTTCGCCACTCTCGCCGATGAGCACGGCTGGGCCACCCAGCCCGTCGCCACCTCACACGCCTTCCACTCCGGTCTGATGGAGCCGATGGTCGCGGAGTTCACCGCGGCCGTCGCCACCGTCGACCGCGGCACCCCGCAGACCCCCTTCGTCTCCAATGTGACCGGCACCTGGATCACCGACCAACAGGCGACGGATCCCGATTACTGGGGCCACCACATCCGCTCGACCGTCGAGTACGCCGCCGGCGTTCGGGTCGTAGCTGCCGAACCGGGAACCACCCTGCTCGAAGTCGGTCCCGGCCAGACCTTCAGCAGCCTCGCCCGCCGGATCCTCACCGGTGCGGGCGTCGAGGCCAACACCCTGGCCTCACTTCCCCACAAGCGGGACCGCAAGACGGCCTCGGAGACGATCCAGCGCACCCTCGCCAGCCTCTGGCGCACCGGCACCGCGCCCGACTGGGCCGCCTATTTCGCGCAGCAGGAGCGCCGGCGCATTCCGCTGCCCAGCTACCCGTTCCAGCAGCAGCGTTACTGGCTCGAGCCCCAGGAGCCGCAGGCTGTGGAGCACCACGCCTCCGGCCCCCACCCACTGCTGGACGAGGTGCTGCTCGAGACGATGGGCCAGTCCGTCTTCGCCACCCGGTTCTCGCTGGAGCGGCACTGGGTACTCGCCGAGCACAAGCTGCTCGGCGAGGCGATCGTCCCGGGAACCACCTACTTGGAGATGGCTCGTGCCGCTGCTTCGCAGCACTTCGGCCGACCGGTCACCGAACTGTGCGACGTAACGTTCTTGGTCCCGCTGCTGGTGCAGGAGAACGTCCCGCGTACCGCACACCTGACCCTCCGTGAGGTCGACGACCTGCAGGCAGAGTTCAGCGTCGCCAGCCTCGACCCGTCGGGAGAGCGCTGGACGGTGCACGTGCAGGGCACGGTCGGCGTCCGGCCGCTCTCCTCGCCCGCACCCCAGCAGGATCCGGAGCAACTGCGTCAGGCGTGCTCACTGGAGAGTGTGGACATCGCACTGCGGCAGACCGAGCACAAGGTGATGGACTTCGGCGACCGCTGGCGCAGCAGTCTGCCGACCGTCCACGTGGGCGAGCGCGCCGCGCTCGGTGTTCTCGACCTGCCCGAGCCCTACCGGGCCGAGTGCGCGCAGTACGCCCTGCACCCGACCCTGCTCGATCAGGCCACCGGCTTCAGCGGATTTGCGGTCCTGGAGTCCGCCGAAGACCGTCGGCTCGCCCTCGGCGACCGCGACTTCTTCCTCCCGGTCGGCTACGACTCCCTCATCCTGCACGGACCGCTGCCCGCTCAAGGCCTGAGCTTCATCCAGCCGCACCCCGAATACACGAACAACGCGGAGTTCCGCAAGGTCGACGTACTGATCTGCGACCAGTCGGGAGCCACAGCAGTCGAAATCCGCGGCTTCACCGTGAAGCGCGTCAGCGATGCCAGGCGCACCGTCGCCCAGCTGCGCCCGCACACCCGCCACCACACCCTTCGGTGGATACCGGCGCCGCCCCCGCAGGAGCAGCAGAAGGCGCCGCACCGGATGCTCGTCATCGGCGAACAGGGTGCCATCGGCAGTGAGCTGACTGCCGCGCTGCGCGCTCACGGTGCCAGCGTCACGGAAGCGGTACTCGCGGATCAGTGGCGGCCGCAGGCTGCGGACCAGTTCGAAGTACCCCCCACCGCCGAAGGTTTCGCTCGGCTGCTGGACACGTTCGGCACGCTACTTCCGGATGAGATCGTGCACGTCGCGGCCCCGGCGGACGGTGGCGTCCAGGAGGACCTGGCGGTGCTGCAGGCCCGACTCGACCATGGCGTGCACAGCCTCTTCCACTTGGCCCGCACGCTCTCCGAACGCGGCGTCGCCCCGGCCAGGCTCAGCGTGATCGCACCCATGGTTGCGCGAGTGCGCGGGACCGAGCCGGAGACAGCCGCAGTCCACGCCACGCTCTTCGGTCTCGCCAAGGTGATCGGCCAGGAGTACGACGCCACCGACGTGTTCTGCCTTGACATCGCCGAGGACACCGACGCCGAGGCCGTCTGCACCGAACTGCTCGGTGCACGCACACCCACCCTTGTGGCGCTGCGTGACGGTCTGCGCTACGTCGCCCAACTCGCCCCGGCGCACCTCGGTGAGGAGCCTACGGGCACACCCATGCGCTCGGGCGGCGTCTACCTGATCACCGGTGGTCTGGGCGGGCTCGGACTCACGGTCGCCGACCACCTCAGCCGTACGGTCCCGGGCGTCCGGCTGGCGCTGGTCGGGCGGACCAGGCTGCCGGAACGCGAGGAGTGGGCGGAGGTCACCGACGCCAAGCTGCGCAGCCAGATAGACGCACTGCGCACACTGGCGGACAACGGCGCCGTGGTGCGCAGCTTCTCCGGCGATGTCACCGACGAGGCGGCAATGGAGCGCGTGGTCGCCGAAGTTCGGGGCGAGCTGGGGCCGATCGGCTGCATCGTCCATGCGGCCGGGGTCGCCGGCGACGGCTTCCTCTTCCGCAAGGATGCGGAGACCTTCCGCCGTACGCTCGATCCCAAGGTGCTCGGCGCCAATGTGCTGGACCGCGTCACGCAGGACGACCCGCCGGATTACATGGTGAACTTCGGCTCCACGGTCGCCATCTTCGGAGCAGCCGGGCAGAGCGACTACACCGCAGCCAACGCCTACCTGGATGCCTTTGCCGAGCAGCGTGGCGCGCGCGGCAGGCGGACCGTGACGATCGACTGGAGCGACTGGCTGGACACCGGCATGGCGTTCGACCACGGGGTCCAGCAGGATCAGGGCTTCTTCCGGTCGGTGTCGATCGAAGACGGGCTCAGCAGCTTCGAGGAGATCCTGGCATCTACGCGCACGTCCGTGGTCGTCGGCGAGATCAACTACCCGAAGCTGGGCCGCTCCGACGGGCTCACACACATGTTGCGCAGCGCACCGCTGGTGCTGGCCGCCCCGATTGAGCAGGCCATCACCGCAGCACGTAGCGCCGACACCGCGTCGACCGAGTCGGCACCGACCGTGCCGTCCGACGAAGGTCTGAAGCTCTTTGGTAAGGAAGACGGCGAGTTCAGCGACACCGAGCGGGCCCTCGCCGGGATCTGGGCCCGCGAGGTGGGTCTGAGCGAACTCAATGTGCACGACACGTCGTTTGCGCTCGGGGTGGACTCGCTGGCCGCTCTCCGGATCGCCCAGAGTATCCAGAAGGTCCTGGACATCCGAGTCTCGATGGTCGACCTGTACCGCTACGTGACGGTCGCGGACCTCGCCGAGTACCTCGATACCAGGGACGCCCAGGCCTGAAGGATCTGAACCGATCCCTCAGTCCCACAAGGACGGTGTCTCGGGAGCATCCGTAGGGCGGGTGTGACCGGTGCGGGCCGCCGCGGCCCGCACCGGTCACACTTCCAAACTGCCTGTCAGGGGCGACTTTGTTCCGGGGCTGAGCTCGCCGGAGTAAACCCTTGACACGGGCAGAGTGGCCTAAGAATATGTATCTCATAGTGGATGAGTTGTGCCGCATACTTCTGCGCCACCTCCACGATGACGTGTTCTCGGATGAGTCAGAGCCCTGTGGCTGATAAAGCATCCAGAAACACCCCTCCTCCGCATTTCGACGGCAGCTGACGGCCCTCGTGCCATACCACTTCCCAGGCCTCGGCGGGCTGCTCGATTTCCTCACCGAGTTCGCGGCAGCGATGCGCATTGTTCAGTAACCACGTATGAAGAGATTGGCTGGCTCAGTGGAAGACATCGATGATGTCGCCGGAGTCCAACAGGGACTCGGTAACGCGGTGCAGCCGGCCCCGCCACAGGACACCTCGAACCCAGGAGCACAGGACGTGGGAGCCTGGTTCGAACTGTGGAACGTTCAGCAGGGTTTGTGGCTCCAGCACCAGCTCGACGAAGGCCGAGCGGACGCCAACCTGCCAGTGTGGAAACACCTGCACGAGGCGGTGGACGTGGATGTGATGCGCCGCGCTGTGGCCGTCCTCATCGAACGGCACCAGGCGCTGCGACTGTCCTTCCGAGACACGGCGGACGGCCCCCGCCAGAGCGTGCTGCCCGAGCACACCCTCGAAGTGCCGCTCGTCGACCTGGGCGGCGCGGTCGATCCCGAGGCCGAGGTGGAGCGGCTCATCAAGGCTGAGAGTGCGATCCCCTTCGAGGACCTTGGCACCCCACCAGTACGGGTGAAGATCTTTCAGCTGGCGTCCGACCACTACTGCCTCTACGCCAACCTGCACCACATCATCGCGGACGGCACCAGCATGGGCATCCTGATGCGCGAGCTGCTGCTCTCCTACCGAGCTCTGGTGGCCGGCGAACCACCGGCACTGACAACGCTCGCCACGACGTTCGACGCGTTCGTGCGAGACCGGCAACAGTGGCTCTCGAGCACGCAGAGCCAAGCCATGGAGGCTTACTGGCTCGCTCAGTTGGCCGCCCCGCTGCCGCGGCTGCGCATCGGCGATCACGATGCACCAGCCGAGGAAGTGGTGAACGAGACGCTGGAATTCAGCGTCGACACCGACCTCACCGCAGGACTGACGGCGTTGGCCAGACAGTTGCGCGTCACGCCGCACGTCCTGCTGCTGAGCGCGTTCGTGGTGGCCCTACGAGACATCGGCTCCAACGACGACATCGTCGTGTGTGTCCCGTTCTCCGGTCGCGACACCAACAAGCTCGACGGAATGGTCGGCAACTTCGTCAACCCGCTCTCCGTGCGGATAACGATGTCGGGCACCGACGCGTTCGGTGACGTCGTGCACCGGGCCCGAGCGGCGAGCATCGGCGCCTACGCGAACAGCCGCTATCCCTTCACCCGGCTCCTCGACAAGCTCGACGCCGAGGCTCGACCCGGCAGAAACCCGATCTTTTCGAGTTCCTTCCAATTCGCCGATTTCCTGCCGCCCGCGAACCAGACGTCACAGCTCGACCTCTGCTTGTTCGGCAGACCGGACGGCGACCAGATCGTCATGCGCGCCAACTACAACTCCCGGCGGCTGGCGAAGTCTGAGGTCCACGAGATCCAGTTGGGTCTCCTGGCCGTTCTGCGGCAGGTCGTCGCGGACCCGGCGATCTCGCTGGAGGCGCTGTCGGAACCCCTGCGCGAGGCACGTCAGGCGCGTTGGACGCCGCAGCCCGGCGCCCGCCGTCGCCTCGGCACGCTCCGAGCCTCCCGCCCCACGACACCGAACGACTGAGCCCACCAAGGGCCGGTTCACCGGCACCGGAGTCTTCACCGAGAGGAAAAGTCCATGGAAGAGCAGCGTCACGACGACGAGTACGTCGTGGTGATCAACTCCGAGGAGCAGTATTCCGTCTGGCCGCTGGGCCGCGAGATTCCCGCAGGCTGGCGGGACGCGGGTGAACAGGGTTCCAAGGATGCCTGTCTCGCGCACATCGATCAGGTCTGGACGGACATGCGGCCGCTGACCCTGCGCCAGGAGATGGCAGGTAAGAGCGGACGATGAAGGCGCTCGTCAGGCCACTGGCCAACCGGCCGCAGGCGGAAACACGCTTGTTCTGCTTCCCGTACGCCGGGGGTGGTGTCTCCGCCTTCCGGGACTGGGGCGCCTCACTGCCCGACGACATCGAGCCGTGGGCGATACAGCTTCCGGGCCGCGAAGACCGTTTGGGGACGCCCCCGCTCGATCGGATGGGCGATGTACTCAACGCTCTGGTGCCGGCGATCATCCCGTACCTGGATCGCCCGTTCGCCTTCTTCGGGCACAGCATGGGGGCCCTCGTCGCCTGGAACCTGAGCTGCTCACTGCAGCGGATGGAGGCTGGTTCACCCAGGCGGCTGTTCGTCTCGGGCTGCGCAGCCCCCCAGGTCAGGGCGGAAGTCGTGCCGCAGTACCACGAGGCTCCGGACGATGAGCTCATCGAAAGGCTGCGTGCCTGGCGGGCCACTCCGGAAGTCGTTCTCACCGACCCGGAACTGATGAACCTGCTGCTTCCGGTGATCCGTGCCGACCTTGCTGTCGTCGAGACCTACCGCTTCCGTGGTGCGCCCGCACTGAACTGCCCGGTCTCCGCATTCGGCGGGACCGAGGATGACCCCGCAGGCAACGCGTCACTGCCGCGCTGGGGTGAGCTGACGGGCGCGGACTTCGATCTGCGCATGTTCGACGGCGATCACTTCTTCCTGCATTCCGCACGGGCGGCCGTGCTCGGCGAGATCGTCCGCCGACTCAGTGCTACGTCACACGTCAACGGTCGTTGACCGAAGGCTCTTCGCAATATCTGTGCTCCTTATCGACCGAATAGGTGGAGAAACATGTCGCAGCGGTCCGTAGTGGACGTTGTCTCGGATGTGTGGACGGCTGTCCTTCGGACCGAGATACCCGGCCCGGATGCCAACTTCTTCGCACTGGGTGGCAATTCGCTGCAGGGTGCCAGGGTCATCAGTCGTCTGCGCGAGGAGCTGGAGATCCGCATTCCGCTCAGTGTGCTCTTCGAGGCACAGACCCTTTCCCAACTGGCCGCCGCCATCGAGGGGCTGCAAGACGTGGCGCCCACCGGGGCTCTGACCATCGAGCCGCTCGCTGCACGCACCGACGATGTCTTCCACGCCCCCACGTCGTTCACACAGCAGCGTCTGTGGGTGGACGAGCACATCCAGGGGCCGAGCTCCCGATACAACGTCCCCGTGGCGAACGAGCTGGTAGGCCCGCTCGACGCCACCGCGTTGGAGCAGGCTGTCCAGGCACTGGTCGACCGACACGACGTCTTCCGTACCACCATCAGGGCTGTCGACGGAGTACCGGAGCAGGTGATCCAGGGCAAGGCCACCCTCCCTTTGACCGTGATCGACCTCCGAAGTGAGCCGGAGGAGAAGCAGGAGCAGGCCCTGGCCGACCTCCTTCTCGACTCCGCCCAGCGGCCGTTCGACGTGGAGAAGGGACCGCTGCTGCGGGTGGAGCTCTACCAGCTGGACGAGCAGTGGCACGTCCTGTTGATCAACCTGCACCACATCATTACTGACGTGTACTCCTTCGAGCTCGCCATGTCCGAGCTGCTCGAGCTGTATGCGGCAGCCGCCGACGGGACGCTTTCCGCGACCGAGAAACCCCCGGTGCAATACGCCGACTACGCCGCCTGGCAGCGGCGCACGATCAGTGGAGACGCTCTCGACCGGCAACTCGATTACTGGAAGGACAAGTTGCGCGGTCCGCTGCCCGTACTGGACCTGCCGACCGACCTGCCACCCCGGGAGAACATCGCGAGCCGCGGGGCATCGGTGAGCATCGAGCTGCCCCGAGCGGTGTCCCGTCGGATCCGGGAGCTGTCACGGGACAACAACGCGACTCCGTTCATGACCATGTTCACCCTGCTCAACGTGCTGCTCAGCCGGTACAGCGGGCAGACGGACATCGTCGTCGGCATCCCCAGCGCCAACCGGGACCTGCCTGAACTGGAATCCATGCTCGGGTGCTTCCTCAACACCCTCGCCCTGCGCAGTGATCTGTCGGGCGACCCGGCGGTGACCGACCTGCTCGACGGTGTACGGGTCCAGATGAAGGAGGCCTTCGCCCACCAGGACGTTCCCTACGAACGAGTGGTCAACGCGATCTCGACCGACCGTTCCTCCCGCCAGGGACCGTTCCGGGTGATGCTGGCGTTCCAGCACGAAGTGCCGGCGCCGGAGCTGGCCGGGCTCACCGTCACCGACGTCGACCTCGATCTCGACCTGAAGGCAGTCAAGTTCGACCTGGTGTTCAGGGTCGTCGAGACCGAGTTCACCTACCGCCTCGCTCTCGACTACAACACCGACCTGTTCCTCGAGGACAAGGCCTGGCGCATCCTGGAGCACCTGAGCGTCCTCACTGCCGATGCCGTGGCCGCGCCCACCAAGCGTGTCTCCGAACTCAAAGTTCTCCCCGACACGGAGCGTCGCCAGCTGGAGAAGTGGTCCAGCGCGACCTGCGGACCGTATCCGACCGACCGCTTCCTGCACCGAATGTTCGAAGAGCAGGCGCGCCAGAACCCTGACGCGGACGCGGTCGAAAGCGGCGACGAGCGCGTCAGCTATCGCGAACTTGACCACAGGGCTGACCGCTTGGCGGCGGAACTGGCCGCGCGCGGCATCGGCGCCGACGACCTGGTCGGCCTGTGCGCCGATCCCTCGGCGGATCTCATCATCGGAATTCTCGGCATCCTCAAGGCCGGGGCCGCATACGTGCCGATCGACCCGCTCGCACCGATCGACCGGATGTCGTACGTCGTCGCGGACAGCGGTATGAAGATCCTGGTCACTACGCCGGAGCTGCGCGAGCAGCTGCCGGACGCGGTCTGCTCGAGCATCGACGTGGTCAGCACCGGCGCCCTCACGGGAGAACACACCACCGAGCACAGTGGGCAGACGCCGGCCGGCTCCGGAGACGGCACTCACCGCCCCACACTGCACCCGTCGCAGCTGGTGTACCTGATGTACACGTCCGGGACCACCGGCAACCCCAAGGGTGTTGGACTGCCGCACACCGCGATCACCCCGTGGATCCAGTGGGCCCAGGACATCCGACCCATCGGCCCTGGAACCCGGGTGGTCCACAACCTCTCGTACCACTTCGACTGGTCCGTCGAGCAGATGTTCCATGCTCTGACCGCCGGCGCGTGCCTGGTCATGCTGCCACGTGAGGTGCGCGCCGACGGACGGGCCACCGCCTGCTTCATCGAGGAGCGGTCGATCCACATGCTGTATCTGACGCCCACCCAGATGCGCGGCATCACGGATGCCGACATCAAGATGCCCACGCTGCGCCACGTGTCCATGGGCGGTGAGAACCTGGACGCCGATCTGGTCGCCAGGACGCGCAAGGTCGTCTCGGCGCAGTGCGAGATCTGGAACGAGTACGGGCCCACGGAGACCGCCGGCGCAGCGCTGGTCGGCCGCATGGGCGACGAGCCGGTGGAGCGCAGCTCCATGCCGCTGGGCGAGCTGATCGCCAACGCCTCCTGCGCGGTGGTCGACCGCTGGGGCAACCTGCAGCCCATCGGTGTCCCCGGCGAGCTGTGGATCGGCGGCGACGGCGTCGCCCGCGGTTACCGCAACCGGCCCGGCTTGACCGCCGACCGATTTGCCCCGGACCCCACCAGGCCCGGCCGTCGCCTCTATCGCACCGGCGACCTGGTGCGCCGCCTGCCCAACGGGGAAATGGAGTTTCTCGGCCGGGTCGACAGCCAGGTCAAGATCCGAGGCGTGCGGGTCGAACTGGAGGAGATCGAGTCGGTCCTTCGCGGGCACCCTGACGTGACCAATGCCGTGGTCGTCCTGGAACGCGACCAGCGGCTGGTCGCCTACGTGACCCTGCTGGTGGGCAGCGAACTCGACGAAACCACGCTGCGCGCTCACCTCGCGCCCAAGCTGCCCATCGTCATGCAGCCGGCGGTGTTCATGTGGCTCGACGCGATCCCCCTGTCGCCGACCGGCAAGGTCGACCGCCAGCGCCTGCCGCGGCCCAGTGCGGCTACGGTCGCCGAACCGACCGTCGTGGCACCGCGCACCGACACGGAACACACCGTGGCGGCAGCCTGGAGAGACGTCCTCAAGCTGGACGAGGTGAGCGTGGAGGCCAACTTCTTCGAGGCCGGCGGAGATTCGTTCTCCCTGTTGGCAGTCGTCAGCAGTCTCAGGAACGAACTCGGACTGGACATTCCGGTGCGCTCGCTGGTCGACACACCAACCATCGCCACGCTGGCCGCACAGATCGACTCGATGCGCAGGACGGCATAGTGCCGGTGGCCCGGCCGGCCGCAGCAACCGGCCGTCCCGCACGCGTGGCGGCCGGTTCGCTCTCGTGAGCCCAGCGGTTGCGTCGCACCGCGCGACCGAGATCCAAGAGCCCGTGCTCATACCCGAAGGGGAAGCCTTGTCCGCGCAGTCAGTCAGGATCGTGGGAGTCGAGTTCGGCCGCGAGCCGATCCCTCGCTCGTTCACCACGCTGCTTCCATCGGAGCTGCAAGCGAGCTACGTTCCGATCGATCCGCTGGACAACCCCACCCTTCCTGGGGCCATCTGCGCCATCGAGGCCCAGGCGGACTACTGGGCAGCCCAGTTGGCGGTGGATCCGGTCGTGCCGACAGTGGTCCTCGGTTACTGCTCCGGGTCCGGCTTCGCCTCCGAACTCGCAGCCCGGCTGGGCGGTGATCCCCGTCTGATTCTCGTCGACCCCGGTGCGCCGGACGCTCATGAGGCTCAGGAGCTCCTGATCGAACTGGCCACAGCCATGGACGAAGATCTGGCACCGCAGGACGTGCCCCAGATCCTGGGCCAGAGCCCCGACGACGCCCTGGCCGTGATCGGTGACTTCCTCACCGCGACGGTCCAGCGGTGTGCCCCGGAGCTCGATCAGGACATTGCCGAGAGCCTGACCCGGCATCAGCGCGGCTGGATGAGCTACACACTCGCGGCCGGTGCCCATGGCAGCGTGCTGCCGAAGGAACCGGTGCACGTGCTGCTCAGCGAGGCGGCCGAATGGGAGCACACCGGTCCCGGCGAGGTGCACCGCTTCCCGGTGGACCCGGTGGCCCTGTTCACCAGCACGGCTGCTGCTCAGTCCGTTGCGACGGTGGTCGCGGCCCGCCTGTAGAAGTCCGTCCGTAGCCACTGCCCGGTCCGGGCGAGCGGTCTGCCCTGCACTCACGCAGAGGGGTCAACACCATGGAAGTCAGCTGTCCCTACCGACACGACAACGGACTGATGCCCATCGATCCGTGCATGGACTATCTGTCCATCCGGGATGCTGAGCCCGTTCGGCGCGACGACGATCTCGGGGTCTGGATCGTCACCGGCCAACGCCAGGTGACCGAGTTGCTGCGCCATCCCGCCCTGTCATCCGCCTGGCCGGAGCGCGGCACGACGCGGCTGCACCACGAGCGGTCGGGCACCACCGACGTCATGCGCACCGCTGACATCGTGCGGCGTTGGTTCATGTTCAACGATGCCCCCCGGCATCAGCGCCTGCGCGGCCTGATCGCCCCGCTCTTCTCCGCGAGCCGAGTCGCCGCACTCCAGCCCTTCGTCGAGGAGTCCGTGAACGATCTGCTCGACAGCGTCACCGAGCAGATCGACGTCATGTCCGAACTCGCCGTACCCCTGGCCAGCCGAGTCGTGTGTCGAGTGATCGGGCTGCCACAGGAGGTAGCTCCTCGCATCGCGAACTGGGCCTCCGACATTGCCGCCCTCCTGGTGGCCGACTACCTGCCCGACGTGGTGCGGCGCGGGACCCTCGCCCTCGAAGAGATAGAGAAGGCGGTGTCCGCTGCGCAGTCCACTCAGGCCGGGTCCGGCGGGACCGCGCTGGAGATCCTGGGGGAGGCGCACCAGGAGGGCAGGATCGAGGAGCAGGACGTCGCCGCCACCGCAAGCCTGCTGGTGTTCGCCGGGTTCGACACGACGTCGTCGTTCGTGGGCAAGGCGGTTCGTGCCCTCATGCACAGCGGGCAGTGGGACATGGTGACCCCGGAGCGGATCCCCACGCTGGTGGACGAGCTGTTGAGGTTCGACACCTCGGTCCAACAGGTGGCACGAGTGGCAGCCGAGGAGGTAGAGGTCGAAGGCCACCGTATCCAGCCGGGCGACCTGGTGCTGCTGATGCTGGGAGCCGCCAACCGCGATCCTGCCGCCCTTGAGAATCCGGACGTTCTGGACGTCGATCGGCGCAATGGCAGGCACCTCGCCTTCGGTTACGGGGCTCACTACTGCCTGGGCTCCGGCCTGGCCCGCCTTGAGGTCGCCGCAGCCCTCAACGGTCTGATCCGACGCTGGAGCCGAGTCGAGCTGGCAGAGCCGCCGGTACTGCGTCCGCACCACGGCGTCACCGTCATGGAGCACTTGAGGCTGAACATCGGCACCCGAACGTCCGCAGCATCCGGGGCCGTCTCGAGGCCGTCAGAGCCGTCGTGGCCCTCAGAGTAGGAGTGATTGTGAGTGGGATGACCGCACAGAGCACCGTGCCGCAGCTGATCGAGGAATGGGCGGGGCACAGTCCCGACGCGGTGGCCATCGTCCTGGGGACGGCGACGGCCCCGTCGCAGAGCCTGACGTATCGCGAACTGTGGGAGGCCGCCGGGAAGGTCGCCGACCGGCTGACCGCGACGGACTCCTTCCACCCCGGGGCGCTCCTCGCCACCCTGTTTCCGCGTGGAATCCAGGGCGTGGTCTGCCAGCTCGGTGCATGGCGTGCGGGTGCCGCCTATCTTCCGGTGGACGGAGCGCTTCCCGAGGCGCGACGTACCGCGATCCTCAGCGACGCCCGGCCTTTCGCGGTCCTGTCGCCCGGCGGCAGTGGACCCGCCGATGTCTCGCTCGTCCTCTGGCCCGACGCCGCATCGCACGCAGGGCAGGACGGCCACCCGGCGATGTCCGATGCCGAAGTGGCGTACGTGATCTATACCTCCGGTTCCACCGGCACCCCCAAGGGGATCGAGGTCGGCCACGCGAGTCTGGGCAACCTCGTTGCCTGGCATCAGGAGACCTACCGAACCGGACCCGGCGTCCGCGTCGCGGCCTTCGCCGGTCTGGGATTCGACGCATCGGCATGGGAGGTGTGGTCGACGCTTGCCGGCGGTGCCACGCTCGTACTCCCTGAAGGCGTCGCCACGGCAGACATCGACATGGTGTGCCGCTTCATCGACGACCACCGTGTCGAACAATGCTTCTTGAGCACCCCGCTGGCCGAGCAGGCCTTCACGATGAGCAGCCCGCCCCAGTCGCTCAGGGTCCTCACCACAGGTGGTGACCGACTCCGGGTACGACCGCCCGCCGACTTCCCGGCAGCTGTGTTCAACCACTACGGCCCCACCGAGGCCACCGTCGTCACGACGGCCAGCGGCGATCTGCGCGAGCCCGCACAGCACGAGGCGCCGGTGATCGGACGCGCCATCTCCGGCGCCGAGGTCCGACTGGTGGCCGAGGACGGATCCATCGTGACCGCTCCGGGCACCCCCGGTGAGCTCCACATCGGTGGCGACATCCTGGCCATTGGCTACCTGCGTGACGAAGCGATGAACCGCAAGCAGTTCACGCAGGACCCGGACGGCGCCCGGTGGTACGCATCCGGCGATCGCTGCCGTTGGACCACGGAGGGGGAACTGGAGTTCCTCGGGCGCCGCGACTCCCAGGTCAGTCTGCGCGGACACCGGGTGGAGCTCATCGAGATCGAGCAGGCGGCCCTGCGCGTCGTCGGGGTCGACCAGGCCGCGATGACCGTCCGCCCCGACCAGGACGGGGGCGAACTGGTGGGGCTCTACTCGGGCCCGGCCGCCGTGGATGCCGTACGCGCCGAACTCGCCGACGTACTCCCCGCGTACATGGTGCCCGCCACCCTGCTTCGGCTCGACTCGATCCCACTGAACGCCAACGGAAAGATCAACCGGGCCGAACTCCTCGATCTTGCCCAGCTGCCGTCCGCACCGGCAGACAGGCCGGTGGAGGTCGCCGCGACGATGCTGGATCCGACGCAGGAGAAGCTGACGGAGATCTGGAGCGAGGTGCTCGGCCGAGCACCCGAGCCGAACGACAACTTCTTCGAACTCGGCGGCCATTCGCTCAAAGCCGCCCGCGTGCTGAACATGACCCGCAAGGCCTTCGGCATTCCGCTGCCCCTCGAAGTGATGTTCAGCAGCCCGGTCTTCGCGGACTTCACCGCACAGGTCGAGGAGCAACTCCGCACCAAGGGGGACTGACGTATGGAGACGATCTGGGACCTGGTCCGCGCCCAGGCGGACCGCACCGCCGAGGAGCCCGCAGCCGTAGGCGTGCACGTGCACGCCTACCAGGACGTGATACGGCAGGCCGAGTCCCTGGCCGCTCTGATCCGGCAGACCGTGGAACCCGGCTCGTTGCTGGCGCTGGAGACCTCAAGTCCAGTGAGCGGGGCGATCGCACTCCTCGCGGGCGCTCGGGCCGGCTGCGCGATCCTGCCGATGAACCTGGAGAGCCCGCCGGCGCACCGCGAGCTCATCTTGGACGATGCGCGTCCGGCAGCCGTGATCCGCGCCCCCCAGGAGGCCGAATTCACCGTCGACCGCCTCGACACGATGCCGGCCGCGGACACGGACGGCCGCGACCTGCACGACGTGGCCTACGTTCTGTACACGTCCGGATCTACGGGACGGCCCAAGGGAGTGATGGTCCCTCATGATTCCCTGGCCTCACGCATCCGCGCGCTGTCCCTGGTCCCCGGCCTCAAAGCGGGGGAGACCATCCTCGCCATGACGGCGCTGTCCTTCGACATCTCGCTGGCAGAGATGCTGGTGCCCTTGATCGTCGGTGCCAAGTTCGTCGCCGTACCTGTCGAAGCGCGCACAGATCCCGACGCCTTCGCGGAGTTCCTCGCACTCCACTCACCGGACGTCATCCAGGCAACACCCAGCTTTTGGCGTCTGCTTCTCGCGACCGGAGACGAAGACCTCTCGTACGGGTGCCGGGTCTGGTGCGGGGGAGAGGCACTCACTCCGAGCCTCGCCGCGGCTCTTCTCCCGCGCAGCAAGCAATTGTGGAACCTCTACGGTCCGACCGAGGCGACCATCTGGGCCACCGCTGCACGCATCGAGCACGCCGACACCGTCTCGCTCGGCGACCCCCTTCCGGGCTGCGCCCTCTTCCTGGACGAGGAGGAGATCTTCCTCTACGGCGAGGGCCTGGCGTCCGGGTATCTGGGGCGTCCGGATATCACCGCCGAACGATTCTCCGTCCGTACGACACCCCAAGGCCCGGCGCTCACCTACCGCACCGGCGACCGAGGCCGGTGGGCGGCCGACGGTTCCCTCGAGTACCTGGGACGGGTCGACGCACAGATCAAATTGCGGGGTCACCGGATCGAGCTCGGCGAAGTGGAATCCGTGATCGAGGAACACCCCGCGGTGACGGAGGCAGCGGTACTCGTCCGCCATGCCGACCGCCCGGAACGAGCCTTCATGGTCGCCTTCGTCGTCACCTCCGAGGACCTCACCACCGAGACGCTGAACACCTGGATCCGTTCCCGGCTGCCGGCGAGCCACTGCCCGAGCAAGGCCCGATTCGTAGGGTCGTTGCCCCGCAACAGCTCCGGAAAGATCGACCGTGCCGGGCTGGCCGACGCCGACCTGTGACGAAAGCACACGCAATGAACCCTGAGACGGAAGCGGTCCGTTCTGCTGTCCTGCAGGCGTGGCGCGACACCCTCGAAGCCGAACCCGCATCGGACGACGAGAACTTCTTCGAAGCCGGCGGGAATTCCATTCTGGCCGTCGCACTCCAGCGACGGCTGGCCAAGGCACTCGGCCACGCCGTTCCACTGCGGCAGATCCACGACAATCCCACCGTGTCCGGCCTGCTCGGCATCGGCAGCGCGAACCTCCCGTCCGGCCCACAGCAGGACACCGACGAGAGCGCGGCACTGAACCTCTACTGCCTTCCCTACGCAGGCTCCTCGGCGCGGATGTACGCGCACTGGGATGACATCCTGCCGGCAGCCGTGACCGTGAAACCCCTGGAACTTCCCGGGCGGGGTGCACGCTGGTCCGAACCGGCGCTGGACCAGATGCCGCGTCTGCTCGAGGACTTGGCCGACGCCATGGGCGAAGCACGGCACACCCCCTACGCCCTGTTCGGCCACAGCTTCGGCGGTGTGCTCGCCTTCGAACTTGCCCGGCACCTTGCTGAGCGTGGCTTTCCCGCGCCGCAGCGCCTCATCGTCTCGGCTTGCCCGGCCCCGCACGAGGCCACCCCGCTCGAGACCACCCATGACCTGTCGGACGAGGAATTCACCGACCGGCTGCGGAAGCTGCGTGGCACACCGGAGGAGCTTCTGGAGAACCAAGAGCTGATGGAGCTGTACCTTCCGACCCTGCGCGCGGACTACATGATCCTGGACCACTACCAGGCACCCGGGTTCGCCTTGCTGAAGTGCCCGATCTCCGTGTTCTACGGCGCCGATGACCACGATGTTCCGCGGGCCGCGGCGGGGGAGTGGGCCTCCTACAGCAATGGCACCTTCGCCGCCGAGGAGATTGCCGGCGATCACTTCTTCCTCCGTGACTCCGAGGAAGAGCTGCTGACCAAGCTGGCGCTGCTCCTCGGGTGCGGGTCCGTCGAACACAAGTAACCTCCGAAAGCTAGGAATTGCGATGACCAGCCGCCTCACCGACCAGCAGAAGCAGACCTGGGCGTCCTTCAGGGAGTTCGCCGACGAATTCATCGCGCCTGAGGCACGGGCCGCCGATGAGGAGCAGGTCCTGTCGCGTGACTTGATCAAGAAGCTCGGCAGCGCGGGCTGGCTCTCGTCACTGCTTCCCGAGGAGTGGGGCGGCCGCTCCCTGGACATGGTGACCTACGGCCTGATGGCCGAGGAGACGGGCCGCACCTGCCAGAACGTCCGCAACTTTGTGGCCTGCGCCGACATGGTGTCTCACTCCATCTGGAAGTGGGGAACCCAGGAGCAGAAGGACCAGTGGCTCACGCGCATCGGATCGGGCGATGCCATCGCCGCGTTCTGCCTCACCGAGCCGAACGTCGGCAGCGACGCCAAGAGCGTGCAGACGGAGGCACGGCTCGATGGAACTGACATCGTGCTGCGGGGTGTCAAGAAGTGGATCAGCTTCGGTGAGATCGCCGACGTGTTTCTGGTCTTCGCCCAGTACGAGGGGCGACACACCGCGTTCCTCGTCGAACGAGAGACCCCCGGCCTTCGGGTCGAGGCGTTGCCGGGTTTGTTGGGCCTGCGCGGCTCGTCGCTCGGCGAGATCTCCTTCGACGACTGCCGCATCCCGGCGACTTCCATGGTGGGGCACCCCGGCTCCGGCCTGGTGTTCGTCGCGTCGACCGCGCTCGACATCGGCCGCTACAGCACGGCCTGGGGCTGTGTGGGTCTGGCTCAGGCATGTCTGGAAGAGGCGTCCCGGTACGCGCGCGAGCGGGAGCAGTACGGCACGGCGATCATCGACCACCAGCTGGTCCAACGCATGCTTGCCGACATGCTCACCGGCGCCACCGCGTCCCGGCTGATGTGCCTGGAGGTCGGATTCGTGAAGGACGCCGGTGGCATGGACGCCGTGAACCGGACCTTGATGGCGAAGTACTTCGCTTCCACGACGGCGAACCGGGTGGCGGCGGACGCGGTCCAGGTGCTCGGCGCCTATGGCATCGGTGGAGACTCCTCAGTCGCACGACTGTTCAGGGACGCCAAGGTCATGGAGATCATCGAGGGTACGACGCAGCTCCACCAGTCCATGCTCGGCAACTGGAGCGCCAACATTCCCCACCCGGCCGGAACGGCCACACGCGCGCTCTGACCGGCACGGCCCAGGTCTCCCGCCATGACCCCCGCCGGCACGAGCGGGGAGTCTTCACCACGATCCTCGAGGCAGCCCCCTCATGACACATTCTTCTTCCCGGAAGCCGTCTCCACTCTCCGCCGCCCGCCAGCAGGCTTGGCTGCTGGGCCTGTTGGCGCCTGAAAGTCCGCTCGTACACGTGCCGATAGCGGTCCGACTGACCGGCGAACTGGACGAAGACGCGTTGCGAGACGCACTGCGCATCGCTGCTGCGGCGGATCCGGCTCTGGGGGAGTGCTTCACTGTCACCGACGGTGTGCCCCTGCCCACCGCGAGCACACAACCGGTCCTTCCGGTGACGGTGCACGACCTGCGTGATCTGGAGCGGGGAGCGAGCACCCGACGAGCCGAGGAACTGATGGCCGCAGCGGCGCGAGCGCCGTTCGACCTCGCCGACGGTCCCACAGCCCGCGCCGTTCTGATCCGTGCCGCCGCTCGGGAACACACGCTGCTGCTCGTCCTGCATCGCATGGCCGGCGACCATGGGTCCGCCGCGGCGCTGCTCGGGCGGACATTCGCGGCCTACAGCTCGACCGCTCGTGTGCACACAGCGGCCGATGCGCTCGCGCCGGTTGCCGAGGCGCCTGCTGGGCCGCCGCCTGAGTCCGGCGCGTCAGTGGCGCCGAGGGATCTGCCGCCGGTACCGGAGCTGCCGCTGGACCGCCCCCGCCCCGAACGCCGTGCACTGGCGGCCGAGGCCGTGCCGTTCGAGGTGCCCACCGCGACCGTGGAAGCGTTGCGTGCGCTCGGTGCGGCCAGCGGTGCGGAGCTGCCCGCCGTTCTGTTGGCTCTCTTCGAGACCCTACTTCACCGCTACAGCGGTCAGCACGCACTGGCCGTGGCCACCGATCTCTCGCGTTGGCCGACGACTCCGGCAGCTCCGGGCCCCCAGGAGACCCTCGCCGCCGTGCGCTGTGAGGTGACGGGGAGGCAGTCCTTCACCACAGTGCTGGAAGCGGCGCGGCACGCCTTGGACCGCGGGGCAGACACCGTGGCGCCGGAGTCTCCCCTCACCCTTCTCGGGCGGCCAGGATTCTCCTTCCACGAGGCCCCGAAGCTGGTCACGACGACGGACCTTGCACCGGAGTTCATTCACGTGCACAACGGAGCCGCGTTGGGGGACATGACCCTGGAGTTCATCCAGGACGGGGACCGGCTTGCCGGTCAGCTCTGCTACGCCACCGATGTCCTCGATCCCTCGTCCGCCAGGCGCATCCTGGATCACTACCAAACCCTCATGGCCGGCGCGCTCGCCGCACCCGACCAGCCCGTGGCGGAGTTGCCGCTGCTCAGCGCGGCGGAGCAGGACGTCATCGCCGCACTCAACGGCGAATCGGCCGACGTGCCACAAGAGACCTTCCACCAGATCTTCGAAGCCCAGGTCGACAGGACACCCGACGCGATCGCGGTGCGTTCGCAGCAGGCCGCCCTCACCTACGCAGAGTTGAACGCTCTCGCCAACCAAATGGCTCATCTGCTGCGGGAATCCGGAGTAGGCCCCGAGGTGACCACAGGAATCTGCCTGGACCGCAGCGTCGAGCTGATCGTGGCGGTCCTCGGCGTTCTCAAGGCCGGCGGGGCGTACGTTCCCGTGGACCCCCGCGACCCCACCGAACGCCGGGCGGGCATCCTGCGTGATGCCCGAGTCAAAACCGTGGTGGCCTCCGGGACCACGACTCTGCCCGGACACCAAGTGATCGAGCTGGACGGCGCCTGGACGGCTCTCGCAGGCAGGCCCGTGGACAACGTGCCGACCCCGCCATCCGCCGCGTCGAACGCCGCCTATCTGCTCTACACCTCGGGATCCACCGGCAGGCCCAAGGGCGTGATCGTGGAGAACCGGCAGTTGGTGAGCTACACCTACTCCGTCCTGCGGCGCCTCGGTATCGACGGCCCCCTCCGTTACGCCATGGTGCAGCCCCTCACCGTCGACTCCAGCGTCACGGCACTGGTCCCGCCCCTGTGCACCGGGGGCGAGGTCCATGTGCTGTCTCGTGAATGTGCCCTCGATGCCTCGAAACTCGCCGACTGGGTCCAGACACACGGCGTGGACTTTCTGAAGATCGCGCCCTCCCACCTCCGCGCCCTGCAAACCTCGCCCCGCTTCGCCGACCTGCTGCCCGGCAGGTATCTGGTCATCGGGGGCGAGGCGTCGGACTGGCGCTGGATGCGCTCCCTCCAGAGGCTCGTTCCGCAGTGCAAGGTCATCAACCACTACGGCCCCACCGAGACGACGGTCGGCGTACTGACCCTCGCCGTTGCCGACCACCCGGACGCCCAGTGGGACATCACACCACTCGGCGTTCCCCTGCCGGGCACCAGCGCCCACGTCGTCGATGAAGCCGGGCGGGCCGTGCCCATCGGCGTCACCGGCGAGCTCCTCATCGGCGGCGTCAATCTCGCCCGCGGCTACCACCAGCAGCACGACCTCACCGCGGCCGCCTTCATCTCGGACTCCCTCGGCGAGGGGAGCGGCGAACGCCTGTACCGTACGGGCGATGTCGTGCGTCGACTCCGCGACGGCTCCATCGAGTTCCTCGGACGCCGGGACGATCAGGTCAAGGTGCGGGGCTTCCGAGTCGCGCTGGGCGAGATCGAGGCGGCACTGAACGCACACGGCGAGGTACGCGGCGCGGTGGCCGTGGTCCGCGAGGACGTTCCGGGCGACCGGCGGGTGGTGGCCTACGTCGCCCCGCGGACGCCGGAGGTCTTCGATACCGCAGACCTGGATCGGCATCTTCGCGCGCGTCTGTCCCCGCACATGATCCCCCAGGCCATGGTGGTCCTCGACGAGCTGCCCCTGTCCGCACACGGGAAGATCGACCGCAGCGCTCTGCCCGCCCCGGCGTCCGGACCGGACCGACCGACGTTGCCGCCGCAAAACGAACGGGAGCGTCTGGTCGCCGACATATGGACTGAGCTGCTGCCCGGAGTATCCGTGGGCATGGAACAGAACTTCTTCGACATCGGCGGGCACTCCTTGCTCCTGGTGGCGCTCCAACACAAGCTGCAGGCGCTCACTGGCCGAGAGGTCGAACTGCTCGATCTCTTCCGACACACCTCGGTGCGTGCCCAGGCGGCCTTCCTCGGTGAGCGGGACGATGCAACCGCGCCCCGCGCTGCGCGAGCGGCGACGCATGCCGGCTCGTCCCTGCCGCTCACCACGAAAGCCGCAGGGGTGCAGCAGAACGCTCTGATGAAGCGCCGCCAGCAGCAGTTGAGGGCACGACGAGGCCGTACCGAAGAGTGACGGACATAGTGCTCGCCACTCCGCTGACCGGGCAATTCCCCGAAATCGGCCGTTGACAACGAATGCGCAAGTCTTAAGAATAGGCACCGCACGTTGGTGCACTGTGGGTATATGACTTCGCTCCGTACGGACGATTGCGTCCGTACGGATTTTTCGTACCCGCAATCATGTCCGGGCTTTTCTGTCTCTGCTTTTGTCCCAGGGCCGCACCTTCCGCGGCGCAGACGAGCCGATGACTCCGCCCGCACGTGTGCAGACACGGTGTCCGCGTCGCCCACACCGAACTGAGCGGCGCCGTCCCCTTCGCCGACGGATCGATGCCAGCCGTATCCAGGCCCCTCGACGAACCGCTTCTTCCCGCGTGTCACGACGCGACGCCCGCCATCGGCCTGTGCATAGCGCGCAATTGAAACTGCAAACGAAGTGAGGTCACCATGAGCGAGTCGTTCCCCGACCCGGCGCTCGAACCGGCCGTTGAACCCGGGCGCCTCGACGATCCGGCCGACGTCGCTGCCGCATATGAGGACAGCCTGGACATCGCCGTCATCGGCATGGCCGGCCGCTTCCCGGGCGCCGACACGGTCGAGGAGTACTGGAGCAACCTCAAGGCGGGCGTCTGCTCAGCCACCCACTTCGAAGACGACGAACTCGCCGCCCGGGGCGTAGACGAAGCCACCCTGGCCGATCCGGACTTCGTCCGCGTGCACTACCCGCTGAAGGACAGCGACAAGTTCGACGCGGCGTTCTTCGGCTACTCGCCGCGTGAGGCCGAACTCATGGACCCCCAGCACCGTGTGCTGCTTGAGTGCGCATGGACGGCGCTGGAAAGCTCTGGACACGACGCCGAGCGCTACGACGGCCTCGTCGGTGTCTACGCGGGATCAGGCAACAACACCTACCTGCTGCACAACATCGCCACGCAGCCCGGAGCTGCGCGGATCCTCGCTGACAAGCAGACGGTGATCGGCAACCGGCCGGACTTCCTCGGCAGCCGAGTGGCTTACAAGCTGGGCCTTCAGGGCCCGGCTGTGAACATCCAGTCCGCCTGCTCCACCTCACTGGTTGCCGTGGTCGAGGCATGTCAGGCGCTACTCGCCTATCAGTGCGACACCGCCCTGGCCGGTGGTGTCGCGGTTGATGAGACACGAAGCGCGGGCTACACCTACCGGCCGGACGGAATCTTCTCGCCGGACGGCCGCTGTCGGACCTTCGACAGCCGAGCCCAGGGCACTGTGGGCGGCAACGGCGTCGGCATGGTGGTGCTCAAGCGACTCAAGGACGCGATCACCGACGACGACCACATCCACGCGGTCATCAAGGGATCCGCGTTGAACAACGACGGCTCCCAGCGGGCCGGATTCAGCGCCCCCAATGCGACCGGCCAGGCCACCGCCATCTCCACCGCCATGGCCAACGCAGACGTCACGCCCGACACCGTCCGCTACGTCGAGTTGCACGGCACAGCCACCATCCTCGGCGACCCGATCGAGTTCTCCGCCCTGGCCTCGGCGTACTCCGGCGTCGATCCCCACCATTGCGCCCTCGGGTCGGTCAAGACGAACATCGGTCACCTCGACTCCGCCGCGGGAGTGGCCGGACTGATCAAGACGGTGCTTGCCGTCGAGCATGGCCAACTGCCGCCGAGCCTGCACTTCGAGCGGCCCAACCCCCGTATCGCCCTGGACGGCAGCCCCTTCTACGTCAATACCGAGCTGCTGGCGTGGCCCGAGGACGAGGGACCGCGCCGCGCCGGTGTCAGCTCTTTCGGGCTCGGCGGCACCAACGCCCACGTCATCCTTGAACAGGCGCCCCGTATCGCGCGCCAGGACGCGACAGACGCCCCCCAGGAACAGCTCCTGGTACTTTCGGCCAAGAGTTCCGAAGCCCTGGAGGCGGCGACTGACCGACTCCAGGACCATCTGCGCGCGCACCCCGAACTCCCCCTGTCCGATGCGGCCTTCACTCTCCAGCAGGGCAGGCGATCCTTCGAGCACCGGCGGACGCTGGTCTGCTCCAGCACCAAGGACGCCCTGCTGGCTCTGGACGCACGGGACGACGGGCGGTTGCTCACGGCGATCGCGTCCGACGCGGCACATCGTTCGGTGGCCTTCATGTTCACCGGCTTCGGCACCCAGTTCCCCGGCATGGCGCGCGGGCTCTACGCTCAGGAACCCGCATTTGCCGCCGCACTGGACGAGTGTGCCGAGCTGCTGAGGTCCCTCCTCGGTGAGGACATCCGTCCCTTGATTCTCACTGCCGACGAGTCCGCGCAGTCCGCCGCCCCTCAGCCCTTCGACCTGCAGAAGATGCTCCAGCAGCCGAAGCAGAGCAAGCACCCGCTGGACCAGCCACGCCTCGGCTACCCCGCCGTGTTCGCCGTGGAATACGCACTCGTCCGCCTCTGGGACGCCTGGGGAGTACAGCCGGAGGTGATGATCGGCCACAGTCTGGGGGAGTACGTCGCGGCATGTGTGGCCGGAGTGTTCTCGCTCTCGGATGCGTTGCGACTCGTCGTGGAGCGCGCGCGCCTGATCGAGGAGCAGGGCGGCGGCGCGATGCTCGCGGTGCCGCTGTCCGAGGAAGAGGCCGTCCGCTTCACGGACGACGACGTGTGCATTGCCGCTGTCAACGGCAAGCGGACATGTGTGCTGTCCGGCACGGTCGACGGCGTCGAACGCGTCGCCCGGGATCTGCTCGCGGCCGGTGTCGCCAGCCGGAGACTGACGACTCGCTTCGCCTTTCACTCCCCGATGATGGATCCGGTCGTCGAGCGCTACGCCGAACTGGTCGCGTCGGTCCAGCTCAATGCCCCCTCGACGCCATTCGTCTCCAACCTGACCGGCACATGGATCACCGCAGAAGAGGCCACCAGCCCCGACTACTGGGCTCGGCACGTACGCCACACCGTGCGCTTCGCGGACGGGATGAACACCCTCTGGTCGGTTCCCGACCTCGCGATCGTGGAGATCGGCCCTGCGCCGACCCTGACCACGGATGCCCTCCAGCACCCGGCCGCCATCGGCACCGACCGCGTGGTCGTCCCCTCGCTGCCGGGACCTTTCCTCGGACAGAGCGACCGGAGCTCGATGCTTGCTGCGGCAGCGCGTCTGTGGCTGGCCGGCCGAGAGAGCCCCTTCCCCGCGCCGACCGCCGGGAGCAGGCGGACTCCGCTTCCGGGCTACCCGTTCGAGCGGCGCACCTTCTGGCTCACCCCCGGCGCTGTCCAGCTCACCGACGGAGTCGTCCAGCAGCGGCGCGGTTCGCTGCCGGACTGGTTCTACGTGCCTTCCTGGCGTCGACTCGCGGCAGCCCCCGCACCGGTCGCAGCAGATCTCGTCGGCCACAGGTGGCTTGTCTTCGCCGACGAGAGCGGGGTTGGTCAGCAGCTCGCCGAGCGCTTGGAGGCAGTCGGCGCCACCGTGCGCACCGTCTCGGCGGGAAGCGAGTGGAGCCGCAAGAGCGCACGGGACTTCGTGCTCGACCCTGCGCAGGCGGCACACTTCACCGAACTGGCCGCGGCGCTGCGCGCCGATGACGAGCTGCCCGACCGCGTGGTGCACTGCTGGAGCGTGGGCGATGTCTCCGCTCACGCCGCCGAGCCCGAGGACGTCCAGGGTCTGGTGCACCGCTCGTTCGACAGCCTCGTCCACTGGGCGCAGGCAACCGAATCCGAGCTCATGACCCGCTCCCAGCGCTGGGACGTGGTGTCCACCGAGGTCTGCACGGTCCACGGGGACGAGCCGCTGAGCCCGCCCAAGGCCACCGTCCAGGGGCTCTGCAAGGTCCTTGGGCAGGAGTACCCCTCGCTCAGCTGCGCCCACTTCGACCTCCGTTTGGACTCGGGGCACGCGGCGCCGGTGAACGTCGATCAGCTCCTTGCCGAACTTGCCGCGCCGGTCGGCGAGCGCACGGTTGCCCTGCGCGGAAACCATCGATGGGCCCCCACCTTCGTGGCCGACACACCTGCGGTGCGAACCAGCGCTCCGGTCAGGGAGAACGGGGTGTATCTGATCACCGGCGGACTCGGGAAGATCGGGCTGTTGTCGGCCCGCGTTCTGGCCGAGCGGCAGCAGGTGGCGCTGGTCCTGCTGGGCCGCACCGGGCTTCCGCCGCGAGAGACCTGGGACAATGCGCAGCATCCGGAGGCGACCCGGTCGGTGATCGACGCCGTCCGGGAACTCGAAGCGCTCGGCTCCCGCGTGCTGGTCTCCGCCACCGACGTCGCGGACCGCTCGGCCATGCTCGCGCTCAAGGAACGCGTGCTACGCGAGTTCGGCTCCATTGACGGCGTATTGCACTGTGCCGGTACCACTGGACCGGCCGCTCACCGGGAGGTGTCCGCCCTCGACGCGGAAGCGGCTGGATGGCACTTCGGCCCGAAGCTGTACGGCACCCAGATCCTGCACGAGGTGCTGGCCGACCAGCAGCTTGACTTTGCAATCCTCGCCTCCTCCATCGCCTCCCTCCTGGGTGGCCTCGGTTTCGGTGCCTATGCTGCCGCGAACGCGGCCCTGGACGCCTTCGCCCAGCGCCATCACTGCGCTGAAGTGCCGTGGACCAGCATCAACTGGGAAGCCTGGTACTTCTCGGCCGGGGATCGCAGCACCTCCGACCTTGGCGCCGCCGTACGCGAGTTGGCGCTGACGCCGGACGAAGGACGCCAGGTCGTAGCGCGGATCCTCGACGCCGTGCCCCAGCCTCAACTGGTCATATCGACGGGCGACGTGGCGCGTCGTCAAGCCGTCTGGTCGGACCCGGTCGCGGAGGTGTCGCCTCCCGCTCAGCGGCACGAACGCCCCCATCTGCGTAACCCCTATGTCGCACCGAGCGGGGAGACCGAGCACGAGGTCGCGGGCATCTGGCAAGAACTGCTCGGACTGGAGAGCGTCGGCGTGCACGACAACTTCTTCGAACTGGGCGGCAGCTCGTTGCTCGGCCTCCAGGTGGTGCACCGTCTGCGGCAGGAACTGGGTGTGTCTGTGCCTTTGACCATCGTCTACGAGGGCCCGACGGTTCGTACCCTCGGTGGTCTCGTGGAGAATCTGCGAGCAGCGAAGTGAGCGCCACCGACGGTGACATCGCGATCGTCGGCATGGCCGGGCGCTTCCCAGGCGCGCAGGACCTGGACGAGTTCTGGGTGAACCTGCGCGATGGGGTCGAGTCCATCGTTGCTTTGAGCGACGAGGAGTTGACCGCGGCAGGAGTGTCTCCTGAAGTCTTCGGTCGGCAGAACTACGTCAAGGCCACGCCTCAGTTCGCCGGGAGCGACCTGTTCGACGCTGAGTTCTTCGGCTACACGGCCCGTGAAGCCGAGCTCATGGACCCTCAGCATCGGCTTCTGCTGGAAACGGCGTGGGAGGCGCTGGAGAACTCGGGTCACGATGCAGTCCGCTACCCGGGCCGCATCGGCGTCTTCGCCGGCGCGGGCACCAACCGCTATGTCCAGCACGTCTATTCGCATCAGCAGATCGTGGACACGGTGGGGCAGACCCAGGTCCTGGTCGCGAACGAAGTGGGTTTCCTGGCCTCTCGGATCGCGTACAAGATGGATCTGAAAGGCCCGGCTGTCTCGCTTCGCACCGCCTGCTCGACTGCACTGGTCGCCGTGCACACGGCCTGCCGGAGCCTGCTGGCCGGGGACTGCGACATGGCCCTGTCGGGAGGTGTCCACGTCGATCCGGAGCCGGGAACCGGCTATCTGCACCAGGAAGGCTCCTTCGTCTCCCCGGACGGTCACGTGCGCCCGTTCGACGCGGATGCCCAAGGGACCGTCTTCGGGACGGGCGTGGGCGCCGTAGTGCTGAAGCGGCTCGGTGACGCACTGGCCGAAGGCGACACCGTCCACGCTGTGATCAAGGGCTCTGGCGTGAACAACGACGGCGCGGTGAAGGTCGGCTTCACCGCGCCCAGCGTGAGCGGCCAGGCCGCGGCCGTCACTGCCGCGCTGACCGATGCCGGGCTCGTCCCGGCGGACATCGACTACATAGAAACCCACGGCACCGGCACCGCACTGGGTGATCCCATTGAGGTGCAGGCACTGACCCAGGCCTTCGGCAATACGGGATCGTGTGCGCTCGGCTCCCTCAAGGGGAACCTCGGTCATCTCGACGCCGCGTCCGGCATCGCCGGGCTGATCAAGACAACGCTCGCACTGGAGCACGAGGCCCTGCCGCCCTCGCTCAACTACAAGCGGGGCAACCCGGCCATCGACTTCGCGGGCGGCCCGTTCCACGTCCAGTCAGCCCTCGGCTCCTGGCCACGCACCGAACGGGCACGTCGCGCGGGAGTCAGTGCCTTCGGCTTCGGCGGAACCAACGCCCACATCGTCCTCGAAGAGGCTCCCGCTCCCGCACCCTCCTCAAAGAGCCGGCGCCCTACCGAGACACTGGTACTGTCCGCCCGCACCGCCGAGGCGCTGGAGGCCGCCACCGACCGGCTTGCTCAGGCCCTGCGCCGGGACAAGCCCGAACTCGCCGACGCCGCCTACACCCTTGCCACCGGACGCCGTGCCTTTCCGCATCGGCGCACCGTCACCGGATCCGACCCGGCCGCCGTCGCCGCATACCTGGAAACACGCGACCCGGCTCACGTCACGACCACCCTTGCCCTTCAGGAGGGCGGACCGCTGGTCCTCCTCTTCACCGGCCAGGGCTCTCAGCACACCGGGATGGCGAAGGACCTCTACGACCAGGAACCGCACTTCCGTACCACGGTCGACCACTGCGCCGAACTACTGCTTCCCGTACTGCGCACCGACATCCGCGACGTGATGTTCATGGAGGACGAACGTCTCAGCGAGACCGAGTGGGCTCAGCCCGCCCTCTTCGTCATCGAGTACGCGCTGGCCCAGCTCTGGCGTTCCTGGGGCATCACCCCCACCGCCATGCTCGGCCACAGCCTCGGCGAATGGGTCGCTGCCTGCATGGCGGGAGTCTTCACCCTCCCCGACGCACTGCGTCTGGTGGCCCTGCGCGGCCGCCTGATGCAGGCACAAGCCCCCGGAGCCATGCTCAACGTCATGGCCGACCGTCCGGCGGTCGAAGCCGTGCTCACTTCCGGCCTCTCGTTCGCCGTGCACAACGGTCCGCGCGACTGCGTCGTGGCCGGCTCGCATCAGGCAGTCGAGGACTTCGACCGGATCGCGGCAGAGAAGGGCTGGGCCACCCAGCCCGTCGCCACCGGGCACGCCTTCCATTCCTCGCTCATGAGGCCGATGGTCGATGAATTCACTGCGGCCGTCGCCGCCACAGAGCGGCAGGACCCCACCACGCCGTTCATCTCGAACGTCACCGGCCGGTGGATCGACAACGAGCAGGCCCGTGACCCCCAGTACTGGGGAAATCACATCCTCGCCACGGTCGAGTTCGCGCAAGGCGTCGTCACAGCTGCCTCCGAACCCCACACCGTGCTCTTGGAAGTGGGCCCCGGAAAGACCCTGGCCAGTCTCGCCCGTCGCATCCTCACCGGCGCGGGCCTGAAGGCCACTGCCTTCGCCTCGCTGCCCCACCAGCGCGACCAGCGCAGCGCCACGGAGACCGTGCAGCGCGCCCTCGCCGGGCTCTGGCTCACCGGAAACACCCCGGACTGGACGGCCTATTTCGGCCACCAACAGCGCCGCCGCATCGCGCTTCCCAGCTACCCCTTCCAACGAAAGCGGTACTGGATCACCCCTCAGACCGCCCCGGCCACCGCCCGGACCGTCTCGCGCCGCGACTCTCTCGAAGACTGGTTCTACGCCCCCTCCTGGCAACGGGCCGCACTTCCCGTAGGCAGGCAGCTCGATCCCGACCAGCACTGGCTGGTCTTTGCCGACGGCCTGGGCGTGGGCGACGCGATGGCCGAGCGGCTGCGCCGAACCGGTGCCACGGTGAGCGTGGTGGCAGCATCCGGTGCCTGGTCCGAGACAGCGGACGGCCGCTACACCATCGACCCGTCCGACGGCACCGACTACAACCGTTTGATCACCACACTGCGAGACGGTCCGGCAGGCACGCCCTCCCGAATCGTGCATGCCTGGAACGTCACTTCCGAACACGAGGACGCCCATGGAACGCAGAGCGACCACGAGACGGCCGTACTGCAGCTCGGCTTCGAAAGCCTGATACACCTCACTCAGGCCCTGACGCGGCACGCGCAACCTGCGGCACGTCACCTTTGGGTGCTCAGCAACGGTCTGCACGACATCACCGGCTCCGAGCCGCTGTCGCCCCTGAAGGCCACTCTGCTCGGTCCGACCCGGGTGCTGCCCCGCGAGGTGCCGGAAACCGCGTGCCGCAGCGTGGACATCGACTGCCGTACTGCGCCGACCCGAGCGCAACTCGACCATCTCATCGCCGAGTTGGCGACCGAGTCCGCGACGGGATCGGAGACGGTGGCCCACCGAGGGGGCCACCGCTGGATCCAGCACTATCTCCCGCAGCCGCTGGCGCCGCAGGACGGTTCAAAGCCGGCACCCGCAATCCGCGAGGGAGGCACCTACCTCGTCACCGGTGGCACGGGCGGGCTGGCGCTCGCTCTGGCGGGCCATCTGGCCGCGGCCGGCGCCCGGATCGCCCTCACGGCCCGTAGCCCACTGCCGCCGGCCGCGGAATGGGACACATGGCTCCGGAGCAACCCGGGGGAGCAGCGCGACACCCGAGTCGTGCGCGAACTGGTGCGGTTGCGCGACACAGGTGCGCAGTTGCTCGTACTACAGGCCGATGTCAGCGACGGGGAGGCGATGCGCGAAGCCGTCCGGCAGACCACCGAGCGCTGGGGCGCCATCCACGGCGCCTTCCACACGGCAGGTGTTCCCGGTGGCGGTCTCATCCAGCTGAAGGACCTGACGACGGCAGCCGAAGTGCTCCGACCCAAGGTGCGCGGCACGCTGGTCCTCGAAGAAGCCCTGGCCGACCAGAACCTGGATTTCCTGGTGCTGTTCGGGTCGAACGGAGCAAACATCGGCAGCGTGGGCCAGGTCGACTACTGCGCCGCCAACTGCTTCCTCGACGCTTTCGCCCACGATCGCGGACGACGCCACCGCGTGATCACCATCGACTGGGGCCCTTGGAGGGACGTCGGCATGGCTGCCGACGCGGCCGCCTCGGCAACCGCCGAACAGGTGAAACAGCGTGGAATGTCGACGGTCGAGGGACTGAGGGCCCTCGATACGATCCTGACCAGCGCGTCCGAGGCGCAAATCGTCGTATCGCCCGCCGCTCTGTCGGACGTGTTTGCCGACGCGGCCTCCCTGGCAGCGGATGCGACTGTGGAGAGGGCCGAACAGGCGCACCAACGGCCTGACATCCTCACCGAGTTCGTCGCACCACGCAACGATGCCGAGCGCACCGTCTGCGAGGTGTGGCAGGACCTGCTCGGCATCGAGAAGGTCGGGATCCAGGACAGCTTCTTCGACCTCGGCGGCAACTCCCTGGTCGCCATCCAGTTGGTGAGTGCCGTCAACTCCCGTCTGGGAACGACGATCACCCTGAGCGATCTGTACGAGGGGCTCACCGTGGCGCACCTCGCCGGCCTGGACCAGGCACCTGCCAAAGAGCCCTCACCCCAGAGGGCCATGGCTCTCGAGGACCGCAGGGCCAACCTTCAGCGGCGCCGTCAACACCAGCAGCGCCGCCGTATGGCGAAGGGCAGCGAGTAGAGCCGGCCCGGCCCCGAAGCGCGTTACCACCGCTCTCTTCTCGAAGACGTGATCTTGAGCCGTACCCCATGTGCTGGAAGTCCCCAGAGCACCCCCTTTCCGCAACCCAAGAAGGGCGTAACCAGTGAGTATCCGTACCGTAGGCGTGATCGGAGCAGGAACGATCGGACGTGGCGTCGCCCAGTCGTTCGCGCAGGCCGAGTTCGAAGTGGTCCTGGTGGACACCTCGCAGGATCAGCTCGACAGTGCGCTCGCCCAGATCGGGCGTGACGTCATGGTGCACGCCATGCTCCTTGGGCAGAAGCCGCCGCAGAGCGCTCACACCGTCCTCTCGCGGATTCGGACCAGTACCGTGTACGCGCCCCTGGCAGACGTCGACTTCGTGGTCGAGAACGTCACGGAGAACTGGGACATCAAGCGCGCGGTGTACGAGCAGATCGACGCCCTGTGCCGCCCTGATGTGATCTTCGGCGTCAACACCTCCGCGGTGCCGATCACTCGGGTCGGGTCGGTCACCAAGCGCCCGGCACAGATCCTCGGACTGCACTTCATGAACCCCGTTCCGATGATGAGCGCTGTCGAGGTGGTCAGCGGACACTTCACCTCCGAAGAGACACTGGACATCACTCGCGGAGTGCTCAAGAACCTCGGCAAGGAGGGAATCGTCGTCCAGGATTCCCCCGGGTTCATCACCAACCGGGTTCTGATGGTGACCATCAACGAGGCCATCTTCTGCGTCCAGGACCAGATCGCCTCGGCCGGGGACGTCGACAAGATGTTCCGTGAGTGCTTCGGCCACAAGATGGGCCCGCTGGAGACCGGTGACCTGATCGGCCTCGACACGATCCTCAATTCCCTCACCGTCTTGTACGAGAGCTTCCGGGACAGCAAGTTCCGCCCGGCCCCGCTGCTCCAGAAGATGGTCGACGCCCGACTCCTCGGTCGCAAGACCGGCGAAGGCTTCTACACCTACTGACCTTTCCACCCCGCCATACCCTCGAAGGAGAAGCCCCACAATGACGCACGAAGAAACCCGCGACCGGGTCCGCGCATTTCTCGCCCCCCAGCTGGCGGGCCAGCCATTGGCCGACAGCGACGACATCTTCGCCCTGGGCTACGTCAACTCCCTTTTTGCCATGCAGCTTGCACTGTTCCTGGAGCAGGAATTCAGTCTGAGCCTGGGTCCCGAAGACATGAACTTCGACAACTTCCGCACCGTCGACGGCCTCGTCCGACTGGTCACCTCCAAGGCCGCGGTCTAGGCCGCCTCCCCGGCGCGCGCCGCCATGGCACAGGCGCGCGCCGGGCCCTGTTGTCCCCACCGGCGAGGAAGTAGTCACCATGAAGCACCTGAACGATGTCCAGACCCGGATCGAGCTGCAGACTCCGATCCCCGAGGCGCTGGCCCCCGAGATCGAGCGCCGCCTCTACTTCGTTTCGCCCGAGATCACGCGCTTCCACCTGGTCGTGAAGGACGACGAGGTGCACGGCGTGGTTCTGTTCTCGGCCGAGCCGCTCGACCACGCCGCCCTGACCGCCAAGGTCGACTACATGGTGAACAACGACGTTCGTAAGCAGCGTGTAACTCCCGCCCGTTCGGTGTGGACCTCGCCGCACCGGCGCACGTCTCACGGAGACATATTCGATCTCCTCGAGCAGTCAGGCGCGGTGACCGAAGTCGGCGAGGGCCAGGTGGCCCTCGGAGAGCCGTTGCTCTCCCTCTTCACGTACTTCGACAAGGCGGTCTGCGACCTGCTGGCCGAGGATTTCGACCCCCGCGAGTACCGGTACCCGACGCTGATCAGGACCAAGACCCTGGAAACTGCGGGATACACGAAGTCCTTCCCGCAGCACCTCATGTTCGTCACCCGGCTGCGCAACGACCTGGACGTCTACCGTGACTTCCAGGATTCGTACGCCGCCGACAGCCTCGACTCCGGGATCCTCGATTCTTGCGGAAACGTCGATTACTGCCTTCCGCCAACGATGTGCTATCACACGTTCCACCAATATGGCGGACGAACGCTGGAAGCCGACAAGCTGCACGTCGTCACGGCGCGCGGCAAGTCGTTCCGCTTCGAGGCCGCGTACGCCACGACGCTGGAGCGGCTCTGGGACTTCACCATCCGAGAGATCGTTTTTATGGGCTCGCGCGAAGATGTGTTGAACGCCCGGGAGCGCTTCATGCGCAAGGTCTTCGACTTCGTCGAGACGCTGGGTATGAGCGGATTCTGCGAGGTGGGCAACGACCCGTTCTTCTGCGGCACGGACACCTCGGAAAGGATCTGGTCGCAGCGGCTCATGGAGCTCAAGTATGAGCTGAGGCTGCACGTCGCGCCGGAGCAGACGATCGCCGTGGGTTCCTTCAACTACCACGACGACCTGTTCGGTAAGACCTTCGGTATCGACCACGGAGAAGACGGCCCGGTCCGCAGTGGATGCGTCGGCTTCGGTCTGGAGCGGCTGGTCTACGCGTTCCTGTGTCAGTACGGCCTTGACAGCGCACAGTGGCCGGCTCAGGTGCGCTCGGCCGTCGTCGGGAGCCAGCAGTGAGCGAGACTCGGGGACGGGAGCCACGCACCCCCCAGGAGGAGATCCTTTGCGCGGTGTTCGCCCAGGTTCTCGGCGTGGAACGAGTCACCATTGATGACTCGTTCTTCAAGCTGGGTGGCCACTCGTTGCTGGCCACCCGACTCGCCACCCGCGTCAGGGCGGCCCTGGGCATCGACATTCCGGTGCGTACGGTGTTCGAGTCGCCAACCGTCGCCCAGCTTGCCGAGCACCTGGAGAACGGCGCTGCCAACCGGCGCCCAGAACTGCGTCGGTTTGACCGGCCGGAAGAGATCCCGCTCTCGCAGACGCAGCGCCGTCTGTGGTTCTTGAACCGACTGCACGGCGCGGCAGGGCACTACAACATGCCGATCGCCTATCGGCTGTGCGGCGATCTCGACATCCCCGCCCTGCAAGGCGCCCTCGAGGACCTGGTTGCGCGGCACGAGAGCCTGCGTACTGCCTACCCGGACTGGGACGGGCAGCCCCAGCAAATCGTTCTCGAACCCGACGAGGTGCCCGTCGAGGTGCCTGTCATCGCCCTCTCCGAGGCGGAACTGCCCGAGGCTCTGCGAGAAGAGGCCGGCTACGCCTTTGACCTCACCGCTGAGACCGTGCTGCGAGCTCGGCTGTTCCGGCTGCAGCCCGACGAGCACGTACTGCTGCTGACTATCCATCACATTGCCTGTGATGGATGGTCGTTGGCACCACTCAATCAGGATCTGGCATTCGCGTACTCCGCACGTCGTCACGGGGCAGTCCCGGACTGGGATGCACTCCCGTGTCAGTACGTCGATTACACGCTGTGGCAGAACGAACTGCTGGGCGCACAAGATGATCCGAACAGCCTGCTCAACCGGGAGACAGAGTTCTGGAGAGCAGAGCTGGAAGGACTCAGCGACCGGCTGCAGATCGACATGGCTGCCCCCCGGCCGGACGTCCCCTCACACAAGGGCGGCCGAGCCGTCACACATGTGCCGCACACGACGCACAAGGCGCTGCAAGAACTGGCGCGAGACACCGGTACCAGCGTGTTCATGGTCGTTCAGGCCGCACTTGCAGCCCTGCTCACCCGTCGCGGGGCAGGTACGGACATCGCCATCGGCATCCCCACCGCTGGGCGCAGCGACGAGGAGCTGGACGACCTCGTGGGATTCTTCGTCAACACCCTGGTGCTGCGCACCAGGACCGACAGCGATCCCACCTTCCGCGAGCTCCTGTCCCGCGTGCGCAGTACGGACCTGGCCGCCTTCGCCCACCAGGACGTTCCGTTCGACCACCTCGTCCAAGCCCTCAACCCCGCTCGATCACCGGCTTGGCACCCGCTGATCCAGGTGATGCTGGCCTTCCAGAACAATGCGATCGCCGACCTCGAACTGCCCGATCTCACCGTGCGGATGGAGCCGGTCGAAGAGGGGATCACCCGCTTCGACCTCCGCTTCGAGCTGTTCGAGCGTTTTGTCGGCGGCCGAACCCCGGCCGGTATCGACGCCAGCCTCAGCTATGCCCTCGACCTGTTCACACCGGCGGACGCCGAGCAGCTGGCACAGGACTTCACCGACCTGCTCAGCGTCGTGGCCACAGCTCCACAACTACGGCTGAGCCAACTCGACAAAGCGCCCGTCCAGGAGACGGCCCCGGTCGGATTCGTCGAGTCCGCCCCTGCCACCGAGAGCGCCATGCGAGCCGCATTCGTGTGCTCCCCCTACGGCCAGCAGTGGGTCGGGATGGGGCGCACGCTCTTCCGGGCCGAACCGGCGTTCCGCGCTGTCCTCGAAGAGTGCGACAGGGAACTCGCCCGGCACACCGGATGGTCACTCGTGCACGAGCTCTTCCTCGACGAACCGGACATCAGGACCGGCGACGTCGGAGTCATGCAGCCCATCATCTTTGCCATCCAGGTGGGCATCGCCCGCTGGCTGGAGTCGAAGGGCGTACTACCCTCCGCCGTCGCGGGCCATAGCATCGGCGAGGTCGCCGCCTGCGTCATCGCGGGCATACTCGACATCCCCGACGCGGCCCGACTGGTCCACCACTACAGCGACCAGCAGCGACGGGTGGCCGGCCCGCACTGCGGCATGGCGGCTTTCGAGCTGTCCGCGGCCGAACTCACGCCACACCTGCGTACCGGTGTGTCCATCGCAGCCCGCAACGGACCCCGAACCACCATCCTGGCCGGTGAACGCGCCGTCCTCGAGACCATGGTGACCGAGCTCCAGGCAAGCGAGGTGCTGTGTGCCATGGTCCGAGTCGATCTGCCCGCGCACAGTCCCGCCATCGACCCGATCATGGCCGACCTCGAAGCCGCCGTCGGAACACTGACGCCCAAGCCCGGCCGCATACCCATGGTGTCCTCGGTGACAGGCGAGGAACTCGACTGGCAACAAGCCACCGGCGGCTACTTCGCCGGCAATCTCCGCCATCCCGTCCTGCTCGCCGATGCCACCAGCCGGCTGCTGCGCGACCACGACGTCTTGGTCGAGATCAGCGCACATCCTGTCCTGGCACCCGCCCTCCAGCAGAGCGTCGACGACTCCGGTGCCAATGCCACGGTCGTGACAACCATGCGCCGAAGCGACGACGACCGCACCGGTCTGCTCGACGCCCTACGCACACTCGAACGTCTCGGGGTGTGACCCAAGGACTCCGGCGGAGGCTTTGACGTACTCAGATCAGCAAGGGAGGGCGATCCGCATGAGTGGACACTCCGAGGATCTCGCGTCACCACTGACTCGGCTCGTCGCCGACATCCGAGTGGCAGTGCGGGCGTGGGCCGCCGACGATCCAGCACGCAGCGGCGAGCGCGTCGGGCAGGCCGTCGCTCCCTATCTACGGTGCGACGGCTTGCTGACACCGGAGCAGATGGACCCCCAGCAGGACGCGTACAAGCAGCACATTCTCCATGTGGATCCCGAGGACTCGTTCTCGGTCGTCGCGTTGATCTGGCTGCCAGGGCAGCGGACGGCTATTCACGATCATGTCGCCTGGTGTGTTACGGGTGTCTACCTCGGGTCTGAGCAGGAGGTCCGCTACCGCCTCGTGGAGCAATCAGAGCAGCCTCACCTCGTCCCCGCCGGCATCACGACGAACGCGGCCGGCGCGGTCGACTTTCTTCTTCCGCCAGGAGACATCCACGAGGTCCGGAACGCGGCCGACTGCACCAGCGTGTCCCTGCATGTCTATGGGGCCGACCTGAGCAGGCAGGGCTCCAGCATCCGTCGCACCTACGATCTTCCGGTGCGCTCTGAGGCAGTCATCGTCTGAGCGTGCGGGAAACGCAAGAGGGGGGCGGGGGCCGGCCGCGCGGGGGGGGGGGGGGGGGCCCCCCGCCGGGG